>WRBL01000230.1 GCA_009784565.1 Streptosporangiales bacterium | reverse complement strand
GCCACAGGAGCTGCACGGCCCGGGCGGTGAGCTCGTGGGACCGGTCGCCGGTGGACCTCCGCTCGGCGGAGAGGGTGTCGAGCGCGACCTTCCAGCCCGCGCCCGCCTCGCCGAGGCGGTAGCGGTCGGGCAGGACGACGTCGGTGAGGAAGACCTCGCAGAAGCTGGCGCCGCCGGTCATCTGGCGCAGCGGACGCACCTCGACACCGGGTGTGTTCATGGGGACGATAAACATGGTCAGGCCCCGGTGCTTGGGCGCCTGCGGGTCGGTGCGCACCAGCGCGAGGCCGATGTCGGCGAACTGGGCGTTCGACGTCCAGACCTTCTGCCCTTCGATCCGCCAGGCGTCGCCCTCCCGGGTTCCCTTGGTACGGACGCCTGCGAGGTCGGAGCCGGCCTGGGGCTCGGAGAACAGCTGGCAGGCGACCATGTCGCCGCGCCGGATGGGGACCGCGAACTCGGTCTTCTGCTCCGGAGTGCCGTGGGCGAGCAGCGCCGCGCCCACGGTGCCGAGGCCGATGCGCAGCGGGCTCATGTCCGCGACGTCGAACTCGCCCTCCAGGAGCCGGAACAGCCGCTCGTAGGAGTCGCCGAGTCCCCGGCCGCCGTACTCCGCGGGGCCGGTGATCCAGCCGAACCCGGCGTCCCACTTCGCGCGCTGCCACCGCCGGGCGGCATCCGCCTCGGCCCGTTCCTCCTCGCCGGAGGTCTCATGAAACAGCGCGAGCCGTTCTTCGCCGACACCCCATTCGACGGCCTGCTCGGCCGAGCGGCGGGGCGCGCTGGCCGCGAGGAACCGGGCCGCCTCGGTCGCGAACTCCCGTTCGCCGTCGTCGACGGCCAGGCTGATCAGGTCGTCTTCACTATTACCCGTGGTTTCCATCGTCACCGTCCCAGGGCCGTGAGCATCAGGGCGCGCTGCCGGGCCGGGCCGCCGGTGAGCGCCGCCGAGGCGACCGCGCGCTTGTAGTACAGGTGGATCGGGTGCTCCCAGGTGAAGCCGATACCGCCGTGAATCTCGACGCTTTCCGTGCAGGCGAACACGGCGGCCTCGGCGGCCTCGGCGAGCGCGAGGTGCGCGAGGACGGCGGCGTCGCCGGCGCCGGAATCGAAGGCGGCCCCGGCGGCGTACGCGGCGGACGTCGCGGTCTCAATCGCGAGCAGCACGTCGGCGCACTTCTGCTTGATCGCCTGGAAGGAGCCGATGACCCGGCCGAACTGCTCGCGTACCTTGGCGTATTCGACCGCCAGGTCCAGGGCGCGGCGGGCGACGCCCGCCAGTTCCGCCGCCAGCGCGCCCGACGCCGGGACCAGGGCCGCCCGCAGGACGTCGCCTCCCGTTCCCGGCTTGCCCACGAGACGGCCCGGGGCGGCGTCGAAGATCACCGTGCTGAGCCGCCGCGTGGCGTCCAGGCTGGGCAGCGTGTCCACCCGGACCCGGTTTCCGGCGTCGACGGCATACATTCCCGGCCCTTCGGGTCCAGCCGCCGGAACGAGCAGGGTGCCGGCCGTGTGGGCGTCCAGGATGAATTCCTCTTCCCCGGTCAGCGCGTAGCCGCCGGGGACAAGCTCGGCGCGGGCGCGGAACGCGTCATCCGCGGTGGATCCGGCCAGCCAGCCGCTGGCCGCCACCGCGACGATCCGGGATCCATCGCACAGGCCGGGAAGGAACTCGCCGCACGCTTCCGTGTCGCCGGTGGCGAGCAGAAGGCTCGCGGCGAGCGCGGACGACGACAGCAGCGGGCCGCACACGAGGGCCCGGCCCGCTTCCTCCTGGATGATCTGCGCCTCGGACAGTCCGAATCCGCTGCCTCCGTGTTCCTCGGGCACCATCAGCGACTGCAGGCCGAGTTCGACGGCCATCCGCTGCCACAAGCCGCGGTCGAAGCCCTCGGCGGACTCCATCTGTCGGCGCACTTCCTCTTCGGGAGAGTACCTGGCGAAGAACGAGCGCACCGAGGCGCGCAGCTCCCGCCTTTCAGCGAAAGAGACATCATCCCTGGTCATCGGCGGCTCCACTGTCAGGGTTGTCCGTTGGAAGGCTACTCGCGACATGAGCAGGCAGCCATAAAATAGATTACTATATGAACTGTTTAGCACGGAAGGCCGGGGCCCGGCACTACACGAAAGGACCGCGACATGCCGCTGGACGACGACCTACGCGACGGACTGGTTCTGCCCGCTATCTGCGCGCCGATGTTCCTGGTGTCGGGCCCGGACCTGGTCCGCGCCGCCTGCCAGGCCGGGATCATGGCCGGCTTCCCCCGGCACAACGCCCGCACGTTCGAGACGTTCGCCCGGTGGCTGGGAGATATCCGGGGCGGGCTGGACCAGTACGCGGCGGACCATCCCGGCGCCCGCACCGGCCCCCTCGCCGTCAACCTGTCCACCCGGATGGAGCCCGCCGAACTCGATGAGCACCTGCGGCTGTGCGTCCGCCACGGGGTCAAGGTCATCATCTCCGCCGCCGGGGATCCGACGGAGCTCACCAAGCGGGTCCACGGCCACGGCCTGCGGGTCTTCCACGACGTCACGACGTTGCGGTTCGCGGAGAAGGCGGCCGCGGCCGGCGTGGACGGGATGACGTGCATCGGCGCGGGCGGCGGCGGGAAGTCCGGGACCATTTCTCACCTGGTCTTCGTCCCGAAGGTACGTCAGATGTTCGGCGGCACGATCATCTGCGCCGGGGCCGTGGCGACGGGCGCGGCTATCCGAGCGGCGGAACTGCTCGGCGCGGACCTGGCCTATCTCGGCACCCGGTTCATCGCCACCCGGGAGTCCCTGGCCGACCCCCGGCACAAGAAGATGCTGACCGAGGCGGGCTCGTCCGACCTGCGGTACACGGGCGCGATCGGCGGAATCCCCGCGAACTGGCTCGCCGAGTCGATGCGCGGCGCCGGGGTCGACCCGGACGACCCGCCGACGGAGTTGCCGCCCGGCGCGAAGCCGTGGAAGACGGTCTGGTCAGCGGGGCAGGGCGTCGACCTGATCGACGACGTGCCGTCCGTCGCGGACACGGTGCTCCGCCTGCGCCGGGAGTACGCGGCGGCCTGCGCCACCCCGGATATGGCCGACGTGGCCCGCGTCCTGAACCGGGTCGAGGACGCCGGGAAGCCCTGACCCGGCCGCGTCAAGGCTCGGGCTGGCCGACGTCGAGGATCCACCGCGACAGGATGCGTTCCGCCTCGGTGTCCGCCGGCATCGCGGTGTCCGGGCCAGCCTCGGCGGCGACCAGGGCGTCGAGCAGGCCGTCGGCGAGTTCGCCGAGCAAGGACATCTCAGCGGGAAGCCCGACCGCGTGCTGGATGGTGATGATGCCGTGCAGCCCGGTCCACAGCGTGTGGGCGGACTGACGCGGTGGGAGGCGCAGGGCATGGCCCGCGGACGCGCACGCGCCGAGAGCGGCCCGGAACCGGCCGGATACCCGCCGCGCCGGGTGGGCGGACGCCTGGGCCCACTCGACGGGCGGCTGGCCGATTTCGTACATCAGCCGGTACTGGCCGGGGTTGTCCACGGCGAACTGGCAGTACGCGCGAACCTGGGCCCGTAGCCGTTCCCGCGGCCCCCGGTCCGCTGCCGCCGTGTCGGCCTCGCTCATGCGCTGGGCCAGCTGATCGTACTTGCCGCCGAGCGCAGCCCAGACCAGCTGGGACTTGTCTGGGAAGTGCAGGTAGATGCTGCCGGGCGCGACGCCGACTTCCTTGGCCACTGCCCGGATGGTGAGACGCTCGTGGCTGCCCCATTCGTCCAGCAGCCGGTTGACCGCCTCGAGCACCTCCGATCGCAGCTGGTCGCCCTCGCCACGCCTGCTGCGGCGCCTCCGGGGCTGATCGGCCGTCACGTGCCTCACCGACTTCCGTCCTGGTTTACCGGTGAACAGCAAATCACGGAACGGAAGCCGCCAGCCTGGCGGGAGTACCTCCCGAGACCACGATTCCTCCGCCAGCCGTCTCTGGCCCACGTTTCCGTTCCGGTTGCCCGGGCCACACAAATCATTGAATTAACTTACTAATTTAGCTAAGGTGCCTAAAAGAGCGGCGGGAGCCGTCCAGTCCGACCCGGATAAGCAAGGTGGCTTATGGGAACTGAACTCCCCCCTGACAGGCTCGGAGAGGCGAGCGACCGCACGGGCGACGTCCTGATCGAGGCGTCCGGGCTCAGCGCCGGATACGGGCACCTCTCGGTCCTGCACGACATCGACCTGCACGTGGCCGCGGGCGAGGTGGTCGCGCTCGCGGGACCGAACGGAGCGGGCAAGACGACGCTCATGCTCGCCCTGGCCGGGGTCATAACCGCCGCCCAGGGACAGGTGTCGATCGCGGGCAACCCCACCACGTCGCCCCTCCACCACCGGGCCCGCCGTGGGATGCGGCTGATCACCGAGGACAGGTCCGTCTTCCCGGGGTTGTCGGTCGCGGATAACCTGCGGCTCGCACACAAGTCGCCCGAGCGGCCGCTGGAGCTCTTCCCCGAACTGCGCCCGCTGCTGCGACGGCGAGTGGGGCTACTGTCCGGCGGGGAGCAGCAGATGCTGACGCTGGCCCGGGCCCTGTCGGGGACGGCGAGCCTGCTGCTCGCCGACGAGCTCTCCCTCGGCCTCGCTCCCCTCATCGTGCGGCGGCTCCTGCGGGCGGTGCGTGGCGCGGCCGACCGCGGCATGGGCGTCCTCCTGGTCGAGCAGCACATCCGCAACGCGCTCTCGGTCGCCGACCGGGTCTACGTCATGCGCCAGGGCCGGATCGTCCTGGCCGGGACCTCCGCCGAGATGTCTGCCCAACTGAGCGAGATCGAGTCCTCCTACCTGAGCTAGCGGCGTCGCGCTTGCCCCGGGGTCCCCTCACCGACGATTCCTCCTATTCATGCCATAGCGAAAGGTGCCCGCGTTGATTCAGTTCGGCATGCTGGGCCTGGCGACCGGCTCCCTCTACGTACTGCTCGCCCTCGGGCTGGTGATCATCTACCGGGGCTCCGGCGTCGTGAACTTCGCGCACGGGGCGATCGCGATGGTGGCCGGGTTCCTCTACTGGTATCTCACCCATGACGCGGGCTTCCCCGTCTGGGCGGCCGTGCCGCTCAGCATCGTGGCCGCCGGCTGCGTTGGCCTGCTCATCCATTACGGGGTGATGCGGCCGCTCCGGGAGGCCGCCGCGCTCACCCGCATCATCGCCACGCTGGCCGTCATGATCATCCTGCAGGAAGGAATGGCGCTGATCTACAACGGCCCGGCCCTGGTGGTCGCGCCGCAGCTGCCGACCGGCACGGTGACGCTGTTCGGCGCGGCCGTCGGAGTCGACAAGCTGATCATCCTGGGCGGTGTCCTGGTTATCTCCGCGCTGCTCGGCGCCTTCTACCGGTACACGCAGTTCGGCCGGATGTCGGCCGCCGCCACGCAGAACCCGCAGGCGCTGGCTGGCCTGGGGCACTCCCCCAGCCTCGTCCTGGGAGTCAACTGGTTCATTGGCGCGGCGATGGCGGGCGCCGCCGGCGTGATGCTGGCCCCGATCGAGAACCTGTCGGTCACCGACTACACCCTGCTCGTGGTCCCGGCGCTCGCCGCCGCGGTGGTCGGCAGCCTGTCGTCCTTCCCGCTCGCGCTGGCCGGCGGGCTGGTGATCGGCGTCGCGCAGTCCGAGGTCAGCCGCTACGTGACGGCCCCCGGGTGGACGGACGCGGTGCCCTTCCTCGCCATGATCATCCTGCTGCTGCTCCGGGGAGAAAGGCTGACCAGCCGCACGCAGGCCTCGGTACGGCTTCCCCGGATCGGGACGGGGCGGCTCCGGCCGGGGTCAATCATGGTGGCGTTCGTGCTCGGCGTCCTCGTCATCGAGACTGTGTCGGCGCAGTGGAACGGCGCGATAACCACCAGCCTCGGCACCGCGCTGATCGTCCTGTCCCTCGTGGTCGTAACCGGCTACAGCGGACAGCTGTCACTCGCGCAGTTCGCGATGGCCGGCTGGGGAGCATGGATCGCCGGACTGCTCGCCAAGTCGGGCGCACTGCCGTTTCTTCCGGCCGTCCTTGTCGGCGCGGCCGCCACTCTCCCTCTCGGGCTCGTGGTCGGCGCTATCACCCTGCGGTCCCGGGGCGTGAACCTGGCGATCGTCACGCTCGGCCTCGCCGTCGCGCTGAACAGCCTTGTGTTCAACAACCCCGCGAGCGTCGGCGACGGCACCTTCATCATCCCCGAAGCCAAGATCGGCGGGCTCGACGTCGGCTCGATCGTCTACCCGCAGCGCTACTCGCTCGTCGTTCTCATCGCCTTCACGCTCGCCTGCCTGGCGGTGGCGAACATCCGGCGGGGCCGCAGCGGCCGGCGACTCGTCGCTGTCCGCTCCAACGAGCGCGCGGCGGCTTCCCTCGGCGTCAGCGTCAAGACCGCGAAGCTCGCCGCCTTCGGCTGGTCGGGCCTCATCGCCGGGCTCGGGGGCGCGCTCCTCGCCTTCCAGAACCCGAACATCGACTTCTCCTCCTACGACCCGCTCCAGTCGGTCAACGTCATCGGCGACGCCGTGGTCGGCGGCATCGGCCTGATCACCGGCCCGCTGGCCGGAAGTCAGCTCGGCCCGGGCTCGGTCGTCAGCACCGCGCTCGACAACCTGGGGAACTCAGCGAGCCTGTACCTTCCTTTCGCCGGCGGCGTACTGCTCGCCGTCACGCTGCTGACCCAGCCGGACGGGATCGCCGCCAAGCTCTCGGAGCAGGCGGCGTTCCTCAGTCACCACATCGCCAGGCTGGCCGGCGGGCATCTCCCCCGGATCCGGTCGAAGGCTGCCTCCTCCGCGCAGGACGCTTCCGGCACCCCTCACACGGTGCCGCCCCGGGAACTGTCCATCGACTCCCTGTCGGTGTCCTTCAGCGGAGTGAAGGCACTCACGAACGTCGGACTCACCGTCGGCCCGGGCGAAATCGTCGGCCTCATCGGGCCCAACGGCGCGGGGAAGACAACCCTGATCGACGCGGCCACCGGCTTCATCCGGACTGATCGCGGCCGGATCACGCTCGCGGGCGAGGACATTACCCGGCGGACGGCCAGCGCCCGTGCGCGGCGGGGCCTCGCCCGTTCCTTCCAGTCCCTTGAGCTCTTCGACGACCTGACGGTCCTGGACAATCTCCGTACCGCCTCCGAGCCCTCGAACCTGGGCGCGTACCTGACGGACGCTCTGTGGCCGGCCAAACGCGACCTCACAGTGGCGGCCAAGGCCGCGGTCAGCGAATTCCGCCTCGCCGGGTACCTGGACAACAGGCCGTCCGAGCTGCCTTACGGGGTCCGCCGCCTGGTCGGCATCGCCCGATGCGTCGCGGCCAACCCCTCGGTCGTCGCCCTCGACGAGCCTGCCGCCGGCCTGGACTCCCATGAGGCGGCCGAGCTCGGAGTGCTACTGCGGAACCTGGCGCGGGAGTGGGGCATGGGCATCCTGCTCGTCGAGCACAACGTCGAGCTCGTACTCGGGCTCTGCGACCGCGTCTACGCACTGGACTTCGGGCACGTGATCGCCGACGGCACTCCCGGCGAAATCCGCGACGACCCGGCGGTCGTCAGCGCCTACCTGGGAACCGGCGACGACCACGCCGACGACGACTTCCACCCCCACCTCGCCGACACCACGGCGGACACCGAGTCATAGCTGGAACAGGAGAACACAGATGCGAAACACAAGACGACTGCTGGCCGCCGCCGGCGCGCTGGGCATGCTCGCGCTCACGGCATGCGGCCCCGCGAGCGCGTCCGGGTCGTCCGGCAGCGCCAAGTCCGGGGAGATCAACGTCATGGCGATCTCCGTCCTCCAGTCCTCGAGCCTGTCCTTCCCGGACGAGTCCGCCGCGATGCAGGCCAACGTGGACACCATCAACGCCGCCGGGGGGATCGGCGGCAAGAAGATCAACCTCATTGTCTGCAACGACCAGTTCGATCCGAACGTGGCGGCCAAGTGCGCGCGGCAGGCCGCCTCCGACGACGTCGCCGCCGTGCTGGAGCCGTTCGAGCCCTACACAGAGCAGATCGACCCGATCCTGCAGGCCGCCGGCATCCCGATGGTGTACAGCGAGTTCTCCACCACGACCGACGGCAGCAGCCCCACCGCGTTCCTGCGGGACGCGGGGGTGCCCGGCGGCTACGCGTCGCTGGGCCTCGGGCTCGCGAAGGAGGGCTGCAAGAAGATCGGCGCCGTTGTCGTGCAGGAGAGCAACAACCTGCTCGGCGAGAAGTGGCTGGCCAACGGCGCGAAGATCGGGGGCGTCCCGGTAGTCCAGGCTCCGGTGACCCAGGACCAGGCCGACTTCTCATCACCGGTCGCCAAGCTGGCCTCCCAGGGAGCGGACTGCCTGGTGCCCGACACGCTTCCGCAGCAGGGGGCCAAGGTCGTGTCCGCCGCCGCTCAGTCCGGCCATCGCCTCCGACTGGGGGCTATCTCCGCCGAATTCGCCGCACCCCAGCTGGCCGCGCTCGGGTCCGCCGCGAACGGCATGCTGCTGACGGGGCAGAACTATCAGCCCTCAGACACCTCCGTCCCGGCCGTCAAGGCGGTCCTCGACGGCATGGCCAAGTACTCGCCGAAGGTGCCCCTGCAGGACAACTTCGGCATCGGGGGCTGGGCCAGTGTGACCGGCCTGGCAGAGGTGCTGAAGTCAGTCCACGGCCCCGTCACCAAGGACTCCGTCATGCAGGCCGCCGCAAAGGCCTCGTACGACACCGGTCTCTACGCGTCTTTCTCCGCGTCCAGTCCCCCTCCGGTGAGCGCGTTCCCGCGCGCCAAGAACTGGTCTTACCTCACGTGGACAGTCCAGCACGGCAAGCCGGTACTCAAGAGCCGCCGCTTCATTCCGGTCCCTGCGGGCCTGTGACCGCAGCCGGGCCGGCCGCCGGAAGGCGTCGTCGGCCCGGCTCCCCCACCACCCTGGATCCGCAGCAAGCCGCATTACGACGACTTCCTCGGCGGGCGGCGCCTGGCTGTGGGACCCGGTCGGCGCCGAGCCGAGGACCGCACGCTACTTCGCCCATTACACCGCGCTGCCGACCCGCATCGAGCTGGCGGACGAAATCCGGGCCGGGCGCCTTTCCTGCACCGACGCGTTCGCGAGCCTCTCCCCCCGGGCGGCCCGCGAGTTCGCGCTCTGTTCCGGCTTTCTCGGCCCCCCGCTGGACTCCCTGACCGCCGGAGATTCCCCGGCCCGGACCGCTTAGGCCGAGATCACCGCGGACCCGAACTCCCGGATGATCTCGATCGCGTGGTCCGCGTCGTCTCCGGGCGGCTCGAAGACGACCCAGGTGGCACCAGCCTCGGCCAGTTGCCCGGCCGCGTCCGCGATCGTCTCGTATCCGGCGGCGACATCGTTGATCGCCGTCCACTGCACCTGGATGTCCAGCGCCGCGCCGTCGCGGCCGGCGTCAGTTGCCTGCTGGCGAACATCGCTTATCGCGGCCGCCAGCGCGGCGGGAGAACTGATCGCGGGAGTCCGCGTCGTCCTCGACTTTTCCTCCCCCATGATCAGCGGCGTCCAGCCCTGCCCCACCCGCGCCGCCCTGCTGCGCGCGGCGGCGCTGTTGCCGCCGATCCACAGCGGCGGGTGCGGCAGTTGCACGGGCGCCGGGAGCAAGGCCTGACCAAGGGCGGTGAACCTCCGGCCGTCGTACCGGTACTCCGGCTCCGTCCACGCCGCGGTCAGCACCTTGAGGGACTCGTCGAACAGCTCGTTGCGCTCGGCGAATTCGACTCCGAGCGCGGCGTACTCCGAGCGCAGGTACCCGGTTCCGGCGGCCACCGTCAGGCGGCCGCCGGACAGCACGTCCGTCGTCGCGATCTGCTTGGCCAGGAGCAGCGGATTCCGGTAGGGCAGCACCAGGAGGTAGGTCATGAGCCGGATCCGCCGGGTCGCGGCGGCCACGAAGGCGAGGGCCGTCAACGGGTCGAGGCTGGCGTGCCCGCCGGTCGCCATCCACTTCGCGGACGGCGCCGGGTGCTCGGTGAACGCGATCGCGCCAAATCCCGCGTCCTCTGCGGCGGCCGCCAGGCTCGCCATCGTCGGGGGCCGGAGAAGCCGGGAGTCGCAGCCCGCTTGCATCGGGTACCGGAGGGTGAACTTCACCGGGACTGGCTCCCGTCCGCCATTCGGCTGCCGTGTTCGCCGTCCTCAAGATACGAAGCGAGCGAGGCGGCGGGCGGCAGGGTGACGAAGCCGGCGTCGGGCCAGTGCCACCACCGTGACGCCGCCATCGTCCCGCCGTCGGGATGAAGACTGCTGCCGGTCACGTAGCGGGACAGGCCCGAGGCCAGGAAGAGCACGCAACCGCTGAAGTCCTCGCCTTCGCCCTCGCGTCCCATCGGGATCCCGATCCGGACGGCGAGGTCCCCGGCGCCGGTGCCCCCGGTGGCCGACATGTGCTCGGTCGGGATCCGGTCCGGGGCGACCGTGTTCACCCGGATCCCGGAATCGGCGAGCTCGACGGCGAGGCTGCGCGAGAAGTTGAGCACCGCCGCCTTCATGCCCGCGTAGATGG
>WRBL01000229.1 GCA_009784565.1 Streptosporangiales bacterium | reverse complement strand
CGCCGAACCCGGCCCGGGGGAAACCGGCCCCGGGGGTGTGCGGTCCGGGGCCGTAGGCGCCGGGGAAACCGCCGCCTGCCCCCGGGCCGCCGTTGCCCGGGGCGGCCGCGGCCTGGGGACCGGTTCCGGTCCCGATGGCGGGAGTGGCGTCGTCCACGACGAGCCGCTGCGGGATCATCACGATCGCGGTGGTGCCGCCGTACGGCGACGGGCGGAGCGCGACGTTGATCGAGTGCCGCCGGGCCAGCTGGCCGACCACGAACAGGCCAAGCTGCTCGGTGTTGGCCGGGTTGACGTCCGGCGGGTTGGCCAGGCGCTCGTTGAGCTCGCCCATGCGCATCGGGGTCATGCCGAGCCCGCGGTCCTCGACCTCGATCGCGAACCCGTTGGCCACCATCTCGCCGTGCACCCGCACCTGGGTGAACGGCGGGGACAGCGTGGTCGCGTTCTCGATCAGCTCGGCCAGGAGGTGGATGACGTCGGTGACGGCGCCGCCGGTCAGGGCGGCCTTGGACTGCGTGGTGACGATGACGCGGGCGAAGTCCTCGACCTCGGCCACGGCGCCGCGCATCACGTCGATCAGCTTGACGGGAGTGGACCAGCCCCGGCCGGGAGCGGCACCGGAAAGGATGATGAGGCCTTCCGCGTGGCGCCGCATGCGGGTGGTGAGGTGGTCCATCTTGAACAGGTCGTCCAGCACGTCCGGGTCGTTGGCCCGCCGCTCCATGCCGTCGAGCATGGTGAGCTGACGCTGGAGCAGGGACTGGTTACGCCGGGCCAGGTTGCGGAACATGTCGTTGACGCCCTGCCGCAGCCGGCTTTCCTCCACGGCGGAGCGCAGAGCGGTCTGCCGGACCATGTCGAAGGCCTGGCCGACCTGCCCGATCTCGTCGGCTCCGATCCGCAGCGCCGGGGCCGACGCGGCGACGTCCACGTTCTCGCCGCGGCGGAGCCGGGCGACGATGTTGGGCAGGTGCTCGGTGGCCAGCACGACCGCGTTGCGGCGCAGCAGGGTGAGCCGCCGGTTGACCGAACGGGCCAGCAGCAGGGTGACGAGCAGGGTCAGGATGATGGCCGCGCCGCCCGCGCCGGCAGCGGCGATGAGGCGGGTCTTCGCGTTGTTGGCGATGTTCTGGTCGACGATCAGGTGCTGCGAGGCCGCGTCGACGCCGCCCTGGAAGGAGGCGTTGCCCCAGGCGCTGGTGAGCCGCTGCCAGCTCTGGCTGGTGACGCCCGTGGCCTTGAGCTCCGCCAGCGGGACGCCACCCGCGACCGCGTCGGAGATCTTGAGGATCTGGGCGTAGGCCTGTTTGATCTGCGGAGCGGAGATGTCCTTGGTGTAGGCGTTCTGCTCGGCCTGGTTGAGCAGGGCCGGGAAGGTGTTCTCCTGGTCGATCAGCCGGCCGTACGCCTGGCCGAAGGCGTCGCGCTCGGCGACAGTCATGTTGTTGGCCGCGAGCCCGCCCGCGAGCAGGGAGTCCATCTCGGAGATGTCCTCGCGGATCAGGACGACCTGGATGAGGCCGAAGCTCTCCTTCAGCGAGGTCGCGTTGGAGAAGCTGCTGGCCTCGGCCTCGAAGATCGCGGGCTGGTCCTGCATGATCTTGGTGTAGCCCTCCCACGCGAGGAAGGGCGATACCTTCTTGGCCTCTACCCCCAGCCGGAGCTGGCCCATGTTGCCGAGGTCGCGGATGGCCTTGGCGATGCCCGCCTTCTCCGCCGAGTCCTCGGCCGAGGTCACCGTCGGCGACACCATCTGGGCGTCGAACGCGGCCAGCTTGGCCTTGGTCGTGTTGACGGAGGCCGTGTACGCGGCCATGTTCGCGGGGTTGGGCGACGAGAGGTAGACGACCGCGGCCCGGCGCTCGGCGATCACGTTCAGGAAGAAGAAGGCCGACTGCTCCGCCGTGGACAAGATCAGCTGGGGAGCACGCTTGACGTTCCGGTAGTTCTGCACGGACTGAACACCGATGGTGCCCAGCACCGCGAGCATCGTGACTAGCGGAATCGCCACGAGGAAATAGATTCTGAGGCGGATGGACCGGCCGCGCGATCCCATAGGGCCCCCCTGTGGGTAACGGATAAAGGCAGCTCACCATACCGTTAAACTGGTGAGTAACATGCACAATTTGGACATATGGCACAACGAGTCTCTGTCGTATACCATATGTGGTTCTGTGGGGAAGTATGGGGTGCCGGTAGATTACGAAATTCTGTCGATTGTCAGCGGCACCGCCTAACCTGGTTGCCGTGACGACGACCGAGACCCATCATCAGCTCCTTGACGGCCTCAACCCGCAGCAGCGCGCCGCCGTCCTGCATTCCGGGGGGCCGCTCCTGATCGTGGCCGGGGCGGGCTCGGGCAAGACGCGGGTACTCACGCACCGGATCGCCTACCTGCTGGCCGAGCGCGAGGTGTCGCCCGGCGAGATCCTGGCGATCACGTTCACCAACAAGGCGGCGGCCGAGATGGCGTCGCGGGTGGCGGACCTCGTCGGCGACCGCCGGGCCCGGGCCATGTGGGTGATGACGTTCCACTCGGCGTGCGTCCGCATCCTGCGCCGGGAAGCGGCCCGCTTCGGCTATCCCTCGAATTTCTCGATCTACGACTCGGGTGACTCCCAGCGCCTCATGGCCCTGGTCTGCCGGGAACTTCAGCTGGATTCCCGCCAGTTCCCGCCGAAGCGCATGTCAGCCCAGGTCTCCAACCTCAAGAACGAGCTGGTCGACTACGAGACCTTCGCCTCCGAGGCCCAGACGGCCAAAGAGAAGATCCTGGCCGAGGCGTATGCCGAATACCAGCGTCGCCTGGTCGCGGCCGGGGCGATGGACTTCGACGACCTGATCATGGTCACGGTCAACCTGTTCCAGGCGTTCCCCTTGGTCGCTGAGGCCTACCGGCGGCGGTTCCGGCACGTCATGGTCGACGAGTACCAGGACACCAACCACGCCCAGTATGTCCTGGTCCGGGAACTGGTCTCCGGGGCTTCGGGAAACCTTTCCAGCCGAACGGATCAGGCTGACCCGGTCAGCCCTAGCGAGCTCTGCGTCGTCGGGGACGCGGACCAGTCGATCTACGCGTTCCGCGGGGCCACGATCCGGAACATCGTGGAGTTCGAGCAGGACTACCCGGACGCGACCGTCATCCTGCTGGAACAGAACTACCGCTCCACCCAGACCATCCTGTCGGCCGCCAATGCGGTCGTGGCCAACAACAGCGGCCGCAAGCCGAAGAACCTGTGGTCCGAGGCGGGGGACGGGCCCCCGATCACCGGCTACGTGGCCGACAACGAGCACGACGAGGCCGCATTCATCGCCGAGGAAGTGGATAAGCTCACCGACTCCGGCCAGGCGGTCCCCGGCCAGGTCGCCGTCTTCTACCGGACGAACGCCCAGTCCCGGGTATTCGAGGAAGTGTTCATCCGGGTCGGGCTGCCCTACAAGGTGGTCGGCGGCGTCCGGTTCTACGAGCGGAAGGAAGTCCGCGATCTCCTGGCCTACCTGAGGCTGATCGCCAACTCCAGCGATGAGGTGTCGCTGCGCCGGGTGCTGAATGTCCCCAAGCGCGGCATCGGCGACCGGGCCGAGGAGTACGTCGCGTCCTACGCCGCCCGGGAGCGGATTCCGTTCGCCGAGGCGCTGGCCGTTCCGGGCGACGTACCCGGGCTGGCGTCCCGCGCGGTCAACGCGATGACCGGGTTCAACGGGCTGATCGACGACCTGCGCGAGCAGGCCCGCTCCAACGGGCCGGTCGCCGAGCTCGTCGAGGCGGTGCTCGACAAGAGCGGCTATCAGCAGTCGCTGGAGGAGTCCCAGGACCTGCAGGACGCCACCCGGGTGGAGAACCTGCAGGAAGTCGTCAACGTGGCCCGCGAGTTCGACTCGACGTACGCGGGTTCCGGGGCCGACGGCGATGACCCCGAGGCCGAGCTTTCCCCGGGGCAGCCGCTGGCCGACTTCCTGGAACGCGTGTCGCTGGTCGCGGACGCTGACCAGATCCCCGACGGAGAGGACCACGGCGGCGTCGTGACCCTGATGACGCTCCACACCGCCAAGGGCCTGGAATTCCCGGTCGTGTTCCTTACCGGCATGGAAGAGGAGATCTTCCCGCACCAGATGTCGCTGACCGAGCCCAAGCAGATGGAAGAGGAGCGGCGGCTCGCCTACGTGGGGATCACCCGCGCCGAGCAGCGGCTGTACCTGACGCGGGCCGCGTCCCGGACCTGGTGGGGCCGCCCGGCGTTCCACAGCCCGTCTCGTTTCCTGGCCGAGATCCCGGAGCCACTGACCGAGTGGAAGCGTCCCGCGGCCTCGCTCCTGTCGCCCACGCCAGGAAGCCGCGCGGCGTCCCGGCCCACCGCCTCCGGGGTGGGAAACCGTCCCGTGCCGTCCCTGGCACCCGGCGACAAGGTCACCCATGACAAGTACGGCCTCGGGACGGTCGTGTCGGCCGACGGCTCCGGCGAACGCGCCCAGGCGAAGATCGACTTCGGCGGCGACTACGGCGTCAAGCAGCTAGTCCTCTCCTTCGCTCCCATCCAGAAGCTGTAATGAGGCGAGAGCGAAAGATCAGCGGTCGCGGGGACTGAAGCCGGGGCGCGGGCTGAAGCCGGGATTGCGGTCGGCCCGGGAAGACCCGCCGTCGCGAGAGTCACGACGGTCCCGGGAGTCGAAGCTGTCACGCCGATCGCGGGAATCCCGCGAGTCGCGGCCGTCACGGGAGCCGCGCGGAGTGAAGCCCGGCTGCGACGACGGCTTCGGCTCCGGAGCCTTGCGCTCAGGCGACTTCCGCTCCGGCGGCGGCTTCCGTTCCGAGGGAGGCTTCCGTTCCGAGGGCGTGACGCGAGTCCTGGACTCGTTGTCGCGGTCAGCCGCTGCCTTCTTGGGGCGGGAGTTCCCGATGGCCCAGCCGTCGGTGCTCCAGACTCTGTCGTTCCGGCTGCTCGTCCGGCGGTCCCCGGAGTCCCGGTCGTCCTGGCGGCTCCGCCGGTCACGGCCAGGCCGGAGCGCCTCGGCGCGGGGCTCTTCGTACCAGGCGTCGGAGTCGTCTCGCGGAGCCCCGCGGTCGCCGCGGCCGGAACCGGGCCGTCCGCCCGGGGCCAGGAGACTGCCGTCGCCCCGGGCCGCCGCCGGGCGGGACGCCGACATCGTGAAGCTGCCGGACACCAGCTGGCGAGCCGCGAGCATGCGAGCGCCGAGGACCAGGCCCACCAGGAGCGTCGCGGCGATCATCGCGAAGAAGCCCGCGCTGATCCACTGCAGGAAGCTCAGCCCGAGCTGGGTCGTCGAGGTATCGGTGGAACTGTCGTGGATGAAGCCGGTCAGGACGGCCAGCACCAGGTAGGCCAGCGCGGGCAGGGGGAAGAGCCGGTGCACCTTCGGCCGCTCGACGGCGAGAGCCGCGATCACCGCGCCCAGGACGATCAGGTCGCCGAGGACGGCACCGGGGTCGCTGCCCATCACCAGGGTGATGATGGCGCCGAGGAGCGCGGACCCGAGGAAGATGTAGATGGCCCGCTTCAGCCCGAAGGAACCGATCCAGCGCACCAGGGGGCCTGCCCGGAGACCGGGATCCCCGCCCGGCGTATTCACCGAGCTGGCGGAAACGGACCGGTCCTTGCCCTCTCCGCCGCGGCCGCCCTCGGACCGGGCAGCGCGGGCCCGGGCCCGGGCCTCGCGTCCGTCGGGCTCATCGGCGTCGCGTCCGGCCCGGTCGCCAGGACCTTCGCGCCGGTCACGTCCGGCGCGGTTACCGGAAGCGTCCCGGCTGTCCCGGCTCACGCGGTCGCGGGCGCCGCCACGGACGTCCCGGCCGTCGAAGCTGTCGCGGCTCGCGCGGTCGTCGCTGAGGTCCTCCCAGGGAGGACCGCCGCGCCGGTCGCGGGCGGTGCCGTCGCGGTTCGAATCACGGCCTGGCCGGTTCTTCGCGGCGTCGTGCTCGGGACGGCGGCTGGGGGAATCGCGATTGTCCGTCCGGGGACTGAACCCGGGGGTACGGGCCGCGGACCTGCCATCGGCCTGGTCGCGGGACCTGCCGCCGTCCGGCGACCGGGAGGATGATCGGGGGCCGTCACGTCTGTCCGGGGTGCGGGCCGGGCGGTCCGTGGAACGGGCGGGGGTGAACTTCGGGGCTTCCGCGTCGCCCGGGGAAGAATCCCAGCCCGAAGCGGCCCCGGAGCGCGAGCGGGTACTTCCGCCGCGCGGGGCTGCTGGAGGGGGCTCTGGCCCAGGTGGTGTGGTCATTGCTGCAGAGAATAGGGCATCAAGTCTTAAGAACACCCCTGAGTCCGGTGACTTCGTTGTCATCGCGGTCTATGGCGCGTATCCGGCACAAGAGGCGAGCGTCATCAAACCATCATGTTTGCTTCCATGCGCGGATATTTCAAAACATCGTGGTACTGGCGCCTCGCAGCCCCTGGTCAGCAGGGTAATGTACGCGCAGTAGGTCATGATTACGCCGGGTGAAAGGCGCCGTTCGGCGCCAGGGCACATGGCCACTGGGCGGAAAGGAACACGCATGTCCAAGGGGCATCGTGCCCCGGCCTCGGGCCGGGCGAGCTACACGCTCGGCTGCGTAGCGGCAGTACTGATCATGGTAGCCAGCGGCTTCGCGTATTTCGTCAAGTCGCAGGTCGGCGACATCGGGGGCTCGAACGTCCTCAGCGGCGGCCCGCAGACCGGTGCCATGAACATTTTGCTGATGGGGCTGGAAAGCCGCACCGACTACAGCGGCCGCATCCTGTCGTCGCAGTTGCTCACGGCGATGCACGCGGGCAGCGTGCAGGGCGTCGAGAACGGCGTCGGAGGCCAGGACACGAACACGCTGATCCTCATCCACATCTTCGCCGGCGGCAAGAAGGCGGTCGGCTACTCGATCCCGCGCGACGACTGGGTTACCTACCCCAAGCCTTATGACGGCCAGGGCCAGGGCAAGATCGACGAAGCCTACGGGCTGGCCTACAACCAGAGCCTGAGCCAGACGGTGAACTCCGCCGCGAGCAGCGGCCAGCGCTACCTGGAGGCCAACGAGGCCGGGCAGGCGGCGGAGATCGCGACCGTCGGGTCGCTGACCGGAGTCAGGATCGACCATTTCGCCGAGGTGAACCTGGCGGGGTTCTTCTACCTGGCCCAGTCGTTCGGCGGCGTCGAGGTGTGCCTGAAGTCGTTCGACGGCGGGCACAACCTGCACGACTTCAACTCGGGCTTCCGGCAGAAGAGGGCCGGCTATCACCTGCTCTCGGCGCCGCAGGCGCTGGCCTTCGTCCGGGAGCGGGACAACCTGCCCAACGGAGACCTCGACCGGACCCACCGCCAGCAGGCGGTCCTCGACTACGTGATCTGGAAACTGGAGCACCAGGGGGTCTTCAACAGCCTGAGCCAGCTCACCTCGCTGCTGGACACGGCGAAGAAGTACATCATCACCGACCAGGGCTGGAACCTGCTGGACTTCGCCAGCCAGATGCGCGCCCTCAGCGGGAAGAACCTGACGTTCATGACGGCTCCGGTCATCACGACCGACGGGCACGTGGGCGGGCAGGACGTGAACTTCATCAACGCCTCCGCGGTCCGGAAGGCCGTGCAGAACGCCTTCTACCCCCCGAAGAACGGCTCCGGGTCCGGCGGTACCGGGGCGGCCGGCCCGGGTATGGGCGGAGGCTCCGCCCCGGCCGCGCCGTCGCTGCAGGCCGCCGCCACTACGGTGGATGTCTATAACGCCGGCGCGCCCGTCGGACTGGCCGGCGAGATGTCGCGATCGCTCGCCACGGCGGGCTTCAAGGCGGGCACGGTCGCCGACACCAGTCCGCGGCCCCAGACCCTGGTGACGTACGGGACCGGGGCGGCCCAGAGCGCGAGCACCGTCGCGGGATTCTTCACCGGGATCACGGCGGCGCCGAGTTCGTCCGTTCCCGCCGGGCACGTTGAGGTGGTCCTGGGACCGGACGCGACATCGGTGCCCCAGGCCCTGACCGCGGCGGCCGCCGGGCAGACCGGGGTGGCGGCCGCGCCGTCGCTGGCCGGGGGAGCGTCGGCCGGCCTGCCGGGCACAGCCACCTCGGCGCCGGCCCCGCGGTCCGGGGACGACGGCCAGGCGGGCAAGGCGGTGACGGTCCGGTCGAACGCCAAGTTCGGTATCCCGTGCGTGTACTTATTTCCCGGTGTCTTCCGTGCGTCTTGTAAAGGTTTCGTGTATCCCGGAAGATTCTGTGCGGATGCTCGGTACCGCCCGGTAGTGTGGGCGAGCCGTTGAGGCTTTGATCCCCTTGAAATTTCTGGCGATACGTCACGCCTACCTACCGAAGGGATGTGGGATGTCTAGGTTTCCCGGCTGGCAGGCGCTTACCGAGAAAATCGGCAGGCAGGTGCTGACCGCGAAAGCCGGATACGCCGCGGCCTGCGTAGCCGCGGCCCTCGTCCTCATCACGAGCGGAATCGCCTACGCGGTGCAGAACGGGATCGGCTCCATCGGCGGGTCCGACGCGCTCACCGGCGGGCCGCAGACCGGCCCGATGAACATCCTGGTGATGGGCCTGGAGAGCCGCACCGACTATCAGGGTCACGTGCTGTCGTCCGGCCTGCTGACCGCGATGCACGCCGGCAGCGTGTACGGCGTGAAGAACGAAGGCGTCGGCGGCCAGGACACCAACACCCTGATCCTGGTCCACATCTTCGACCACGGATCGAAGGCGGTCGGCTTCTCCATCCCGCGCAACGACTACGTGACGTTCCCGCAGGCCTACGACGGCCAGCAGCGCGGGATGATCGACCAGGCCTACGGCCTGGCCTACACCCAGAGTCTGTCCCAGACCATCAACCAGCAGGGCATGAGCTCGGCCCAGCGCTACCTGCAGGCCAACGAGGCCGGGCAGAAGGCGACCATCCAGACGGTCGAGTCGGTCACCGGGCAGAAGATCGACCACTTCGCCGAGGCCAACCTGGCCGGGTTCTACCAGCTGGCCCAGTCGTTCAACGGCATCCAGGTGTGCCTGAAGTCGTGGAACGGCGGGGAGAACCTGCACGACACCAACTCCGGCTTCAAAGCGAAGGAACCCGGCTACCAGCATCTCGCGGCGGCCCAGGCGCTGGCCTTCGTCCGGGAGCGGGACAACCTGCCCAACGGAGACCTGGACCGGACCCGGCGCCAGCAGTCGGTCATCGACTACGTGATGTGGAAGCTGCAGCATCAAGGCGTCTTCACCTCCGCCGACCAGCTCAACAACCTCATGAACACCGCGAAGAAATACCTGATCACCGACCAGGACTGGAACCTGCTGGACTTCGCGAGCGACATGAAGGCGCTGACCGGGAAGAACCTGCAGTTCGAGACCCTGCCGATCAAGGCCTACGCGACGGTGTACCCGGGCGGCGTGTCGGAGGCGGTCAACATCATCGACGTGGCCGCCATCCAGAAGGAGATCAAGGCCGCGTTCGCGGGGGCCGCCCAGAAATCGGCGGGCGGTCCCGAGGCCGCGCACAAGGCGGGGGGCGGCGCGGCGAAGCCCAAGCCGAAGCCGTCGGCCGCCACGCCGAGCTACTCGCCGTCCGATAGCACCGTCAACGTATACAACGCGGGCGAGCAGGCGGGGGTCGCCGCCCAGGTCATGCAGGGCCTGGTGTCCAAGGGCTACACGCAGGGCGAGACCGGCAACCTGACGACCCAGCCCACGACCCAGGTGCTGTACGGGACGGGCGCGTCCGCCCAGGCGAACGCGGCCAAGGTCGCGAAGCTGTTCGGCGTGCAGCCCGAGTCCAGCAGTTCGGTGAGCAGCGGGACGATCCAGGTAGTCCTCGGCTCGCAGTCCACGCCTCCCGCCTCGCTGACCGGCGGCTCCGGGGGCTCGCCCAGCGCCCAGGCCACGCTGCCCAGCGACGCGACCGGGGTGCAGAACGCCACCGCGAACAACGGCACCAACGCGCCGCTGAAGGTCACTGGCAACGCTAAGTACGGGATCCCCTGCGTCTACTGAGACGGGTGCCCGGTTACCCTGATGCGCAGAACCAGACTTAGGAGGCGCAGTTGGCTCCGGCAGGAAAGATCAGGGTGATCGTGGCGAAGGCGGGCCTCGACGGCCACGACCGCGGCGCGAAGGTCGTCGCGCGGGCACTTCGCGACGCGGGGGTCGAGGTGATCTACACCGGGCTGCACCAGACCCCGGAGCAGATCGTCGCCGCCGCCATTCAGGAGGACGTGGACGCGGTCGGGCTGTCGGTTCTGTCCGGTGCCCACATGACCTTGTTCGCCCGCGTCATCGAACTGCTCAAGGAACAGGACGCGAGCGACATCGTGGTGTTCGGCGGCGGCATCATCCCCGAAGGCGACATCGCCGAGCTGAGCCGCGCCGGCGTCGCGAAGATCTTCACCCCCGGCGCCCCTACCACCGACATCGTCGACTGGGTGAACAGCACGCTGGCGCGCACCGCGGCGTAGCCCCATCGCAACACCGACGGGACCGAAGGTGTCGCCATAGCGACACCTTCGGTCCCGTCGCGTACCCGGGTGGGTGGGGTTACTTCTTGAGGGACTGGAAGATCTCGCGGGCCAGGGCG
>WRBL01000228.1 GCA_009784565.1 Streptosporangiales bacterium | reverse complement strand
TCTCCCCGGGCGGCGCCCTCGTCGACCCGCTTGCGGCTCTCGGCGATGCGGTCCGGGGTCGCCCAGTTGAGCAGGACGCCGTCGGCGGTCTCCCCGGCGAGCCGGAGCATCTGCGGGCCGAGGGCCGCGAGGAACACCGGCGCGGACGGCGGCTCCGCCAGCCCGAGCGAGGCCGCCGACGGCCACCCGGGCCGGCCGCGGGAGCCCAGGACCTGGCCGGCCGGGACCTCCTGGCCCGCCAGCAGGCCCCGGACCGCGGTGACGTACTCCCGCATCACGGCGATCGGGCGGTCCGGCAGGCCCACCGATTCCCAGAAACGCGGCCCGTAGCCCCCGGTGCCCAGGCCGAGCGTGAACCGCCCCCCGGACAGCTGCGCCAGCGTGGCCGCCTGGACCGCCAGGCCCGGCGGCGTCCACAGCCGGGCCGCGGGCACCACCGAGATCCCGGTGCGCAGCGACGTGTCGCCGGACCAGGCCGCGCAGGTATGAAACGAATCCGGCACTCCCCCGGCGGGGGTCCACGCGCTCTCGAACCCGAGCCTTTCCGCTTCCCGCGCGGCCTCGCGCAGTTCGCCGAAGGGAAGTGCGAGCCTGGAGTCCAGTCCGACGCCGATCCTCATGTTCCGCAGTATGCCAGGATTCCCGTCCCGCCCGGGTTAGCGGCCCGCCTCGGCTACTCGAACTCGGAGGTGTCGCCCGCACCGCGGCGGAGGATCTCCGGTTCCGGTCCGGAGAAGTCGATCACCGTCGTCGGCTCGGTGCCGCAGTCCCCGGAGTCCAGGACGGCCTCCAGCGAGTCGCCCAGTTCCTCGTTGATCTCCCACCCCTGGGTCATCGGCTCCTCCCGGCCGGGGAGCAGCAGGGTGCTGGAAACCAGCGGCTCCCCCAGCTCCGCCAGCAGAGCGTGCGCCACGGTGTGGCTGGGGATCCGCACTCCGACCGTCTTCTTGCCCGGGTGCTGCAGCCTGCGCGGCACCTCCTTAGTCGCGGGGAGGATGAACGTGTAGCTGCCCGGGGTGGCGGCCTTGATCGCCCGGAACACCCAGTTGTCCACGTGGACGAACTGCCCGAGCTGCGCGAAGTCCTGGCAGACGAGCGTCAGGTGATGCCGGTCGTCGAGCTGCCTGATCCCCCGGATCCGCGACATGCCGTCCTTGCTGCCGAGCTGGCAGCCGAGCGCGTAACAGGAGTCCGTGGGATAGGCGATCACGCCATCGGACCGCAGAATTTCGGCCACCTGGCCGATCGCGCGCCGCTGGGGATTGATCGGATGGATGTCGAGATACCTGGCCATCTGCCGAGCATAGACCGTGGCTTCCCGCGGAACCGGCGGGGGAAGAAAGTCCGCCCCCCAATAGGGACATACCGGAAACCATGCCACTGATAACCCATTTCCGATAATGGCGGATACGCCCGAAGCAATACGCACTTAGCCTCGAAATCCTCCCAATCCGGCCACACTCCCGCATCCGCCGAATTCCCCCGCATTACGCCGCATCCCATCCAGGACCGCATGACCCGTCGTCCGCGGAAACCACGAAAAATGTACGAATAATTGGGGTTCGGCGGTAGCCACATACCGGGATGACCCGTAACCTAATGACTCGAACGCGATTGTTCGGCCCGGCTTTACGGGGAGACACGGGCAGAGGCATCGCCCACGGGGCCAGTACGGGCGGACCGGGTTCTCGCGTCTACACGGGGTTTTCGTTTCTGAAGGGGGAACGCCACCATGCGCTGGTGGATATTTCTCATTGTTGTGCTCGTTGTCTTGGTCGCCATCATTCTTCTGATATGGCGGGAAAGCAGACTCCGCAGCGCCGCTGTGCGCGCGCCCGCGCACGCCAAATCCCCGGGACAGACCCCGGAGAGCACCCGCGCGCCGACGGCGGAGCGGGAAACCGTCACCCCGCCGGCCGCGAAACCCGGGGCTCCGGAACCGGCGCCCTCGCCAGCAGCGACGGCGGCAGGAGAACCGGTACGGGAGACGTCAGCGACGGCGTCCCCCGCTCCGGAAGCCACCGCCGGGACCACGTCCACCGTCGCCGAGCCGACGCAGACGCAGACTCCGGCACGCCCCGCCACGTCCGGCGGCGGGCCCGGGAACGCGTCCGCCGCTTCCGGGGCGTTCGTCGCCGACGAGCCCCGTACCGCTGACACCTCCCGCTACTCGCCGCCGGCGACGTCGGAGTGGGCCTCCGGGGACGCGCCGGTCACCGGCACGCCCACGGTCCCCGAGGCCACCGCGCCCGACACCGCCAGGCCCGACACCGCCCCGGCCCAGGCCGACGTCACGGAACCGGCCCAGGCCGACGTCACGGAAGAGGACCGGAGCGAGGACGGCGACAGCCACCTCGGCCGCGACGCGGAGATCGCCGGAGCCGGACTGGCCGGCAGCGCCGCCCTCGCCGGAGGCGCCGCCCTCGCCCACCAGGGGCACGAGTCCGGTGCAGCGGACGTGGACGACCAGGGCCAGTCGCCGTCGCCGGAGAACGCTGACCACGACGAAAACGCTGACCGCGACGAAGACGGCGCGAGCGTCAGCGGCGAGGCCGGCGGGAAGCCCGGGCTTCGCGACGCGGAGATCCACGAGCCTGGCGTCGAGGCGGACCTCCAGTCCGGCCGTGAGGGCGATGGCCGCGCCCCGGAAGCGGATACCTCGCCGGACGCTTCCCTCATGGACGTGGACGTCTCCTCCGCCGCGACGGACAAGACGGACAAGACCGAGGACACGGCGGAAGACCAGGGCGACGGCGACAGCCACGCCGGCCGCGACGCGGAGACCGCCGGAGCCGGACTGGCCGCGGGCGCCGCCCTCGCGGGAGGCGCCGCCCTCGCTCACCACGAGCGGGACGGAGAAGAGTCCTCCGCCGCGGGCACCGAAGGCGACGAGCAGACCCGGGCCGGGGATGGCGCTCCCGTCGCGGCGGCCAAGGACGACTGGTTCACCGCGCTGGGCGGCAAGCGCCCCGCTGACGCGGAGGCGCCGGGAGGGGACGGCGACAGCCACGAGGGTGAGCGTGAGGCCCAGGCGGCGCCGGTGCCGGCCCAGCTCTCGGCGGACGAGCACGAGGTCGCCGGGTCCGTGACGGAGGGCGCCAGCGGGCAGGCGGCGCCGGCTCCCGGCCGCGACCATGACCCGGACGGCGCGCCGGACGCCATGCCGTACGGGCCGGGCTCGGCGGCGCCGCTGGCCGACGGCTCCGCGCCCGCGCCGGGCTACACCATCAAGGCGAATCCGGAGACCATGCGGTACCACACGCACGAGTCGCCGGACTACGAGCGGACGCGGCACCAGGCCTGGTTCTCCACGGAGGCGGCCGCCGCCACGGCGGGCTTCCGGCCGTGGAACCACGAGGAGCGCGAGCGGACCCGGCAGGCCGCTGCCGCGGCCGCGACGGCTCCGCTGAGCCCGTACGGCTCGGACTCCGGGTTCTCGCACGCCGCCACCGCGGAGGCGCGCCCGGCCGGCTCTCACGAGGAGCCGGAGAGTGACAGCACCACCGACACGCACGACATCACAGGGGAAGCAACGTATATGGGGGACAGTGAGATGACCGAGACCGGCGCCGCGCGGGAAGCGGCGGCCGAGGTTCCGGCGGCCGGCGTGGCGGGGGCCGTTCCGGCGCCGCGCGACGAGGTCCCGGACGGCCCGCACGGGCCGGGTTCCGCGCACCCGCTCAAGGACGGCTCCGCGCCGCACGAGCGGTTCACGATCAAGGGCAACGCCGACTCCGGTCTGTACCACGGGAACGAGTCGCAGGGCTACGAGGGCACGCGGGCCGAGGTCTGGTTCGAGTCCGAGGAGCACGCGGAAGCGGCCGGCTACAAGGCCTGGAACTGGCGCGCCCGGGAGCGCAAGGCCAGGAAGGCGGCCAAGGCCGGCGGACCGTCCGCCCCGGCGGCTCCGGTGGCGCAGGCCCCGGCGGCTCCGGTCGCCAGCGCGGCCGAGGCCGAGGCGGCGCCGCAGGCGACCGCGGTCGCCACGGTGACCGAAGAAGCACGGCCGGAGACCGGCGTCACGACCGGCGGGCCGGACGATGACGGGGACACCGACGTGGCCTCCGCCGTCCCGGCGCCGCGCACGGATGCCCTGCCGGAGGGCCCCGAGGCGTCCGGCGCCTCCGGCGACGGCGAGAACAACGATGACGAACCGAGCGAGCCGGAGGCGACCGTGACCGAGACCAGCACCGCGACCGACGACACCACCGTGGCGAGGCACCACGACGGGATCCCGCACGGCCCGCACGGGGAGGGCTCCGCCCACCCCCAGGAGGACGGCTCGTCCCCGCACGAGCGGTTCCACGTCAAGGGCAACGACGACTCCGGCCTCTACCACACCAGCGACTCCCCGAGCTACGGCCGCACCGGCGCCGAGGTCTGGTTCGCGTCCAACGAGCACGCGGATGCCGCCGGCTACACGCACTGGAACCACCGCAAGGAGGACCGGGCGGACCTGGTCGCGGAGGGCCCGAACGGCGCGGGCTCGGCCCGCCCGCTGGAGGACGCCTCGACGCCGCACGAGCGGTTCCACGTCAAGGGCAACGACGACTCCGGCCTCTACCACACCAGCGACTCCCCGAGCTACGGCCGCACCGGCGCCGAGGTCTGGTTCGCGTCCGAGGAGCATGCCCGGGCCGCCGGCTACAAGCACTGGGACCGGAAGAAGCGCGAGGCGGAGGCCGCGGCGGAGATCCCGGAGGGCCCGCACGGGCCGGGTTCCGCGCACCCGCTGGAGGACGGTTCGTCGCCGCACGAGCGGTTCGCCATCAAGGGCAACGCCGACTCCGGGCTGTTCCACACCACGGAGTCCCCGTACCACGGCCGCACCAAGGCCGAGGTCTGGTTCGAGTCCGAGGAGCACGCCAAGGCCGCAGGCTACAAGCCGTGGAACTGGCGCGACGCCGGCGGCGAGTAACCCGGCCGGGTAGCACCGCCAGCTGAAGGAACGGCCTGGCCCCGGGAAAGACCCGGGGCCAGGCCGTTCGGCGTGCAGTGGGCCGCATGCGGCCGGCCGCCGGCATCGCCCGCGCCGGCGGCCCGTCGTGGCGTGGCCTTACTTATACGGTGGAGCCGGAAACGCCGGGACTGCCTTATCGCGGTCGCGGGACCGGCGGAGGCCGCCGCGGGTACCGTGCAGGTGACCGATGTCTCGGCCCGGTTCCGTGACATCGTGGACAGAGGACGCCTCATCCGGGCGGTCTCCCGCGCGCACGAGACCCGGCAGCCCCTCGCCGCGCGGGCGGGCTAAAACGCAAGCTTTCCTACGTACCCACTAATGCGTGACCCTAATCATGACTACTTTTACGACACAGTTAATTCCTTTGCGTCCCACGCAAATGCCTTTTAAGGATGTCGAAGCACCCCGGATCGCGGCACGTTAACACCGTCAAACGCGGAAATTCTCTTCTGATCCGGCTCTTGCCGGGGGCCCGTGCGATAAATCGTCATATGCCGGGTTTTATCATGCACACATCCTTGCTATTTAAACATTATCGAAACTAAAGAAACAGAAAGACTCATCAACTTGCCCAGAAGTCACTCACATCTAAGTACAAATCACACACTGTCAGCTGACACAATGATGAGCATTCCCCGTTAATGTGATAGCACTGGTGAGATGAGCAGCCAATACTCGCCTGATACCGATAGCACTGCCGAGGATCCCACGGCCAACGTGGATATCTCGGCTGTCCGGCGCGCCGTCGCCGGCGCCGCACTGGGCAACGCAATGGAGTGGTACGACTACGGCGTCTTCAGCGCAGGCGCGATCACGGCCACCATTGGTACCGAATTCTTCCCCGGCGGCGGCAACGCGGCCATCAAGTCTTTCGTCCTGCTGGCCATGAGCTTCATCGTCCGCCCGATCGGCGGTGCCATCCTCGGCCCGATCGGCGACAAGATCGGGCGCCAGAAGATCCTGGCCCTGACCGTCATCATGATGTCCCTCGGCACCGCCCTGGTCGGGGTCATCCCGACGTTCTCCGGGCCCTACTCCTTCGGCTACGGCGCGATGGCCCTCGTCATCCTGCTCCGCCTGGTCCAGGGCTTCTCCACCGGCGGCGAGTACGGCGGCGCCGCCACCTTCATGGCCGAGTACGCGCCCACGAAGCGGCGCGGCTTCTTCGGCAGCTTCCTCGAGGTCGGCACGCTGACCGGGTACATCGTCGGCGCACTGGTCGTGCTGGCCATCACGCTCGGCATGGGCTCCACCTCCTCCGCCTTCAACACCTGGGGCTGGCGGATCCCGTTCCTGCTCGCCCTGCCGCTCGGCGCCATCGGCCTCTACCTGCGGCTCAAGCTTGAGGACACCCCCACCTTCAAGTCGGCGGCCAAGACCGGCGACACGGCCGAGAAGGCCCCGCTGGGCGAGGTCTTCACCCAGCACTGGCGCGCGCTCCTGTCCCTCATCGGCATCGTCCTGCTGCTCAACATCGCGGACTACATGCTGCTCACCGACATGCCGACGTACTTCACCACGACGCTGCACCTGGGCGACACCGCCAGCACTCTCGTCCTCGTTCTCGTCGAGGCGATCATGCTGGTCTCCCTGCCGTTCCTCGGCGGCCTTTCAGACAAGGTCGGCCGGAAGCCGCTGATGTACACCGCCGCGATCGGCTTCATCGTGCTGAGCTACCCTGCCTTCTGGATGATGCAGCAGAAGAACACCGCGCTGCTCATCGTCGGGTTCCTCATCATGGGGCTCCTGCTGGCCTGCATGCTCGCGACGATCGCGTCGACCTACCCGGCGATGTTCCCGACCCGGGTCCGGTACGGCGCCGTGGCCATCGGCTACAACCTGTCGACGTCGGTCTTCGGCGGCACCACCAGCCTGGTCGTCACGACGCTGATCTCGGCCACGGGCATCGCCTACATCCCGGCCTACTACCTGATCCTGGCCGGGATCATCGGCGCCGTGTCGCTCATCTTCATCCCGGAGACCGCCGGGATCCCGATGAGCCACATCCGCGAGCGGGGCAAGATCCTCGAGACGGCGGGAGCGGGCGCCTCCTCGTAATACGCCCGTCGGCTGCTTACTGCGGCCAGCCACTGCAGGCCGGGTGCCGGGTACGGAAGATCGTGCCCGGCCCCCGGCCTGTATGCTGTGCGGTCATGGCATCACTGGACATGTTCGGCCCCGGGGGCAATCCTGACTGACGTGAGCATCGGAACAACCCTCTCCCAGGCCCGTGAGGCGGCCGGCCTGTCCGTCGCGGAGGTCAGCGCCCGGACGCGGATCCGGACGCCGCTGATCCGGGCCATCGAGGGCGACGACTTCGGCGCGTGCGGCGGCGACTTCTACGCCCGCGGCCATATCCGGGCCATCGCCCGGATCGTGGGCGTGGACTCCCGCCCGCTGATCGACGCCTACGACGGCCTGGACCCCGGCCAGCGCGCCAGCGAGCCCGCCGGCATCGACGACCTGTTCCTCCCCGAGACCCCCGAGGCCCCCGGGCCCGAGCCGGCCGCGGAGCCGCCGGCGGCTTCGGCCCAGGACGCTCCCGCCGAAGAGGCCGCCACGGCGGTGTCCCCCGCCGCAGAGGCCGGGGACCCGGCCCCGGCCCCCCGCGGGAAATCCGGCTGGCAGGGCCGCGCCCTGGCACCCCTGGCCCTGCTCGCGGTGGTCGCCCTGGCCGTGATCGGCACCGGCGCCTACAAGCTCGCCTCCGGCCCCTCTGGCCACTCCGCCGGCACCACCGCCGCCGGGTCCCCGAAGGCAGCGGTGTCCGCTCCGCGCAGCAGCCCGGTCCGGCAGTCCTCGGCCGCGACCGCCCCGGCGTCCCCGCCGGCGTCGGCGGAGCCGACGACCCAGAGCCCGTCCCCGTCCTCATCTCCGTCCCCGAAGCCCGCGCCGAAGAAGGTCACGCTGACGCATGTGACCCCGTCCGGCGCGTCCGCCGACGACAACTCCGGCGACGCGTCAAAGGCCCTGGGCGGCAACGAGGGCGACCCGTGGCACACCCAGTGGTACACGTCGTCGTCCTTCGGCAACCTGAAGTCCGGCACCGGGCTCACGCTCACCCTGCCCCGTACGGTCTCGGCCACCGGCGTCACCGTGAAGTTCGCCGACTCCGGCGGCTCGATGCAGGTCAAGGCCGGATCGTCCCCGGGCTCCCTGCACACGGTGGCGTCCGGCTCCGCCGGCGGCACCCAGACGCTGTCGTTCTCCAAGACCAGCGCCCGCTACATCGAGCTGTGGTTCACGAAGCTCGGCACCAGCAGCGGCGGGTCGTACCAGATCCAGGTCTACGACGTGTCCGTGAGCGCGCAGAAGAGCTCGTAAGGACGGGGCGGTCACGAAGATCCGTTCGGCCCGGCTGATTTCTCGCGCTCCTCGTAGAGGTCGCGCAGGGCTCCCGGGCGGAGCGGGGCTCCGAGCAGCTGGCTCACGAGCCGGCGGTGGGCGTGGTGCAGGGTGCGGACCGCGGCCGGCATCAGGCCGGGCTTGGGCGGCAGGCTCCCGTCCCGGGACCGGCCCGGCTTGGTCGGGATCCACAGGTAGCCCGGGTCGCTGCCCTCGAGGCCCGCGATGATCACGGCGCGGGCCGACAGCCAGCGGCTCATGATGTGGACCGTCGCCTCGTCCAGGGGGTAGGACTCCCCGCCCAGGTCGGCGCGGGGCCGGTCCCCGCTCAGGTGCAGCGCGGACGTCTTCACCCCGGCGAGCCCGGGCACGCCCAGGCCGGTGTCGGCGACCAGCGCGGCCAGGGCGGCGGTCCGCAGCGCGGTCATCGCGTTGGCGTGCACCGGGCGCCGGACCGACAGGTCGTGGACCAGCCTCTCGGTGTCGGACGCGCTGAGCCTGCTCCCCTCGGCGGGCCTGTCCGGATCGAGGCGGTCGGGCAGGCCCAGGTACTCGGCGAACGCGTTCCAGGTCACGGCCCGGGTCCGCATCGAGTTCGGTGACGCCTCCGCCTCGGGGCCGCGGGCGGTGTTGCGGGTCCGGGTCCGGCCCGCGGCGGCGTCGGCCAGCCAGGCGGCCGCCCGGTCCGGGGTCATCAGCCCGGCGGCGGTCAGCCTGGCGGTGCCCGCGCCGTCATCGCCGGCGGCCTCCTCCTCCTCCTGCCGGGCGTGCCGGAGGGCCTCGTTGAGGAAGTGACGGCGGATCCGCCGCGTGCTGGCGGCGGATCCGCGGTCGGCGAGGTCCTGGATGAAGGCGCTGATCGCGGCGTCGGCGGACTGGGTGCTGGAGGGTGCCATGCCCGCCACCCTAATCGCTTGTTGCTGTTATCACCAGGAGCGACACGCCGGTCAGCCGGAGCCGCGGACCGCCCGGACGACGGCGGCGTGCTCGCGCATGGTCTCCAGGCCGTCCGCTCCCGGCTGGCGCCCGAACCCGCAGTACATGGCGACGCCGAAGTCGCCGATATACCGCGACGCGGTGGCCACGCGCCGCCGCAGCCCCGGCTCCCCGTCCAGGGGCAGGACGATGCCCAGGAACACCCGCGCGTCCCCGGGCTCCAGGTCGGCGAGGGGACGGAAGAACGACTTGTCCTCGCTGCGCAGGTAGCGCGGTCCCGCCAGGTGCAGCCAGTCGACCCGCCGCCCCGACTCCGCCACGGCGTAGTTGGCCATCCGCACCAGCACGCCCATGTCCCGGGCCTCGTACATCGGCCACTCGGGGAACGTGCCGTAGCACAGGTGGTAGCCGAGCAGGGTCTCCGGCGACACCAGCCGCGACAGCCGCCGCACCGGGCCCGCGAACCGCTCCCACGCGCCCTCGGGGGTCCAGGCCAGGACGCCCTCGATGTCCTGGGTCTCATACGCCATGTCCCACTGGATGGCCAGGTCCCCGGGCGGGATCGCCGCGGTCAGCCGGGCGAGTTCGCGGGCGACCAGGTCCTCGAACGCCGCCGACACGACCGGGTAGTCGCGGCCGAAGTCGGCCTTGAACCCGCTCAGCGCGCTGTGCGGGAACGGCAGCCCGACCTGGAACCGGATGCCGTCGGCGATCACGCCGGCGTCCCGCAGTTCCCGGAAGGCCGCGTAGGAGGCGATGGCGTCGTCGATCCGCGGCCAGCGGCCGAACCGGGGCTCAGTGCCCGCCTTGAGCGCGAACACGGGGGTCTCGTAGGCGTGGCGGGGGATCCCGGTGGGCGAGGCGGTCTCGGTGACCGTCTCGACCGCCGGATTCGGGCGGACGAGGCGCTCGCGCTCGTACCCGGCCCAGGCCGCGCGGGGCCCGGTCTCCCCGTCGGGCAGCGCGAACACGAGGCCGCCGTACTGCTCCGCCGCCGTCCGCAGCGCGTTCTCCGTCGATTCCGCCGGCAGGCTGCCCACTAGGAGCAGCTCGCTGTTCACGCGCCTGGCCATGCGCAGATCTCCTCCACCATGTGATTCCGAACGGGTCTTCGGTGACTCTCTCTCATCACCTTCCTCCTCAGCGGCATCATGGTCCAGTGCCTGAATCGCCCGTATCCGCCGCTTCCGCCCCGCACGCACTGCGCGCCGGCTCTCTCGGCGCCCTGACGTCGGCCGGCGCCGGCGTCGGCGCGGCGGCGCCCGCCTACGGCCTGACCGCCGTCCTGGGCTGGGAGGCCGCGGCGGACGGCCCCCGCAC
>WRBL01000227.1 GCA_009784565.1 Streptosporangiales bacterium | reverse complement strand
CGGGCGATGGGACGCCAGGGGCAGCGCCCGCAGCAAATTAGCAGCGGGGGCCTTGACGGTGATCCCTGTCAGCCTGTCGCCCGGCGGTTACCCCCCTTGTCCTCGAACTGGCGTGCCTTGCGCGCGATGAGCAGGAGGAAGATCGCGGCCGGCAGTTCGGTGGTCGCCAGCATCGCGAGCGAGACTGCCAGGTCGGACCTGGTCGCGGCGGTAAGGACGTCAAACCAGCCGTCGAGCACGAACAGCGGCGCCGCGAGCAGCGCCGCGGTCCGGGTCTGCCGGTGGCCGCGGCGCAGCAGGTACCCGGTCGCGGCCAGCCCGGCAACCTCGAACACGTCGAGCCCGGCCCACGTCAGCTGCCAGGTGCCGATGCCAGCCCAGCCCATGCCCCAGTCCTGCACGGGCCCCTGGTTGGGCAGCGAGGCGCCCAGGTAGAAGATCCAGGCGGTCAGGCCCAGTGCCGCGACGAGCAGGGCCGTCCCGGTCGGCCGCGCGTGCCGCTCGTCCGCCTCCGGACCCGTCAGCCAGTTCATCCATGACCGCGCCCGGACACGGTAACGCCCGGTTCGGCGCGCTATCGACGTTGCGCGAGCCGGGCGCTGGCCGATGGCAGTCACGCGCGTCATGATGGCGACGGCCCGGCGGGTGACGGGCCCGCCTGCGGTATGGCAAGAAAGCGGAGCGCCATCGGGCGCGCGCCAGCCGGGGCGAGCTCCTCCGGGTAGCCGTGCTCGCGCAGAAGGTCAAGGTATTCAGCGTAGAACGCGTGCACTCCTTCCCGGGTCATCCAGGTCCCGGTGCGCTGGGCCTGGACCCAGCCGCCGGGACCGTCGTACTCGGCCATCGCCCGGATATACAGGTCGATGTCGGCGGACAGACGCTGGCTGTTCCACTCCGACAGCGCCTTGTCCTCTTCCGCCGTGCGCTCCGCCGGCGCGGCCGGGACGTGCTCGACCGGCAGCAGCCGCCACCAGCGCTCACGGCCGGACGAGCGCTCGGGAATCTCCTCGATGAGGTGCTGGGCCGCGAGCTTGCGCAGGTGGTAGCTCGTGGTGCCGGTCGACTCGCCGAGCGCCCTGGCGACGCTGGTGGAGTTCGCCTCCCGGTGCTGGCCGATGTAGTCCAGGATCTGCCGCCGGACAGGGCTCGTGAGCGTCTTGTACAGCTCCGTGCGCTCGGCGCTGGTACCGGGCACGGGGCGGTGCGGGGACGGGTCCATGAGCGGAGCATACCGCAGATAGTGTTTGCAAAAACTATTTGCAGACTTCCTTTGCAAGGTTGCCATCGAGTGAGGGGCGACCCTGACGTGCACCGCGGCATGCCCGCAGCTGGACGAGTCGCGGGCCGCGCCGCCATTGCCGGGGGCGGAGTTTCCCGGCGGCTTCCAGGCGGGGGAAGATGCCCCCGGCCCGGACGATGTCGAGCAGGAGCGGGGGCAGCGGCGTCCCCTCCCCGGCCGCGCCCGTCGTCTCGTTCACCAGGCGGCCCGCGACCGGGTCCACGGTCACCGTGTCGCCTTCGGTGACGAGGCCCCGGGCCCCGGGAACTGCGACGGCGAGCAGCCCGTAGTTGACGCAGTTCCGGTAGAACAGCGAGTTGAACTGCTCGGCCGCGACCGCCGCTACGCCGAGCGCCTTGAACAGCAGCGGGACCGGCCGGCTGGAGCCGAGCCCGAAGTTCCGGCCGGCCACCACGATGTCGCCGGGCCGCACCAGCGCGGGCCAGCCGGGGCGGGTCGCGTCGAACATGTGCCGCGCGGCCTCCTCGGTCGGCATCCGCATCGCGAAGCCGGGGAACATCTCGTCGGTGTTCACCGCGTCGCCGAACACCCAGGCCCGGCCGCTGGCCCGCAGCCCGGTCATCACGAAGCCTCCATGATCTCGCGGACGTCGGTGATGGTGCCGCGCACCGCGGACGCGGCCACCGTGGCGGGCGACGCCATGAACACGCTGGCCTCGGGGCTGCCCATCCGGCCCTTGAAATTGCGGGTGCTGGCGGTGATGCAGTTCTCCCCGGCCGCGACCACCCCCATGTGGTAGCCGAAGCACGCCCCGCAGGTGGGGTTCGTGACCACCGCCCCCGCCTCGGCCAGGTCGGCCAGGTAGCCGAGCCTCGACGCCCGCAGGTAGACCTGCTGACTGGCCGGGGTGACGATCAGCCGGGTGCCGGGCGCGACCTGCTTCCCGCGCAGGATCCGGGCCGCGGTCTCCAGGTCGGTCAGCTGCCCGTTCGCACAGGAGCCGATGAACGCCTGGTCGACGCGGGTGCCGGCCAGGTCCCCGGCCGGGGCGGCGTTGCCGATGACCCCGTCCGGCCGCGCGACCATCGGGCCGATCTCGCTCAGGTCCACGGCACGGACATCCGCGTAGGAGGCGCCCGGGTCGGCGTCGAGTTCGGCCAGGTCGTCGCCGGGCGCTACCTCGGCGAGATAGTCAAGGCAGACGTCGTCGGCGGGGAACAGCGTGAAGTCCGCGGCGATCTCCGCGCCCTGGGTCGCGATCGTGCGCCGGTCCGCCATCGGCAGCGACGCCACCCCCGGCCCGCCGAACTCCACGGCGTGCCCGGTGGCGTCCCCGTACTCCCCCGCGATGTGCAGGAACACGTCCTTGCCGTTGACCCACTCGTGCCGGGAGCCGCGCAGCTCGTACCGGATGGTCGGCGGAACCAGGTGCCAGGTCTGCCCGGTGCACACGATCTGCAGCACCTCGGCCGGGCCGAGGCCGCGGGCGGCGACGGCGAACGCGCCCGCGGCGCAGGTGTGGGAGTCGGTGCAGGCCAGGACGGTGCCGGGCCGGGCCAGGCCCCGCTCGGCGACGACCTGGTGCACGATCCCGTGCCGGCCCACGTCGTAGAACCGGGTGATGCGGTGCTCGGCGGCGAACGCCCGGGCCATCTTCGCGTACTCGGCGTCGTTCACCGACGGCGCGGGCACCGCGTGGTCCATGACGATCACGATCGTGTCCGGGTCGTGGACGGCGATGACGTCGTCGAGGCGGTCGTGCCGGAACTGCAGGTCGATCAGCACGGTCAGGTCGACGGCGCAGATCGCGATGTCCCCGACGCCGGCGCTGGCGGCCGGCCCGTCGGCGGACCGGGCACGGAGAATCTTCTGGATGAGGGTCTCAGGCACGGCCGCGCTCCGTCCCGGGCGCCTGGTGCCGCTCTCTCAGGTCCTCCCAGAAGCTGAGGCCGACGAGTTCGAACAGCCCGCGCGGGGAGTCGCCGTCGTGCGTGCGCGCGTCGCCGGCGGCGGCGCGGTCCAGGGCGGCGCTCATGGCGTGCGCGGCGGTGTGGACGTTCAGGCCGGGGAGGATGACGAGCCCGTACCCGGCGTCGCGGAGCCGGGCCGGGGTGACCGGCGGGGTCTTGCCCCCGATGACCAGGTTGAACAGGGCGGGAACCTTGACCGCGGAGGGCACGGCCATGATCTCCTCAAGAGTCTGCGGCGCCTCCAGGAACACCATGTCGGCGCCCGCCTCGGCGTACAGGTTCACCCGCCGGACCGCCTCGTCGAAGCCGAGCCCGGCCCGGGCGTCGGTGCGGGCGATGATGACGGTGCCCGGATCGGTCCTGGCCTCGGCGGCGGCCTCGATCTTCGCGGCGAACTCCCCGGCGTCGATGACCCGCTTGTTCTCCAGGTGGCCGCAGCGCTTGGGGAACTCCTGGTCCTCGAGCTGGATCCCGGCCACGCCCGCCTGCTCGTACAGCCGGACGGTCCGGTAGACGTGGGTCGCGTCCCCGAAGCCGGTGTCCGCGTCCGCGACCAGCGGCAGGCCGAGGGAACGGGTGATGAGGGCGGCCCGCTCGGTCATCTCGGTCTGGGTCGCGAGCCCGATGTCGGGCAGGCCCAGCGAGGCGGCCACCGCCGCGCCTGACATGTAGGCGACACGGAATCCCGCCGCGCGGGTCAGTGCCGCCGACAGCCCGTCATACACTCCCGGCGCGAACGGCGCGGACCGTTCCGCCAGCAGTTCCCGCAGCCCTGTTCCCGTCATGACGATCACTCCTCCAGGTTGAGGCCCTCATTCCGTTCTTCCGGAGAAGCGGATGATCGTCAACACTCAGGCGGCGATCGCGGCGGACCGCGCCCGTGTTCTTATCCGTTCAATCCCGGGACCGCTGGTTCCGAACGGATTATGGTGGCTCTTGCGCCCACCGGGTGGGCGCCCCGGCAGTTCGGCGATGCGGACGAGACCGGACGGTCCTCCGCACGCGCGTTAGCCAGCTCCCCAGCCTCCCCGGACCGGGCCCCTGGTCCCTCCGGTGAGGGCTCCCTGACCTCCGGACTCGCCTAACTTCGGACGACTGTCACAGTTCGGGAGGGCCTGCCTTATGGCCACGTTCGTCCTTATCATCCTGCTCGGCCTCGCCGGCCTGTATATCGAGCGCAAGATCCATCCCTGGCGGAAGTGCCCGAGCTGCGGCGGGTCGAAGAAGAACGCCTTCTCCGGCGACAGCCGCTGGGGCGACTGCAAGCGCTGCGGGAACGACGGCAAGGTCCGCCGGTGGTTCGCGTAGACCCGTAGGCGCCGGCGGCCTCGCCTGTCTCACCGTCCCGGGACCGAGGAAGCGACGGCACCGTGCTCGTCGATGACGATGGCGCGGGTGCGGCCGTTGAGGCGGGTGATCAGGTTCCGGCGCAGCCACCGGGTCAGCGGCCCGGCGTCGCGCTCGAGCGCCGGCAGCATGACCGCGTCGCCGCCGGCGGCGTCGACGGCCGCCGCCATGGCGTCCAGCGACGAGCCGAAGATCTCCTCGGCCTCGATGACCAGGCCGTGCCGGAACGCCACCTCCGCGATCAGGGCGGTGACTTCCCGCGGCGCCGTTCCCAGGCAGCCGCAGGCCATGGGGCCGTAGTCGAAGCCGATCCCCGGGACGCAGTACGAAGCGCCGGGCGTGCAGACGACGGCGATGAGCCGCGCGGGCCTGCCCCTGTCGCGCCTTCGGCGGGTCAGGCAGGCGGCGTGCTCCAGGGCGAGGCGCGACCGGTCGTCGCCGTCCCCGATGAAACACATGACGGACGGATGGTTACCGTGGTCCGTCATCGCGACTCCCTCGTCTCGGACGGTTCATGGGGTCCCATAATCCCACTGACCCGCCGTGATGGGGAGATGCCATGATCCGTTCGGTCAAAAAATCTTTTGAGCACCCGAACGGATCATGGCTCCCGCGCCGTCAGGACTCGGCGGCCTCCGGCTTGGGGCGCCGGTAGAAGGCGGCGAGCTGTGCCGCCGCCGCGCCCAGGCCGACCCCGGCCGCGAGGGCGGCGCCCTGCCACGGGCTCAGCGTCTCGTCCACGCCCAGCGCGTGATCCACGCTGAGCTTGCCCGGGCCGATCGCCGCGAGGGCGACCGCGGCCGCGCTGAGATTCAGCGTGTACTCGTAGCCCTCGCTGGTGATGAAGAAGCCGTTCTCCAGGTGAACCGCCCTGGCGGCGACGGCCATGGTGCCCACGACCGCGGCGGCCGCGAGCGGGGTGGCCGCCCCGGCCAGCACGGCGGCGCCGGCCCCGGCTTCCACCGCGGCGCTCGCGATGGCCTGCAGCTTCGGCTGGCTGAACCCGATCGAGCCGAACCAGCCGGCCGTGCCTTCCAGCGACCGGCCGTGCTTGACTCCGTGGGCCACCATGGTGCCGCCGACCGCCGCGCGGAGCACGAGTCCGGCTACGTCCCTACTGCCCATTCACTATCCCTCCTCACAAAATATATTTAATGTGACTATACAGAAACCCGGCGCGACGTCCGCCGCGCCGGGTCCGCGATCACGGAGTCAGGCCGATCGCCCGCGGACTCCGCCGCCGACGGAGACCAGCTGGATGTCCTCGCGGGAGGGCTCCTTGCCGGAGATCACCAGCGGCCGGGCCTCCGAGCGGTACCCGTCGGCGGACACCGCGAGGGTGTAGGCGCCGTCGTTGAGCCCGCCGAACGCGTAGCTGCCGTCGGGCCCGGCGTTCCGGGCGCCGGCCACGACGCCCCGGTCATCGACCAGGGTGATGGTCGCGCCGCGGACGGGCCCGCCGGCCGCCGACCGGACCTGGCCGGCCAGGCTGCCGTTCTCCGCGAGCCGGACGTCGGCGTGGACTCCGGTGCCCGCCGCGTGCCGGACCACGATCGTGGTGGCGGAGGGGACATGCGATTCCGCGGCCACGATCAGGGAGTACGTCGCGTCGCCGGCCGGAGCGTACAGCTGGTAGTCGCCGTCGTAGTCCGAGACGCCCACCGCCGCCTGGCGGCCGCCGGAGTCGATCAGGGTGAGGGCGGCCCGCGCCACGCGGGCCCCGGCCGAGTTCACGACGCGCCCGCGGACCGGGACGCCTCCCTCGCTCTGGGTCTGGGCCATGTCGGTGTCGTAGTTGGTGATGTCCAGCCCGATGATCTTGGCCAGCTCGGCCATGGACCCGTCGACCAGCTTGAGGTCCCGGATGGCGAGCTGTCCCGGGCCCACCGGGCCGTCGCTGCTCTCCAGCCGGCGCTCGGCCTGCTCGAACAGGGCCGACGAGCGCACGTAGGTCCCCTCCCGGGGGCCGGTGAGCGCCTTCTCCATCGCTTCCAGGGACCCGCCCAGGGTCTCGGCCGATCGCTTGAGGTCCAGCCGGGTGCCGGTGTCGAGCGCGCCGGCCGCCTCGATGTCGGCGACCAGGTTCCGGCAGTAGTGCCGGGACGCGGCGGCCATCCGCACCGCGCCGCTGGTCTTCTCGTCGAGGTCGCCGAAGTAGCTCCGGCGCAGCGGCTGGGCGGTCGCGATGACGGCCTGGAACGCGGCGTCGACGGCGCGGGCGTCGGCCCGCAGGCTGGCCTCGGCGGCGCCGTCGGCCCCGAGCAGCCGGCGGGTGGCGTGCTCGGTTATCTGCCGGACCGCCTGGAGGTAGTCGCTGAAGGCGACGCGCAGCACGTGGCGGGTTTTCAGCGGGAAGACGAACAGCACCACCAGGGCGCCGATGGCCGCGCCCAGGGAGGTCTCCCCCAGGCGGAGCAGCAGCATCGAGTTGGAGAACTCGTCCAGCTGCACGTACAGCTGGGACACCATCACCGTGATCCCGACGACCATGAACGCGTAGTTGACCCGGAACAGGTAGAACCCGAAGAACAGCGCGACCAGGATGACCACGATGGACCAGCCGGTGTGGTGGCCGACCGCGTGCACCAGCAGCGAGCCGATGACGATGCCGACCGCGGTGCCGGCGACCCGGAACACGGCCTTGCGGACCTGCTCGCCCGAGGTGTTGGCCCCCATGAAGGTGATGAAGGCGGCGATGACGGCCCAGTAGAACCGGTGGCCGGAGACCACGTCGCCCAGGGCGACCGCCGCGCCGACGGCGACGCCGATCTGGATGGCGGCGCGGATGTAGGGCGGCATGGCGAACCGGTCGGCCCGCTCGTCGGAGGCCGACATGCTGACCATCGCGGAGCCGGGCAGCCAGCCGCCCGGGCCCAGCGCGACGGCGGGCTCGAACGTGCCGCTGCCCTCGCTGGTCTGCCCGAGGTCCATCCACGAGGTGAGGGAGTCGCACAGGGAGATGACAGAGCTGGCCAGGCGGCGCAGGATCACCACGGTGGCCCGGTCGGCGCGGTCATCGCCGGTCCCGACCACGCCGTCGGTCCGGACCAGGCCGGCCAGCGTCTCCGCGTGGGACCGGGCGGACGCGGCGTCTCCCGCGACGACGCCGCGCAGCGCGGCGCGGATCTCGGCCCGGCAGGAGCCGGGGAGATCGAGCTTGGTCGCGGCCCGGGCGAACCGGGCCATGTTGGTCAGGGCGAGCTCGGCGTCGAACAGGCGCTGGTGCATGAGCTGGCCCGAGGAGCCGTCGGCGACCGCGCCGGGGTCGCCGAGCTGGGCGTCGATCATGAGGGCGGCCTCGTTGAGCCGCGTGAGCTGCCGCTGCAGGCGGCTTGTGTCGCGCTCGGTGTGGGCCGGGTCGTCGAACAGTTCCAGGGCCAGCGCGCCGACCTTGCGGGCCCGGGCACTGTAGGAGCGCTGCGTGCGCTGCAGGGCCTTGGCCTGGCGCGGGTAGAAGAAGACGAACCGGATGATCATCGCGACGACCACGCCGACGCCGATCTCCGCGGCGATCCAGCCCATGTCCCCGATCGTGAGGGCGGCGTGCATGAAGAAGCCCATGAAGTCGCCCATGAACAGGAGCATGCCCATGATGAACCCGCGGGGGCCGAAGCGCCGGAAGTAGGTCCCGATGGCGAGGATGACCGGGAACGAGATCAGGGCGGGGATCCGGTAGGGACCGATCACGATGCCGAGCGCCATCGCCGCCAGCATCGGCCAGGGCAGCAGCAGCATGCTGATCAGCTGCCCCTTGGCGGTCGGGTCGGCCACGCCGAAGCTCGACATCATGCCGATCATGGCACCGAGCATGATGGCGATCACGAGGAACTCGTGGTTGGCCAGCGCCAGCGCGGCCGCCTTGGCGGGCGGCAGCGGCACCCCGGCCGGGACCTGGATCTGCAGGGCGTGCGTCCACCGCACGAAGAGGTTCTCGGCTCCGAGGATGGCCGCGATGGACACGACGGCCTGGAGGGCCATGCGGAACCGGTTCAGTCCCGGGTCCGAGCCCAGGAACTGGTCGACCCAGCGGCGCATGGTCAGGCCCATCGCGCTGTCAGAGGGGGCGGCGGACACGGGAGTTTCAGCGAGGGGTGCAGCGGCGGTCACTGCTCAGAGCCCCTTCACGAGCTCAGCGTCACGGGCCACGATGGCCTGAGCCTGCCGCACGAATTCAGGATCCTCCCTCTTCTTCTCGAAATAGCACTCAAGCCCGCGCCGGAAAACCTCGTTCACGGAGATTTCCTCAACCCGGGCCACGATGTCCGCCTTCTGTGATTCCTCAGCACAGACCCGCACCGTGATGACTTTAGCCTTTCCTTCAACCATGCTGTCATGCTATCACCCTGGCACCGGGAGACCGGCGGCGAGAGAAAGGGCGGCCCGGGTCCGCTGAGCGAACCGGAATAACAGCGCCGCCGCCGGACCTGCGCGACGCTGGGGCGATGAAAGTCGTCATCGCCGGAGGCGGCGGCGCCGGCTGCTTCGCCGCGCTGCTGCTGGCCCGGGCCGGGCATGAGGTCACCGTCGTCGAACGCGAGGACCGCGGGCCCGCGCCGGACGTCGAGACGGCCGCGGCCAGGGCGTTCCGCCCGACCGCGCCGCAGATCGTCCAGCCGCACATCATCATGGCCCGGTGCCGGGAACTGCTGGCTCAGCACCTGCCGGACGTCTACCGGGAACTGCTCGCGGCGGGCGTGACCGAGGCGCCGCTGGCCACCCAGATGCCCGCCTCGCTGCCCGACCGCGGCCCCCGGCCCGGAGACGAGCGGCTCACCCAGCTGCTCGCCCGGCGGTCCACCGTCGACTGGGTGCTGCTCCGCGCGGTGGCGGCCGAGCCCGGCGTGACCTTCCGCCCCGGCGTCCGGGTCACCGGCCTCATCTCCTCCCCCGCCCCGGCGGGCCGGCCGCCGCACGTCACCGGGGTCCGCACGAACGCCGGCGAGCTCACGGCCGGCCTGGTCGTGGACGCGACCGGCCGGCGGTCCGTGCTCGACACGTGGCTGGCCGGAATCGGCGCCCCGCCGACGGCCGTCCGGAACGCCGAATGCGGCCTGGCCTACTACAGCCGCCACTACCGGCTGCGCCCGGGCCTGGCCGCGGGAGACCTGCCAGGCTCGCCGTTCCAGCGCCTGGTCATGGCCCTGGACGAGTTCCTGGCCGGCCTGTGGCCCGGCGACAGCGGCACGATGCAGCTGGGCGTCGTGCCGCTCGCGGCCGATCACCGGTTCCGCGCGGTGAAGGATCCGCGGATCTTCACCCGCGTGCTGGAGTCGGTTCCCGCCTACCGCGAGTGGCTCGCCGTGCTGGACCCGGTCACCGGCGTCTTCCCGATGGGCGGGCTGCACAACACCCTCCGCCGCCTCGTCGTGGACGGCACGCCCCGGGTCACCGGGCTGCACGCGATCGGGGACACGGTCTGCACGACCAACCCGACCCTCGCCCGCGGCCTCGCCCTGGCGATGACCGCCGCGGCCGACCTGGCCGCGGTGATCGCCGCCCACGGCAGCGACCCGTACGCCCAGGCACTCGCGCTGGACGACCTGGTCACCGCGCACGTCGAGCCGTTCTACGCCGAGCAGGCGACGGTGGACAGCGCCCGCCTGGCCCAGATGCGGCACCTGATCTTCGGCGACCCGCCGCCCGTCGCGCCGCGAGCCGCCGGGAACCGCGTCACCTACGGGCAGGTGCGGGCGGCGATGCCGTTCGACCCAGCCGCGTTCCGCGCGTTCTGGAAGGTGATGGGCATGGTCGCCACCCCGGAGGAGGCCTACACCGACGCCGACGTCGTGGCCCGCACTCAGGCCGTCCTCCGCGAGCGCGGCGAGGCGCCGCCGGTCCCGGGACCCGCCCGCGAGCAGCTCAGCGCCATGCTGCTCGCGGACCCCGCGTAGGCGCTACGGGACCGTGCCGGCCTTCCGGACGGCGGAAGAGCCGGACGCCGACCCGGGCGGCCGCACTTCCCGCCGGGAGAAGGAGACCACCAGGGCGACCGCGAAGATCGCGATGACCGCGTACGGCGCGTAGATGGTGGGCGCGGTCACTTTG
>WRBL01000226.1 GCA_009784565.1 Streptosporangiales bacterium | reverse complement strand
CGGCCAACGCGGCCGGCGCGGCCAACGGCGCCGCGGCGGGAGGCCAGTACGACGGCCGGGCCGGAAACGCCGCGGCGGCGGCCGCCGCGGCCCGCGGGCGCCGGGCTCCCCGGGCCCTGGAAGCGGGTCCCCGGGCGGCCCCGAGCGGTGACGCCTACGCCGGCGCCGACGGGCAGTACGCGGCGAATGGCCAGGCTAATGGCTACGGGGCCGACGGCCAGTACGGTGCCGACGCCCACGCCGCCGGCGGGTACGGCCAGGCCGGCCAGTACGGAGCGAACGGCCAGTACGGAGCGAACGGCTACGGGGCCAATGGCTACGGGGCCAACGGTTACGCCGCCGGCTACGGGGCCGACGGGCAGTACGGGGCGAACGGGTACGGAGGCGGCTACGGGGCCAATGGCTACGGGGCCAATGGCTACGGGGCCAGCGGGTACGGCGGTGGCGGCCAGTACGGCGGCAACGGGTACGGCGGCTACCAGCAGTACGGCGCCGAGGCCAGCGGCTACCAGGGCGCCGCGACCGCGGACGGTTCCGGCGCGAAGGCCCCCGGCCGTCCCCCGTGGGAGGAGTCGCCGGACTGGGCGGCCCAGTACCCGGGCCAGCGGTACGGAGGCTAAGTGAGTTCCCCTGCCCCCCGGATCACGCTGCTCGGGCGTCCCGGTTGTCACCTGTGCGACGACGCGCGGGAAGTGATCCGGCGGGTAGCGGAAGATCTGGAAGTCACCTGGGTGGAACGCGATATCACGCAATCGGAAGAGGATTTGCGTGAGTACTGGGAAAAGATTCCGGTCACCCTTGTAGACGGTATGCAGCATGACTTCTGGCGCGTATCGGAAGACCGTTTGCGGGCCGCTCTCCGCGGTTCCAAGCGGTAGTGAAACCCTTACAATCCCGGGGGCGGGAAAGTTCGCTTGTATGGCGACATGGGGGTTATTGCCGTGTAGCCCGGGGTTATGGCGGTGCGTCCCGTCGGCGGGGCACCGTACCCTATCTCACATGGCCGTCCAGACGAAAAAGCCCGAGAGCCGCATCGCCTTGGTGCGGCGCGCGCGGAAGATTAACCGGGTCCTCGCGGAGACCTACCCGGACGCGCACTGCGAACTGGACTACGCGAGCCCCTTCCAGTTGCTGGTGGCCACGGTGCTGTCGGCCCAGACCACGGACAAGCGGGTCAACCTGACGACGCCGGCGCTGTTCGCGCGGTACCCCAGCCCGGAGGACCTGGCCGCCGCGAATCCGGCCGACGTGGAAGAGATCCTGTCCTCGATCGGCCTGTTCCGGAACAAGACCAAGTCGGTCATCGGCCTGTCCGTGGCGCTGCGCGACCGGTTCGGAGGCGAGGTGCCGCGGGAACTGGAGGACATGGTGACCCTCCCCGGCGTGGGCCGGAAGACGGCCAACGTGGTGCTGGGCAACGCCTACGGCGTCCCCGGTCTCACCGTCGACACGCACTTCGGGCGGATCTCCCGGCGCCTGGGCTGGACGGACAGCGACGACCCGGTGAAGGTCGAGGCGGAGATCGGCGGCCTCATCGAGAAGAAGGACTGGGTCATCCTGTCGCACCGGCTTATCTGGCACGGCCGCCGCATCTGCCACTCCCGGAAGCCCGCGTGCGGAGCGTGCCCGGTGGCGAAACTGTGCCCGTCGTTCGGTCTCGGGCCGGTAGAGGCCGCCGAGGCGGAGGGCCTCATCAAGGCCGGGCCGTTCTCGTGAGCGCCGCTCCGGAGTGGCTGCGGAAGCTGGCCGCCACCGCCGCCGTCATGGACGTGCCCCGGTTCGTTCAGCCCCCGGAGTCAGGGGGACGGCCCTCGGCGGTCCTGATCCTGTTCGGCGAGGGCCCCGAAGGCCCCGACCTCCTGTACATCCAGCGCAGCGCCGGCCTGCGCAAGCACCCGGGCCAGCCCGCCTTCCCCGGCGGCTCGATCGACCCGGACGACGACGGCCCCGTGGCGGCGGCGCTGCGCGAGGCGGTGGAGGAGACCGGCCTGGACCCGTCCGGCGTCGACGTGCTCTCCGTCCTGCCGGAGCTTTACATCGTCCGCAGCGGCTTCCGCGTGACCCCGGTGATCGGCTGGTGGCGCGAGCCGTGCGCGGTAGGGCCGGGCGACCCCGGCGAGGTAGCGGCGGTCGAGCGCGTCCCGGTGGCCGCGCTGGCCGATCCCGCCCGCCGGTTCACGCTGCGCGGGCCGAGCGGCCACCTTGGTCCCGCGTTCGACGTCGGCCCCATGCTGATCTGGGGTTTCACCGGCATCCTCACGGACCGTCTGCTGGCCCTCGGCGGCTGGGAACAGCCCTGGGACAAATCGGTAACCCGAGACCTAAGAAGGCATTAAGTTCGCAGGTTCCGTTGCCAGGGCAGCGACAATCGCGAACATAAGCAGAGGTAGTCGCCCAGGCCGTGAGGTCCCTCATGGCCGGGCGCATAACGCCTCATCAGCCTCTATCACCAGATACCGTGGACGCGTGCACGGTGATCTTCTGGACCTCGCCCTGGTCGTCGTGGCCGTCGCCTTCGCGGTTTCCGGCTACCGACAGGGATTCATTGTCGGCTCTCTCAGCTTCGTGGGTTTCGTCGGCGGCGCATTCCTCGGTGCCGAGTTCGGGCCGTCTATCGCCAGGGCGGTGGTGAGCGGTTCAACTCAGCAGGACATCATCGCGGTGGTCCTGCTCATCGGCTTCGCGATCCTGGGGCAGTTCATCGCGTCGTCGATCGGGACGGCGCTGCGCCAGGGGATCACCAGCCGGTCGTCCACGACCGTGGACTCGGTCGGCGGCTCGGCGGTCAGCATCCTGTCGATGCTGCTGATCGCCTGGTCCATCGGCTCGGTGCTGACCGCGTCCCAGTTCCCCCTGGTCGTGCAGCAGGTCAACGGCTCCGCAGTCCTGAAGACCGTGGACACGGTGATGCCGTCCCCGGCCAAGACGATGTTCTCCGACTTCCGGCGGATGCTGGCCAGCGGCCCGTTCCCGCAGGTGTTCAGCGGCATCGGCTCGACGCGGCTGCTGTCGGTCCCGGCCCCGGACCCGAACGTGGTCAACAGCCCGGGCTACGACGCCGCCCGCAGCCGGGTCCTCAAGATCCAGGGCACCGCCCCTAGCTGCAACCGCGACATCGAGGGTTCCGGTTTCGTGTACGCGCCGGACCACGTCATCACCAACGCGCACGTGGTCGCGGGCGTGACCCAGGGCCCGACGGTGACCACGATCGGCGGCAGCCAGTACCACGCGCGGGTGGTCTTCTACGACCCGCAGGTCGACATCGCCGTCCTGGACGTGCCCGGCCTGGACCTGTCGCCGCTGCCGTTCGCCAGTCCGCCCGGGAAGACCGGCGACAGCGCCGTGGTCGCCGGGTACCCGCTGAACCACCCGTTCACCCAGGTGCCCGCCCGCATCGGGGACGTCCAGGAGGCCCAGGGCCCGGACATCTACCAGACCGGCACCGTGAACCGGCAGATCTACGAGCTCAAGGGCCTCGTCCAGCCGGGTAACTCCGGCGGTCCGCTGCTGAGCCCGAACGGTTCGGTCTACGGAGTGATCTTCGCCGCGGCCGTCGGCCAGAAGGACACCGGCTTCGCCCTCACCGCCCGCCAGGTGGCCGCCGATGCCAACTCCGGCCGCGACGCCACCACCCCCGTCTCCACCCAGGGCTGCGACTAACGAGGGGACTCGACGTCACGTTGGCACCCTTCTATGGGGGTGAACGAGTCGTTCAGTTCGCTGGGAGAGTGGGGCCGGGCCGGGCGGGGAGAGGCGTCAGGGCGGGGACAAGGGGAAGCGACGGGCGGTTTCGGGGACGGCGTCGAGGCCGTCGTGGTCGATGGTGGTCGCGATGGATTCGGCGCTTTCCGTGACGAAGGGCAGGTCGACGCCGTAGGCGTGATCGGAGCCGGTCGCGGTGGCGTAGTCGCGGACGCGGCCGGCGCCGCGGCGGAGCAGGGAGACCGCGCCGCGCGGATTGCCGCGGCGGGCGTGGGTGATGCCGACGGCGATCTGGGCCAGGCCCTGCCACAGTTCCCGGTCCTCGGCCGAGCCGGTCTTCCAGGCCGCTTCGAAGACCTCGTGAGCGTGGAAGGGGCGGGCCTGGGCTAGGAGAGAGGCGCCGAGTTCGGCGGCCTCGGGTCCGCTGATTTCGAGGTCGTCGGGGACGCGCTCCACGTTCGTTTCGGCGGAGCGGGGGAGCGGGCGTCCGAGGCCGTCGCGGGGGCGGGCGTTCCGCGCCCTTCCCGCCGCGTCCCGGTCCCGGTTTCCCGGAGCGCTCACCGGTCTGGTTCGGGGTCGGCGAGCCACCCGAGCAGCTCGGCGTTGAAGGCCTCCGGCCGTTCCTCGTGGGGGAAGTGGCCGGTGCCCTCCAGTTCCTTCCACCGGTACGGGCCCTGAACGTACTGGCCCGCGCCGCGGGCCGACCGGGCGGGGACGCACGGGTCGACGGACCCGTGCAGGTGCAGCACCGGAGCGGTCGCCGCCGGCGAGCGCATGTACCGGGCGTACCGGTAGCCGTCAGGCCGGAACGTGCTGCGGAAGAACCAGCGGTGGTACTCCAGCGAGCAGTGGGCCACCGACGGGATGCGCATGGCCCGGCGGTAGATGTCGGTCGTCTCCTCGTCCGGCCACCCCGGGGCGGACCAGGAATCGAGCAGCGATGTCACCAGCGCGGAGCTGTCCCGTTCGAGCTGGCGCTCCGGGAACATGGGGAGCTGAAAGGCGAGCGGGTGCCCGTTGCCGAGCCCGCGCAGGCTGAACGGGGGGCCGCCGCCGAACGGGCTCGAGAGCAGGCCGCCCCGCATCTGCAGCGGGTGGGGCGTGGAGGCGACGGCCATCCGGCGGACGGCCTTGGGGAAGTACGCGCCCAGGGACCAGGCGATGAGGCCGCCCCAGTCGTGGCCCACGACGATCGCGTTGGCCTCGCCGAGAGAGCGGATCAGTCCCGCCGCGTCGGCCGCGGCGGTGATCAGGTCGTATCCGCGCGGTGGCTTGTCGCTCCCGCCGTAGCCGCGAAGGTCGGGAGCGACCGCCCGGTAGCCGGCCTCGGCCAGGGCGGTCAGCTGGTGCCGCCACGCCCACCAGAACTCCGGGAAGCCATGCAGCAGCAGGACCAGCGGGCCCTCGCCGCTGCTGGCCACGTGGAAACGGGTGCCGTTAGCGGTTACCGAGCGGTGGGTCCACGGTCCGCTGATCTGGACAACGGGCTCGGTTGCCAGGGCCACCGGGCTTACTCACCTCGTCGACGATAAGGACCCGGCGGTGACCGCGGTCCGGTCGGTGCCCTCGGTCACGGCCGGAATGTCCTCGTGGCCGGAGGGCTTGCGCTGCTTGATCATGGTGATGTCGTCAGCGACGGTCTTCCGGGTGAGGCTCATGCCGGTGATCTTCTTGAAGAAGATCCACGCGAGCAGCGCGGCGCCGCCCAGGATGAGGAACACCAGCAGGGCCATCCACAGGAACCCGGCCCAGATGGGCTGGCCGAACGTGTGCGAGTGCAATCCGTACGCACCCGCGAACAGCAGCATCAGGAACAGGGGGTACATCACGAACAAGATCAAGCCGACGAAGACCACGCCGACCAGGGCGCGCTTAGCGTCAAACGACAGTTCCTTCTTGGCCAGCTTGATCTCATGCTGGACCAGCGTCGAGACGTCCTTAAGGGCGAGACTGACGAGTTCGCCCAGCGACTGCTGGCCGCGCTCGTCGTCCGGCGCGGTACGGGCCGTTCCGCTGCGGAGCATGGCGTCCTTCCTCTCTGCAAGTCTGTCAAGGCTATCGGCTGCACCCAGCCGGTATCAGCCCGGCTTCCCCGTCGGCCGGGCTTTCGTTCCCCGCACCGCGCCCCGTGCGCCCGTGCCGCGTCTGTCTGACGTGACTCTAAGTACGGAAAATATAGGTATATCTGGCGGATAGTAGTGACCGCCGTGATCATTGTAAAGATCCAGGATTTCAAATTACCGCGTGCGCGTAATGAAATATGACGTGCGTCACTCGCAGGGAATGCCGCATCCTGGGCATATGCCGCATAAGGGGATGGGCGGGCATGCGAACGGCGCCCCGCGAGAGCGGGACGCCGTCGCCGTTTGCCTCGTCAGCCTGGCTACCATGCGTACACTTCATCTCGTCAGACAGGCGGCCGCGACGGTGCCCCTTCGGTGGGGTCCTCGGCGGCTTGACCCGGCTGGACTTGCCTCCCGCGGCTGGTCGCGCGTGGGTACCTGGCTGTCGTGCCCGGACGTTCCGTGAGTCCGTGAGACCTTTGTACGACGAAAGCGGCACGAGGGGAAGTCCCCGGACGTGACCAATTCGTGATCTCTATCGATTGTCCCGGTGGCATGTCGTTGCCGGCTGTTTGGCGCCTGGCAACCCGGATGTCCGCCTAGACCGCCCATATGGGATATTTCAGCAATCCCGGGGAAAGGCCTGTTCAGGGCGAACCGTCATATGTTGTAATTTCGTTGCACAGGTTATCCGCGTACTGGCGGCACGCCGCCCAGAATGCGGATAAGGTTTCCTGTAGATGCGGAGCCGGCCTACCCCCCCAGGGCCGGACCGTAGCGCGGCCCTCGCTCTCCCCCCCGGCGAGGGCCGCACCCTTTTCCAGGGACTTCCCCCCAGCCCTAAGACCCCGGGACCACGTCTAGGAGCGTGACGGCTCCGCTTTTGGACAGGGGCGAGTTGCCGGTGCCGCAGGCAGGGGACTGGACACAGGAGGGGCAGCCTGACTCGCACGGGCAGGAGGCGATCGCGGCCCGGGTCGCCCGGAGCCACGCCCCGGCCGCGCCGAAGGCCCGTTCGGCGAAGCCCGCGCCGCCCTCCTGCGCGTCGTACACGAACACGCTGACCTGGTCCGTGACCGGATGGCGGGCCGCGGACAGGCCGCCGACGTCCCTTCGGTCGCAAGTGGCGAAGAGCGGGAGCATGCCGATCGCCGCGTGCTCGGCCGCGTGGACCGCGCCGGGGAGGAGCGGTCCGGCGGGGAGGAACGGAGATCCGTTCGGGATCATCAGCCAGGTTGCCTTGGTGGCCAGCACCCGGTCGGGAAGGTCGAGCCCGGACTCGCCGATCTTGCGGCCGTTCCGGATCCTGGTGTAGCCGGTCACCCGGCGGGTCACCTCGACGTCCCCGAACGCCACGGCGGCCTCGCCCCAGGAAACGCGGCGCGTCTCGGAGACCAGGCTGATCTCCGTGGCGTCGCGGGCCCGCGTGACGTACCCGGGGTCGCGGCCTTCGACCAGGGCGACCCCGTCCTCCAGGAGCAGCCGCGTGACCAGGTACGTCTCCCCCTGGTGCAGGTAGACCGCCCCGTCATGGGCGAACCGGTACGCGGACGGGACGTCCATCGTGCCGACCAGGCGCCCGGTCGCCTCTTCCACCAGCCGGACCGGGTCCTCGCCGCCGCCGCGCAGGCTGATCTCGCGGGCCGGGTGACGGTGCCGCACCGGATACCAGCCGGCCGGGCGCCGGCGCAGCGAACCCTCGGCGGTCATCCGGGACGCCGCGTCGCCCGCCGCCGGGCCGAACAGCCCGAGATCCGCCTCCGACAGCGGTTCCTCGGCCGCGGCCGCCACCAGGTGGGGCCCGAGAACGTACGGGTTGTCGGGGTCGAGCACCGCGGGCTCCACCGGGTGCTCCAGCAGCGTGTCCGGATGGCGCAGCAGGTACGTGTCCAGGGGATCGTCGCCCGCGATGAACACGGAGACCGCGGGCCGCCCGGCCCGTCCGGCCCGCCCCGCCTGCTGCCACAGCGACGCCCAGCTGCCCGGCCAGCCGGCGATCAGCACCGCGTCCAGGCCGGGGATGTCCACGCCCAGCTCCAGCGCTGTCGTGGCCGCCATCGCGGTGATCGTCCCGGCGCGAAGTCCTTCCTCAAGCGCCCGCCGTTCGTCGGGCAGGTAGCCCGACCGGTAGGACCGCGTGTTCGGCGCGTTGAGAGCCACGGACTCCGCGCCGCGCCGGGAGCGGGTGAAAGCGAGGGAGGGGACGCCCGCCCCGGTCAGGTCCGAGAGCAGGTCGGCCGCCTCGGCGGTGACCGCCCGGCGTTCCCGCTCGCCGGGCCGCGTGTAGAGCAGGGGCGGCTCCCACAGGGCGAAGGTGAGGGGGGCCCGGGGCGAGCCGTCAGACGTCACGGGCACGGCGCCGGAGCCGGTCAGCAGCCGGGCGCACCGCTCCGGATCCGCGATCGTGGCCGAGGCCAGGACGAACACCGGATCGCTCCCGTGGACCGAGCAGATCCGGCGCAGCCGGCGCAGGACCTGGGCCACGTGGGAGCCGAACACGCCCCGGTAGGTGTGGCACTCGTCGACGACGATGACCCGCAGCCGCCTAAAGAAGCCGCGCCACCGGTGGTGGAACGGCAGCACCCCGCCGTGCAGCATGTCAGGGTTCGTCAGGAGGTAGTTGGCACGGGACTGGGCCCAGTCCCGTTCGGCGCGCGGGGTGTCGCCGTCGTAGCAGGCCGGCCGCACTCCCGGGACGTCCAGCGCCCGCACCGCGCGCAGCTGGTCGGCGGCCAGGGCCTTCGTCGGAGCGAGGTACAGCGCCGTCCCGCCGTCGGCGACCGCGGACAGGGCCGGCGCCAGGTAGCCGGCCGATTTTCCGGAAGCCGCCCGGGTCGCCAGGATGACGTCCTGCCCGTCGAGGGCCAGGCGGGCAGCCTCCGACTGATGCGTCCAGGGGGCCGCGATACCCTTGGCCGCTAGCGCGCTGACCACATCGGGACGGACAGTTTTCGGCCATGATGTGGTTTGCCCGTCGCGGCCGGGTATGTGCTTGAGATGCACCAGTTCGCCGGCACGCTGCGCCGCCCGGAGGACATCCAGCGCGACGCTGTCCTCGTGGGCGAGGTGCAAGGAGTTGCCGGTAACTATGGACATAGCTTGCCAAGTCTGCCATCCGATGGCCGGATGTCTGACACCATGATTTCGTATAGACATGACACCGGAGCGTGGTTGAATGCCGCAAGGACTCGCCTTACGCTTCCGGACACGTCTGCCCGTGCGTCAGGGCAGGGCGGGACGAACGACAGGACGCCTTCATGGCGCTGGAGGATTTGTGGATCTGAAGCTGGGGCACTACAGCAAGGACGGCATCGAGGTCGTCGACGTCGAAGGTGAGATCGACGTCTACACCGCGCCGCGCCTTCGCGAGCTGCTCATCGATCTCGTTAACAAGAAGAACTACCAGCTGGTAGTGAACATGGAGAAGGTCGAGTTCCTCGACTCGACGGGCCTCGGAGTCCTGGTCGGCGGGCTCAAGAGGGTGCGGGCCCACGACGGCTCGCTCGACCTCGTCTGCACGCAGGAGCGCATCCTCAAGATCTTCCGGATCACGGGCCTGACGAAGGTGTTCGGCATCCACGACTCCGTGGACGACGCGATCGCCGCCCGGAAGGCCGAGAAGTAGCCTGGCGCACTCTATGCCCACCGTCGAAGTCACCTTCACGCCGCTGCCCGTGCATGTGCGGACCGCGAGGCTCATCGCCACCGCCGTCGCGCGTCGCAGCGGCGTGGACGAATCATTGCTCGACGAGGTCCGCCTCGCGGTCGGAGAGGCCTGCTCCCGGGCCGTCGAGGCGCACCGCAAGCACTGCCCGGGGGAACCGATCCGGGTGGCGCTTACCGACGACCCTGAACAGTTCGAGGTCGTGGTGACCGACGCGGCCCCGGCGGAGCAGGCACTGTCTCCCGCGACGCCGGAGCCCGCCGAGCCCGAGGTCGACGGCGTGATCCAGCAACTGCCTCCCGGCGTGGGGCTCGCCGTGATCAGCGGCCTCGCCGACGACGTGCGGATCGCCTCCGCCGGCAACGGCGACGGCACCAGCATCGCGATGAGCTGGACCCGGCGGACGGAGCCCGTCACGCCGGCCGCGCCGGCCTAGCAGCGCGGGGTCCGGGGGCCGCCCCAGGCCGGTACTACGTCAGATGCGCGCCCGATACACGGCGTCGTTCGCCGCCGGGCGCGCATCGGAGCCCGATCCGCCCGGCCGCCAGCCGCGCCGCCGCCCCGCGGGGATGACGACCGCGGCGGCAATCACGATGACCGCGATGGCGAACGCCCCGCCCGCCAGGGACAGAGCGACCACCTTCCGGCTGAGGTTAGCCGGGGCGCGGTTGATCTTCACGGCCCCGGCCGGGGCCGCCTGCGGCGAGGCTTCGTCGGCCGGTACCTGCCCGGTGAGCGCCTGCACCGGGTTGATCAGCCCGTTGCCGCTGCCGGTGCCGATCGATCCGTCGGCGGTGTCCTCGATCCGCTGCACGACCTGCGCGGCGGTCAGGCCCGGATCGCGGGCGATGATCAGGGCGGCCAGTCCGGAGACGAACGGCGCCGCGAAACTGGTGCCCTGCTCGGCCCGGTACGTGTCCCCGCTGGGGCCCGGGAACGTGCTGGTGACGTCGGTACCGGGCGCGGTCACGCCGGCGTCGGAATGCCGGTCGGAGAACGGTGCCAGGGCGCCGGTGGAGTCCACCGCGCCGACCGACAGCACGCCCGGGTAGGACGCCGGGTAGAACGGGCCCTTCTCGGCCGGATGACCGGACTGGGCCGGCTTGTCGTTGCCGGCGGCGGCCACCACCACGACGTTGTGCTGCAGTGCGTACTCGATGACGCCGCGCAGCGACGGGTCATCGCCCGGCGTCGCGATCG
>WRBL01000225.1 GCA_009784565.1 Streptosporangiales bacterium | reverse complement strand
CCGCGTTGACGGCCCCGTCCGGCCCCGTATCGAGTTCGGTCATGACCATGACGGTGCGGCTCCAGTCGGAGGCGCTGGCGTGCCAGCCGCAGATGTGCTCCGTGGCGCCAGCGGATGACTATCTGATTCCGGCCGGTCTAGCGGGGCGGTCCGTCGTCTTGACTTCCGCCGCGAAGCGGCGCCACGTACCCGAGGAGATCCACAGCGACCCCGCCGCGCGGTCCTTCGTGTCGCGGACGAGAACCGTGTCCCCGGACGCCCCGACCTCGACGCAGTTGCCTTCACCAGCGGAGTAAGTAGCCACCCGCCAGTCCGACGATTCGATTATCAAAGCTCGCCCCTGATCGTGGTTATGAGGTTCCTTGATTCTGCAGGGCTGAGCGCACAACCCTTGATCATCGTAATCCGCGAGGAAATGTCCGCAACTTGCTTCTCCTCCTCGACGACCCACCCCGCACCCCAGCCCTCCAGGTACGCGGCAGGTCGGCTGTCGCGGAAGTCGAAGAGCGTGGCGGGCCCAGGCGGCGCTGGCGCGTCGGTCGCCGCGAACGGCAAGACTTGAAGCACGCACTTCGGGGATTCCGCCATCATGACAAGGTGGTCGAGCTGCGCTCGCATGACCGCCTTGCCTCCGGTGAGCTGATGCAGTGGTCCTTCCGCGAGCACCACCCAGAGCTGCGGAGGATCGTCGCGGTTCAAGATTTCCTGGCGCTCGATCCGGGCTTCGATGTCCCGAGCCAGTTCGGCCTCGGTAGCAAATGGCTTCCAGCTTCGGATGACCGCCGCAGCATACGGGAGAGTCTGCAGGAGGCCGGGGACAACGCGCATTTCCCACTTGTCGCTGACGCGTGAAAACTGGATCTGACCCGTATTTCGTGATGATTACTGACCCCGGTCAGTGGGCCAGGAGCACGCGCTTGCGGAGCAGGGGAAACGTGGCCCGTCCGTAGGTCTGGCGTTTGAGCATCTTGGTGCGGTTGACGTTGCCCTCGACCTTGCCCGAGCTCCATTCCAGGGTGAGGCCGTTGAGCACGGCGTCGTAGTCGCGGTTGATGCCGCGGACGAAGGAGTGCAGTTCAGGCTGGTCGTCGGCCTCGACGGCAGCGATCCAGGCGTCGAGGCGGTCGCCGTGCCGGCCGGTGAGGATCCTGGCGAACTCGGTGACGTGCCCGGCGAGGGCGTCCAGCTGCGGGCAGCGTTCCCGGATCCGGGCCAGGCTCTCCTTCTCCTCGTCAACCAGGCCGTCGGGGTCGGAGGCGATCCACCTGGCCAGGTCGCGGGCCTTGGGGCGGCTGGGGAAGGGCGGGGCGGCGCCTTCCTGGCGGAACTGCTGCACGTAGTCGCGGAGGACGCTGTAGCTGCCCTTGTAGCCGCGTTCCTTCAGCTCGGCGTGCAGCCGGGTGGCGCTGGTGCAGCCCTCGTTCCACCGCTGGTGCAGGTAGGGCTTGTGGCCGTCGAGGACCGAGGGGCGGCCGTCCCTGACCTTGGCCAGCAGGTCGTCGACGGTCTCGGCGTAGTAGAAGCGCCGGACGGTGCCCTTGGCCAGGCCGGTCTCGCGCATGACGGGCTTGATGCCCTTGCCCTGGGCCTTCAGCGACTGGACGAGGTCGTAGCGCTGCCGGGTGCGGGCCGCCAGGGCCGACTCCTCGACGCGCCGGGCGGCGGCCTCGGCCTGCAGGTCACGGTCGTCCGGCGGCTCGGGGGCGGCCGGCTCTGCGGGCTCTTCACGGACGGCTTCGTCCAGGCAGGAGCGGTGCCGGGCCGCGGCCTTGTCCACGTGCTCGCACAGGTTGTGGTAGATGTGCCACCGGTCGGCGACCTGGATCGCGTCCGGGGCGCCCTTGCGGGCGCCGTCGGCGTAGGCGCCGGCCCGGTCACGGCAGATGATCTCGATCCCGGGGTGGTTCTTCAGCCAGTCCGCGACGGTGCCGGCCTCGCGGTCGGGGAGCAGGTCAACGGGCTTCCCGGTCTCCATGTCGATGATGATCGTGCCGTAGTCCCGGCCGCGCCGGAACGCGAAGTCGTCGATGCCGACGACGGCCGGGCTCCCGGGCCCGGGGTCGGGCAGCGCCATGACCAGGCGGAGCATGCCGGTGCGGCTGGCCGGCAGGTCCAGCCGGGCGGCGAGCCTGGTGCCGGCCCGGCCGGCCAGGGCGAGGCCGACCGCGGTCAGCATCGCCTTCAGCTTCGGGGTCCGCCGCGACCTCGGCGAGGTCAGGCCCTCGAACTGCTCGGCGAAGGTGACCGCTGCGCAGTCGCCGTTGCCGCAGAACAGGCGCCGGACCTGGAGCCAGAGCGTCACCGGCTGCCCGCCGACCGGGGCGTCGGCGAGCCTGCGCCGGTAGCGGCTGTGCACGCGGGAGGAGAACTGGCCGCAGCGGCGGCAGGCCGCGCCGTCGGTGCCGGAGCGGGCCTGGATGCGCAGCCGGCCGTCTTCCAGCTCGGCGGTCTCGGTGACGATCCCGGCCAGGTGGGGCAGCAGCATTTCCGTGCTGATCCCGCATTGACATGACAAACACCCGATGACCTGCGACGATGACACCTGGACTCCTGGAGGGGCAGCTGGCCTAGACAACCGCTGATTCTCCGGGAGTCCCTTTTTTCTCTCCCGTAACACGCCGACTGTGGCTGGTAACGATCCGGATCGTTACGAACTGCCGCTAACGACGTCCCGCAGGGGGTCTGTTGCCGTCACGAAATACGGGTCAGATCCAATTTTCAGACGGTGTTGACACCACTCGGTGATGATGGCGGCCAGTTCCTCGTAGATCATGCGGTCGGCGAACCATTCGGGGAAGGTCTCCAGCAGGGTGAGCCGGTGGAAGCGCTCGAACGTGCCGGGCAGGCCGAAGAACTCGTCGCACCACAGGGCGAAGTCGCGCTGCGGCCGCCGCTGGCCGGTCTCAATCTTGCGGAGCAGGGACGCCGAGACGCATGTCTTCTCGGCCAGCGTCTCCTGGGTGAGCCCGGCCTTGGCCCGGTGAGCTTGCAGTTCTTCAATGAACATTGAGCGTGCGGTTACGGTCATGCGACCCAGCGTAAGTCGGACAGGCCGGACATCGCCGGTAACACACCGCGATTGTGGTCGGGAATTTCCTACAAGCCGGCAAGGGTCGTCTGTCAGCGTGAAGGCATGGGGAACATATCCGCGCCGACGGCACCCGTGCGAGTGCCCGTGGCGCACCACGGGAGGACGGTCAGCGGGCTCGTGCCCTGGCCGAAGATGAGCCAGCTGGAACTGGGTCCGCTGCCCACCGCGGCGTCCTGCGCCCGGCTCCACGCGCGGAACGTCCTGGGCGAGTGGGGCCTCCCGCGCGACACGATCGCCGACGCCGAAGTCTGCGCCAGTGAAATCATCACCAACGCGCTGAGGGCCACGCTGGCCCTGGCCGACCCGGAGCCCATCGGCCTCCGCCTCCTGGCCGGCCCCGGCCGCCTGGTCATCGAGGCCTGGGACTGCCATCCCGGGGAGCCGGCCCGCCGCCTCGCCGACGCGCACGAAGGCCACGAGACCGGCCGCGGCCTGACCGTCATCGAGGCCTACAGCCACCAGTGGGGCGTCCACCGCCTGAGCCAGCACGTCAAGATCGTCTGGTGCGAACTGCTCCTGCCTACGCGCATCTAGCCGGGCTGGCTGTTGTCCTTGAGCGAGCCCCAGCCGTGCCAGCTGTCCACCGCGATCCAGGCGCTGACGCGGCGGCGGTCGCGCTGCGGGTAGGGCTTGTCCATGTAGTGCCGGGCCAGGCGGTCGATGCCGGCCAGGCCGGGATCGTCCTTCATCTCGTCGAGGTGCCCGATGATGCTGACGTGGGTGTACCAGCCCGCCTCATCGAGCACGTTGAGCGCGATCCGGGGGTCATTCCGCATGTGCTCGAGCCGCTTGCGTCCCTCATCCATGTTGACCAGGATCCGGCCGTCGTCCCACAGGTACCAGGTGGCGGCGGACACCGGCTGGCCGTCCGATCGCAAGGTCGTGATGACCGCTGGATTCGGCTTGCGCAGCATGGTGACGACGGCCTCGGGAAGCGGTGGCTTGGACATACGGTCTCCCTCTTAAGCTGCGGTGACACGTTCAGCTGCCATGCTGCCCGCAGGGGGTTGCCGTACACCTGCCGTCGTCCGGGATCTACCAGCCGTCCAGATGCGACCTATAAAGTGCATAGTCGACTAAAATCGTGTAACGTCATTCCCGTGACTCTGACTATGCGCGGGCCTATCCTTGAGGACATGGTGAGCGCGCATGACATCTACGAGATGCTGCCCAGCGGCGTACACGCTGAGGTGATCGAGGGAGAGGTCATCGTGAACGCCGCCACCCCGGCTGGGCGCCATGCGCTGATTATTCAGTTCGTCCGGGATGCTTTCGCCAGCCGGGGCATCAAGAACCTGTACGAGAACACCACGCTCCTCGTCGAACCCGACGAGGACGCGTATGTGCCGGACCTGGCACGCTGGCCGGTGGAAGTTCTCCGAACGGAAGCATGGGAGTTTCCCGCGTCCGAGTGCCTGTTCGCGCTGGAGGTCGTGTCGGGAGATCGCGTCGGAAAGCGGCAGCGGGACTACCGGAAGGCGGCGGGGTACGCCCGGGGCGGAGTGCCGGTCCTGCTGATCGTTGATTCGGCGCAGCGCGTCTGCACTCTCTACACCGAACCGAAAGGTTCCGAGTACCTGGTCCGGCGCGTTACGGCGTTCGGCGAACCCGTGATCATCCCGGCGGGCGCCTTCCCGGTCACCCTCGCCACGGACAAGTTCTGACCGCTTCAGCGCTTGCGCTGGACCCGGGTTTCATCCCAGACCGGTTCCGGGGTCTCGCGGACCTGGCCGTCGGAACCGAAGACCAGGTAACGGTCGAAGGAACGCGCGAACCAGCGGTCGTGGGTGACCGCGAGGACCGTGCCCTCGTAGGCTTCCAGGCCCGCCTGCAGAGCCTCGGCTGACTCCAGGTCGAGGTTGTCGGTCGGCTCGTCGAGCAGCAGAGCGGTCGAGCCCTGCAGTTCCAGTACCAGGATCTGGAACCGGGCCTGCTGCCCGCCCGACAGGCGGCCGAAGAGCTGATCGCCTTGCTGTTCGAGCTCGTAGCGGCGCAGCACGCTCATCGCCGCGCCGCGGTCCTTCGCGTGAAGCTCCCACAGGATGCCCGTGAGAGTCCGCCCTTCCAGCTCCGGGTGCGCGTGGGTCTGGGCGAAGTAGCCGGGGAGCACGCGGGCACCCAGTTTCCAGGCCCCGGCGTGGCTGACCTCCTGCCCGGCGAGCAGCCGCAGGAAGTGCGACTTGCCGGAGCCGTTCGAACCGAGAACCGCGACCCGCTCGCCGTAGAACACCTCCAGGCTGAACGGCTTCATCAGCCCGGACAGCTCCAGGTTCTCGCAGGTGACGGCGCGGACGCCGGTGCGGCCGCCGCGCAGTCTCATCGTGATGTCCTGCCGGCGGGGCGGTTCGGGCGGCGGGCCCGCCTCCTCGAACTTGCGCAGCCGGGTCTGCGCCGCGTGATACCGGGATGTCATCGCGTCGCTGTTGGCCGCGTACTGGCGCATATCCAGGACCAGGCGCTTGAGCTGGGCGTGCTTCTCATCCCAGCGGCGGCGCAGTTCGGCGAACCGCGCGAACCGTTCCAGCCGCGCGTCGTGAAACGTGGCGAAGCCGCCGCCGTGCACCCACACGTCGGAGCCGCCGGGGGCGGGCTCGACACTGATGATCTTCTTGGCCGTCCGGGCCAGGAGCTCCCGGTCGTGGGAGACGAACAGGACGGTCTTCGGCGTCTCGTTGATCTGGTTCTCAAGCCAGCGCTTGCCCGGCACGTCCAGGTAGTTGTCGGGTTCGTCCAGGAGCAGGACCTCGTCGGGGCCGCGCAGCAGGGCCTCCAGGACCAGGCGCTTCTGCTCGCCGCCCGACAGGGTGTTCGCGTCCCGCCACTGCGCCTTCTCATACGGCATGCCGAGCGCGGCCATGGTGCACATGTCCCAGATGGTCTCGGCCTCGTAGCCGCCCGCGTCGCCCCAGTCGGCCAGGGCCTGGGCGTAGCGCATCTGGTCGGCCTCGCTGTCGCGCTCCATGATCGCCAGCTCGGCGTCGTCCACGGCCTTCGCCGCCGCCTGGATGGCGGCCCGGGAGACGGAGACGAGCAGGTCGCGGACGGTCCGGTCATCCCGCACCGATCCCACGAACTGCGGCATGACGCCCAGGCCGCCGCTGGTGGTGACGGTCCCGGTGTCCGGCTTCAGGTCGCCCGACAGGATCTTCAGCAGCGTGCTCTTGCCCGCGCCGTTGGCGCCGACGAGGGCCGCGTGATCGCCCTGCCCGACCCGGAAGCCGGCGTCGGACAGCAGCAGCCGCCCGTCCGGCAGGTAATAGTCCGCATGCGAGAGTTCCAGGTGGCCCACGGGCATCTATCATCGGGGGGCTTCCGCCGGCACGGCAACCGAATTGAGAGTGGGAGGACCCGCGGTGATCATTGACTGCGCGCACTATCGGGACGGCCGCAGGCACGTCGATGGCGCGGTGTCCGTCCAGGAGGCGGCGGCTCTCAGTAAGGAACGCGGCTTCACCTGGCTCGGGTTGTACCAGCCGGACGGCGACGAGCTGTCTGAGGTGCAGGCCGCATTCGGCCTGCACGAGCTGGCGGTGGAGGACGCGCAGAGCGTGCATATGCGGCCGAAGCTTGAGACCTACGACGGCGGTGTCCGGCTGGTCGTGCTGCGCACCGCCCGCTACGACGACGCCGCCGAGGAGGTCCAGTTCGGCCAGATCAGCGTCTTCCTCGCCCCGTCGTTCGTGATCGCGGTGCGCAGGGGAGCCGCCAGCGGGCTGCGCGGGGCGCGGCAGCGGCTGGAACAGCGGCCGGAACTCCTGGAGCTGGGCAGCCCCTCGGCGCTGTGGGCGATCCTGGACCAGGTCGTCGACGACTATCTGCCGGTCATCGCCGGCCTGGAGACTGACATCGACCAGATCGAGGCCACCGTGTTCTCCGGTACGGTCGCGCCGACTGAGCGGATCTACTCGCTGCGCGGCGAGGCCACTGACTTCTACCGGGCCGTGCATCCGCTGCTGGCCGTGATGAACACGGTCATGCGGGAGTTCACCGCCCCGCAGTTGCAGCCCTACCTGCGTGACGTTCAGGACCATGTCCTCCAGTGCAATGAGGAAGTCGCCGCCCAGCGGGAACTGCTCGCCTCGGTGCTGCAGGCCAACATCGCCGTGCTGTCGGTGGAGCAGACCCGGGTGAGCCTCCAGCAGAACACCACGATGGAACGGCTCACGGTCCTGTCGACGATCTTCCTGCCCCTGACGTTCGTGACGGGGTTCTTCGGCCAGAACTTCGGATGGCTGGTCGGGCATGTTGACGGGTTCGGGTCGTTCGCGGTGTACGGCATCGGAGGCCTCGTGATACCGCTGACGCTGCTGTCGCTGTGGCTGCGCCGCCGCCCGCCCGAGACCGACGCGGTCGGGGTCAGCGTTACGAATGGGGAAAAACAGCCCGTCCGGTGAGCGGGAAACTGGTAGACCATGTTGGATGAGTTTGGACTTCACCGCTATCGACTTCGAGACGGCGAACTCGAGCCGGGCGTCCGTCTGCGCGGTCGGGCTGGTGAAGGTCCGGGACGGGCGGATCGCGGATCAGGCCGGAGGGCTGGTGCGGCCGCCCGACGGGCACGATGAATTCCACTGGGCCAATATCGAGGTACACGGCATCACGGCGGACATGGTGGCGGGTGCCCCGCCGTGGCGCCGGGTCGGTCCGTGGCTGCAGAGCTACGTCGGCGACGACGTGCTCATCGCCCACAACGCCCCCTTCGACATGAGCGTCCTGCGGTACGCGTGCGCGGCCGAGGGGCTTCCCGTGCCCGCTGTCGACTACCTGTGCACGCTCGCCCTGGCGCGGCGGATGTGCGACATGCCGTCCCGCCGGCTGCCGGACGTGGCGGCCGAGTTCGGCGTCCTGCTCGCCCGCCATCATGAGGCCAGTGCCGACGCCCGGTGCGCGGCGGAGATCGCGGTCGCGATGGCCCGCCGGCACGGCTACGACAAAGTGGAGCAGCTGGCCCAGTCCTACGACGTTCCCGTGCGCCGTCTCGGCTGAGGTCCGGGGCTTGCGAAATTTCTGGTCCCGGCCGGGAATGATCAGGTTGCCAGGTCTGTTTGACCAGTGTCTCCCTGCTCCCCTCGGGTTGAGCAGTCTGGGGCGTCTAACTGTTCTCACCTGGTTTTAGTCAGTCGTGCCTGTTCTGGCAAACGGTTGCGACCGAGGCCACATAAGAAACTTATATAAGCTCGGAATGTATCTCGGTCCGGGCTGGTTCTCACTCAGTGCAAGCGCACGGAAACCTACGGGGAAGGGTGCACAGCGATGAACGGCAGCACGGTTTCGGCGGAAGTGGAACTGCGGCTCGTGGTCCGGGACGACGCGGAGGATCTGATCGTCCCGCTGGTGGCGGGCCTGTCCTACTCCTCCGGCGACCCCTACGCGGTCAGCATCGGCTTTCACGTCGGTCTCGACGAGCCGGTGGAGTGGACCTTCGCGCGCGACCTCCTGTCCGCGGGCATGTCGGCCGCGGCGGGCGAGGGCGACGTGAAGATCTGTCCGTCCGTCAACTCCCGGGGCGGGTTCACCGGGGTCGTGGCCAACATCGAGATCTCGTCCCCGCACGGCGCGGCGAGCTTCGAGGCGCCCGTCCGGGACGTCACCGACTTCCTCCAGCGCACCTATGAGGTCGTGCCGGAGGGTCAGGAAGGCAAGCACGTCGACGTCGACGCGGAACTGGCGGACCTGCTGCGCGAAACGCGCTAAGGGGCCGCGCGCCGTCGCGGCCGGCATGTCCGGCCGCCTCAAGGTGCAATCGATTGTGGCGGAAGCCACATAAGGCATTTATATAAGCTCGGAATGCATTCCGGGGCGCGAAGGTTCTCGTGTCCGGCACGGGACGAGAACCCACGGGAAAGGTTACGTAAAGGATGAACAGCGGCTGTACGGTCTCGGCTGAACTCGGGCTCCGGCTCGTCGTCCCCGAGGAGACGGTTGTCCCGCTGGTGGCCAGCCTCTACTACTCCTCCGATGACCCGTACGCGGTCCGGATCGCGTTCCACGTCGGCATGGACGAGCCGGTGGAGTGGACCTTCGCCCGCGACCTGCTGGCCTCGGGAGCCGAGGACGCGGCGGGCGACGGCGACGTCAAGGCCTGGCCGTCCGGCCGGTCGGCCAGCGGCCTGACCGGGACCGTGCTGAACCTGCACCTCATCTCCCCGTACGGCGAGGCGCTGTTCGAGGCCCCGATCCGCGAGGTGACCGAGTTCCTCGGCCGCACGTACCAGGTCGTGCCCAAGGGCGGCGAGAGCGAGCACCTCGACTTCGAGAAGGGCCTGGAGGAGCTTCTCCGCCAGGCGCTGTGACGGGGAAGGAGCGTATGCGATGAACAGCGGCGGTGGCGTGGTGACGGCCGAACTCGAGTGGCGGCTCATCGTCCCCGAGACGAAGACGGTCGTGCCCCTGATGGGCAGCCTCTTCTACTCCGCGGCCGACCCGTACGCGGTCCGGATCGCGTTCCACGTCGGCCTGGACTCGCCGGTGGAATGGACGCTCGGCCGGGACCTGCTGTCGTCGGGCATCGACGGCCCGGTGGGCCTGGGCGACGTCAGGCTGTGGCCGTCGGCCGACGCGGTCCGCGGCGCGATGCTGAACATGGAGCTTTCCTCACCGTACGGCCGGGCCGGGTTCGAGGTCCCGTCCCGTGAGGTCGCGGACTTCCTCCGCGAGGCCTACCGGCTGGTCCCGGCGAGCCAGGAAACCGAGCATATCGACATCGACGCGGCTCTCGCGGACCTCTTCCGCCAGGCTTCCTGACACCACTTTTCCTCGCGTTGCGCCCGGGGCGGCTGATGGCCGCCCCGGGTCTTCGTGCTGTTCTGCAAACGATTGCAGTCTATATAAGCTTGTTATATAAAACCGGAAATGACTTCCCGTCCGGCTCGGTTTTCACTCCCGTACACGGATTGCGAAGACGGGATACGACGGGATGGTGGACAAGAAATGAACAGCAGCGGCGTGGTGTCAGCGGAGATCAAGATCCGGCTCATTGCCCCGGGGAAGCCGGCCGTGCCGCTGTCGGCCGGCCTGTTCTACACGGCCAGGAGCCCCTACGCCGTCCGGGTCGCCTTCTTCGTCGGCCGGGGCGAGCGGGTGGAGTGGACCTTCGCCAGGGAACTGCTGGCCCAGGGCCTCGAGGGCGCGGCCGGCCTCGGGGACGTCCGGGTATGGTCCTCGCCCGGGCAGCGGACCGGCTTCCGCCGCGTGCTGCACCTGGAGATCTCCTCCCCGTCCGGGACGGCGCGGTTCGAGATTCCGGCCAGGGGCGTGAGGAGCTTCCTGCGAAGCACCTACGCCCTCGTGCCGGCGGCCGCCGAAGGCGAGCACATCGACTTCGAGACGGGGCTGAGGGACCTCCTGCGCGAGTCGCACTGACCGCCGCTTCCGGCGTTGAGCGCGTTCGAGAACGTCGGATATGGGAGGCGGCGAAGATCCGTTCGGGATAAATAGGTTTGAAAGGGTTTTCGATCTTGGCCGGCCGGCGCGGCGGCCCGCGAACGGGCGGGTGGACGGTCTAGGGTGTCCTTCGGGGATATGCATCGATTTCGGAAACGGG
>WRBL01000224.1 GCA_009784565.1 Streptosporangiales bacterium | reverse complement strand
GGCACCGAGATGGGCCAGGGCTCGGTCTCCGCGGCCCAGGCCACGCTGTCCCAGATGCAGTCCGTCGACTCCGGTTACACCTACGCCAACCTCGGGATCACCCCGATGATCGGCAAGAACGACGACGGTTCGACGTTCACCCTGGCGGACGCCCAGACGGTGGAGACCTTCGCCGCGCAGAACGGCGTCGGCCGGCTCGCGTTCTGGTCGGTCAACCGCGACCAGCCGTGCAGCGGCACCGCCAACTCCCTGCCCACGTGCAGCGAGATCAGCCAGAACAGCCTGGCGTTCACGGACACGTTCCTGAAGTTGGCGGGCGGTTCGGGCGGCACGTCCGGTGGGACGACCGGCGGGTCCACGACCGGTGGCACGACCGGCGGATCCACGACCGGTGGCACGACGACCGGCGGCACCACCGGAGGCGGCGGCGGGACCTGCACGACCGCTTCCTGGAGTTCCTCGCAGATCTACACCGGCGGCCAGACGGTCTCGTGGAACGGCCACAACTGGCAGGCCAAGTGGTGGACCCAGGGCGAGGAGCCCGGCACCACCGGCGAATGGGGCGTCTGGCAGGACCTCGGCGCCTGCTGACCGCTGCACCCGCACCGCCCTACGGCCTGGCCCCTCGAAGGGGGGCCAGGCCGACCCGCGTCCGCGGGTCCCCAACTCCGCCGTCAGACGATCCTCCCCTTGAGGATCCGGTACGCCGAGCACCCGCCGAGCACCGCGAGACCGGTACCGATGACGGCAAGGACGATGCCGCCGACGACGGTCCCGGACACATCACCGGTCGGATCGGCCGACGTGGCCTGACGGGTCGTGCCGTCATCGGAGGCGATTGCGACGACGCCGCTGCGCCACAGCGTGCCGCGTACCGTGTCCCCGGGATGCAGCCGGTGCAGCAGAGGGCGGTCACCGCCGAAATGGACCCGTCTGACGGATGCGGACCCCGGTCCCGCCAGATCGGCGGTGTAGGACGCGTCCCTCCCTCGGTGGATGTGCACCTTCTTCACGGTGAACCGCTCGGTGCTCAGGCAGTCCGGGTCCGTCGCGCCGGCAGCGGTCGCGCCGGATGCGGCCGCATCCGACGCGGCGGCGTCCGAAGCGGCTGCGTCCGGAACGGTCGCGGTCGTAGCTGTCGCGGTCGCAGGGCAAGGGACGGCAGCCCGGAAGTCCTTCTCCCGCTGCCGGGCGTCGGGCAGCTCGACCCCGAACAGGCCGCCACTCACGGTGAGGGCGACAGCGCCACCGGCCAGCAGGAGACCGGTCTTCACGCGCGGTGAGACCCCCCTCCTGCCGTGCCCACGAGGCGCCGGCCATCGTGGCGTGACGATCCTTCCCGCCGCCGCACCGGCCCTGGCCCGCCGGCCGCGGGCGATCCGGACCGTCCCGCCGGCGCCGGCCACGAGCAGCAGGGCGAGCCCCGACAGCGTCAGCCCGATCATGACGTCGTAGGCGCGTGTGCCGACACCGTCGGCGTTGTAGAGGTCCCCACGCCACGGCCAGTACGACACCTCCCAGCCGTACTCCCGGTCCCGCAGGAGGGGGACGCGGTCGGAGTCGCAGGCGAAGGGTCCCTGCCGTGCCCGGCCGTCCAGCGGATCGGTCCACCGCACGGTGCAGTGCCCCTGCCCGTCGTCCCGCAGGACGGTCAGGTCGACGCCGGGATCCGCCAGTTGCCGGTACTCGGCGACGCCGCCGAGCCCGACGAGCAGCAGCCCGACGAGTGCGACCCAGACGAATTTCCACCGCCGCCGCGTGCCCGTGGCGCCCCGGAGTCGCCCGGGACGTCGCGTCCTCCGCACCGCTCCCCTCCTTCCCGCGCAGGTCAGCGCCGTGCTGACGCTGCTCGGGCCGACAATAGGGCCGGCTCGGCGGGAGGCCGGAAGGGGGGTCCGGGTCGGACCCGGCCTCAGCCGGGAAGGTCCTCGGGGCGCTTCGCGGCCAGGTGCCCGGAGAGCAGGCCCGTGGACTGGCCGACCTCGATGAGGTAGCCGTCGGGGTCGCGCAGGTAGCAGCGGGTCTCCGCCCCGCGGTCGATCGGCGGCGTGACGAACTGCGCGCCGCGGTCGCTCCACAGGCGGTAGCAGGCGTCGATGTCGGCCACGCGCAGGTTGAGGAAGATCGACGTGGTGTCGCCCGGCTCGTAGTCCACGACGCTGATGCCGGGCTTGTCGGGAGTGGGCGGGCCGCCGGGGTTCATCAGGATCCACGTGTTGGCGAGCTTCACCATGCACGGGTTCTCCTCCAGCACGACCGTGCCGCCCAGCACCTTGGAGTAGAAGTCGCGCGAGCGCGCGACGCTGCGGACGGTGATGAACAGGGTGGCCACGAAGCCTTCCTGCGGGGCCGGAAGGTTCTCGTAGTCGATGTAGGGCCGGTTCTCGGTCATGTCCGTGCCTCCCGGGCAGCGTCCAGGGCGTGGGTCACCCCCTCCCTCGCCCCAACCTAGGCGCCCCCGGCCCGCCCCGCTTGCGGGCCCTCGGCCGTCCCGGCGACGCGGGCGCGTCCCCGGCCCGGGGCGGCCACGTCATCCCGCCCGCCAGCCGCACGACGCGCGCCGTCCTCGAACAGGTGACCGGTTCCCCGTTCCGGCCGGCGGCGCGGCGGCGGGAGTGCCCGCGCTGGCCCGCGTGCGGCTCAGCGCTGGAACGTCTGGGGGAGCCGCCCCGCGTCCCACAGCTGGTCGAGACGGGCGAGCAGGGCCTCCAGGTCGCCCAGGAGGTCCGCCCGGGCCGCGTCGGGGAGCTGGAGCAGCGGGTCGTCGAAGGCGGGCCCCTCGTCGGGCCCCGTCCACCCCTTGTGCCGTCGGCAGGACGCGCACCACATGGAGGTGATCCGGACGGTGCGGTGGGGGCCGACGCGGCGATGGACGTACGTCCGCACCGCCCGGGCGCCGCAGGCAGGGCATCGGCGTTCGGCCGGCTCGTCGGTGAACTTCGGCCCGGACAGCAGCTGTTGCACCTGCGCCGCGTCGAACTCGCGCACCCGTATCCCCCTTCGGTCGGCCTGTCCTGGTTATCCAGATTTACCAGGACAGATCACTTTCACTCCTGTCAATTGGTCAACTAATTCTGCATGACGGCTTCGCCGCCGGTTTCTGATTCCGCCGGATCGCCCTCGTTTCCGATGCACGCATAAGACGGCAGATCGCCGACGAAATCGGCTTCCGCCGCCGAAGTACGGCGGTGCGGCGCTATCTCGGTCGATTCGGGACGCTTCCGGGCCGGATATGCGCCCGGCTGATCGTGAACGGCACCGAACTGACGGGTCCTGATCATTGGAGATCGCTTGAACGCTGCGCACATCCTGCGGTTGACGTGTGAAGTTTTTGTATTAGGGTGAACGCGTCCTTGTCGGGCCGGTCCCGGACGGCGGGGATCAGAGGGGCTTGCCGTCGACGTCGAATCGCCTCTCGCACGATCGCGTGACCGTATGACCGCACGTCAGCGTGCCCTCGCCCGAGGTCGGACGGTCGTCTCGCGCGGTCGGCACGTCGCCCTGACCAGGCGTCCGACCTGTCCGAACCTCACAACTCGACAAGCGGATTGCACGCCGTCAACGACCTCTTCCCGAAAGTCCCCATTTCAGCGGGGCGGCGGTGGCCGATGAGCCCCACCGCCCTGACCACGACTTTCCCTTTGCGCTGATGATGAATCCCTGTGAACTGCGCGGTACCCGGTGAAAATATCCCCACGTTCTCCGCTGGGAGGCAATAGACGCTCGGGCAAGGGGGCTACCGATCCCTCCCCGCCGGCATCAGGACAGGCAAGCGCGTCAGCACCCGCCGCTCCGCCGCCGGCGGACCGCCCGGGGTCGCCCAGACCGCCCGGGCCGCCCAGACCGCTGCCCAGGCTCGCACCGCTGACGCACGACGAAATCGCGCGGATGCGTGCCAGCGTGTCCGTGGTCGCGCCGGTCGCCGGCGAGATGACGGTGTATTTCTACGCCATCCTGTTCGCGCGCTATCCGCAGGTGCGCGCCCTGTTTCCCGAGAACATGGACACCCAGCGCGACCGCCTGCTGCGCGGTCTGCTGCGGATCGTGGACCTGGTCGACGATCCGGACAACCTCATACGGTTCTGCAGCCGCCTGGGCCAGGACCACCGCAAGTTCGGGGCGCTGCACGGCCATTACCCCGCCGTGGGCGAGTGTCTGCTGGACGCGCTGGCCCGCTACGCCGGCGAGGTGTGGAGCCCGGAGGTGGCCGCGGCGTGGACGCACGGCTACGGCATCGTCGCCCAGGTCATGATGCACGCGGCCGACGAGGACGCCCGCACCCGGCCCGCGGTCTGGCAGGCCGAGGTCGTCGGCCATGTGCACCGCGGCCACGGCATCGCCGAGATCACCGTGCGGCCCGACGCCCCGTATCCGTACACGGCGGGCCAGTACGCGAGCATGGAGACGCCCTGGAGGCCGAGGGCCTGGCGCTACTACTCGCCCGCGCACGCCCCGCGTCCGGACAACACCGTCACCTTCCACGTGCGCGCGGTCACCAGGGGCCAGGTCAGCAGGGCGCTGGTGTACAACGCCCGGCCCGGCGACGTGGTGCGACTCGGGCCCACGCAGGGCGACATGACGCTGGACCCCTCCAGCGACCGGAACGTGGTGTGCGTCGCCGGGGGAACGGGGATGGCCCCGATCCGCGCGCTGGTCGAACAGGCCGCCCGCAACGGGATCCAGCGGTACGTGGACGTGTTCGTCGGCGCCCGCACGGCCGAGGAACTCTACGGGCTCGACGACATGCTCCGGATGTCCCAGCGCCACCACTGGCTCTCGGTACGGGCCGCGGTCTCGCACGAGCGGATCGCCGGGCTGGAGGGCTCACTGCCGCAGGTCCTGGGCGAGTTCGGGCCCTGGTACCAGCACGAGGCCTTCCTGTCCGGCCCGGTCGACATGGTCACCCAGGCGGTCAGCACCCTGGCCCGGCAGGGCATCCCCCAGGACCGGATCCACTTCGATCCGTTCGACGTCCCCGCGCTGGAGGCCGCCCTGCAGTCCCGGCGCACCAGCGATCAGGACCCCGAGTGAGCGTTCCGGCCCCGGACGGTACGGCGCCGTGAGCACCGACTCCCCGAGCAGGAGAGAACCACCTGTGCACTTCTCCGGTACCACCCCACTCGCCCGCCGCCACCCGCTCGCGCCCGACGCCGTACTGGAGGCCGCGGCGGTCTTCCTGCGGCAGTTCGCCGCGGAGAATCCGGCTGCCGGCGACCCGCACCGGCGCTTCGCGGAGGTCGCCGGGGAGGTGGAGCGGTACGGCACCTACGTGCACACCCCGGAGGAACTGGCCTTCGGCGCGCGGGTGGCGTGGCGCAACTCGGCGCGCTGCATCGGCCGCCTGTACTGGAACAACATGACGGTGCGCGACATGCGGCACGTCGAGGACCCGGACGGCATCGCCGAGCAGTGCTTCGAGCACCTCCGGCTGGCGACCAACGGGGGCCGTATCCGCCCGGTCATCAGCGTGTTCGCGCCGGACCGGCCCGGCCGCCCGGCGGCCACCCTGCTGGGCGAGCAGCTGGTCCGCTACGCCGACGACCCGCGCAGCGCGCAGCGCGTGGAACTGGCCAAGGAGTTGGGGTGGAAGGGCGGCGAAACCCCCTTCGAGGTACTCCCGTTGCTGGTGCAGCCCGGCGGCGGGCGGCGCCCGGAGTTCTACGAGATACCCGAGGACGCCGTGCTCGAAGTGCCGTTGACTCATCCGCGGCACCCGGAGTTCGCCGCGCTCGGCCTGCGCTGGTACGCGGTGCCGGCCGTCAGTGACATGGTCCTGGAGATCGGCGGGGTCACCTACCCGGCGGCGCCGTTCAACGGCTGGTACATGGGCACCGAGATCGGCTCGCGCAACCTGGCCGACGCCGACCGCTACGACCTGCTGCCCACCGTCGCCGCCCTGTTCGGCCTCGACACCGCCAGCGACCGTACCCTGTGGCGGGACCGGGCCCTGGTCGAACTCAACGCGGCCGTCCTCCACTCCTACGACCAGGCCGGCGTGACCATCGCCGACCACCACACCGAATCCACCCGGTTCCTCGCGCACGTGGAGCGTGAAGGCCGGCACGGACGCCCCGTCCCGACCGACTGGAGCTGGATCGTCCCGCCGCTGTCGGGCTCGGCCACCGCCGTCTTCCACCGCTACTACGATCCCCCCGACCCCGACCTCCGCCCCGCCTTCCTCCACCGCGCCCCCGCCGCGACCTGCCCGGTCGCCCACACCTCGCCCGGCCGGCCCGAGCCGCTGGACGAGTACCTGGTGCCGAAGCGTCCCGGCTGACCGGAGCCAGGAGAGGGACTTCCGGACAAGTAGGCGCCGGACACGGGCCGTTCACCTTCGGACGCTACGGTGCGCGGATCACGCCGGCTGCTGCCGGCGAACGTTCCCTGGGGGGATCTCTTGCGCGCATCACTTCGTGCTGCCTTCGTGACGGCTGTCGCCGCCCTGGGCCTCGCCGCGGCCTCCGTGGCACCCGTTCATGCCGCCGTGGGGTACGAGCGCTGCCCGAAGGGCAGGTTCTGCGTGTTCGACGGTGTGGCCGGCGGCGGGGCGATGGTGTCGTACACCACGCCGCAGTCCTCGCTGGGCAGTTGGTCCAAGCGGGCGGTCTCGGTCTACAACCGCACCGGTTTCGAGATGGCCTGCCTGTACAGCAAGCCCGACTACGTCGCCGGAATCAACGACGTCTTCCTCGAGCTGGTCGGGAAGGATTTCGGCACCGACCTCTCGTACTACCGGGAGGGGAACACCCCCCTGGTCCACAACCTCGGCTCGGTCAACTGGGCCCACACGGAGCGGCAGTGCGGCGGTGCGCCCGAACCCCTCTCGTGGACGGACCCGTACTACCACCCGGGCGTCAGCCGGCCGGCGCAGACCTTCAGTGACCTGAACCGCGACGGCACACCCGACCTGCTGAACCGCACGTACAGCGGCAAACTGTGGTTCCTGAACGGCGACGGCACCGCCCATCTGATCGGGCCCGGGTGGAACGCCATGACCGCACTCACCCGGCACGGCGATCTCACCGGCGACGGCGCCGAGGACCTCCTGGCCCGCGACACGACGGGCCAGTTGTGGATGTACCCCGGCAACGGCAAGGGCGCCTTCGGCACTCGCCGGTCCGTCGGCCCCGGTTGGAACACCATGAGCGCCGTCCAGGCGACGGGTGACCTGAACGGTGACGGGAAGGGTGACCTGGTGGCCCGCGACAAGACCGGAACCCTCTGGATGTACCCCGGTACCGGCAAAGGCACGTTCGGCACCCGCCACCGCGTCGGTCCGGGCTGGAACGCCATGATCGCCCTCGCCGCCCCCGGCGATCTCAACGGTGACCACCACAACGACCTCATCGCCAGCGACACGACCGGCCGCCTGTGGCTCTACCCCGGCACCGGCAAGGGTGCCTTCGGTACCCGCACGATGATCGGCACCGCCGGCTGGCGTCCCTACATCACGCTGATCGGTGCGGGGGACGAGAACTACGACGGCCATCCCGACCTGATCGCCACGGCCAACGGCAAGGGCAGCGACAGCCCCCTCCCGGAAAGCCAGGTACGCCTGTACCGCGGCAAGACCGGCGGGCTCACCACGGGCTTCAACGAAGCGGCGATCGACATCGGCGACGCGCTCTACTGATCCGCCCGGCAGGACCTCGATCACGGCCTGGGGGGCCGGGGGAGCGGCACGGATGCGGCCCGGTGCGTGGAGCGACGTCACCGGGCCGCGGTTGGGGGCGGCCGCCCGTCAGGCGGCAGCCTCAGTGCTCGCAGAGGGAGAACTCCCGCTCGTAGAGCTGCTCGTTGTGCTCGTCGACGAAGAACTTGCGTTCGTGCATGAGCTGTTCGCGGTAGGCCCGGGCTTGTTCGAGTGTCATGGTCGAGGTGTCGGACCATGGCTGCTGCGGTGGCACGTCGGAGGTCGAGACGATGTTCTGCGACGGGTCGACCAGGAAGAACACGAGAATCTTGCGGTGCCCCGGGCGGGTGCCGTCCGCGAGGCGGAACGGGCCGACGCGGTGCTGCAGGAGGTTCGGGAACGCCAGGCAGCGGCCCGCCGGGGTCGACGCCGATCCCAGTACCTGGTTCAGCGAGTCCTCGTCCTCGAGGCCGTAGACCTCGCGCAGCCCGTTGTCGTCGTTCTGCTCGTAGTTCGGGTCGTCGAGGGCCGCCCGGAAGCTCAGCCGGCTCTCCGTGATGTTCTCGCTGTCCCAGTAGTAGATGCCGGTCGAGACGATCCGCTCGTTCATCATCCCTTCGACATGCCAGGAACCACCGGGGTATTCGGGCTTGTCCGGGGTGAGATGAATGGTGGCGAGCTTGACGATGACCTGGAGCCGGCGGCCGCGCAGGTCGACCCGGGCGGACGCGTCGGGCACCTCCGGCGGGGTGAAGGCCGGGGCGTCCGGGACGACCGGGCGGCGGTTCTCCCACCAGTCGTCCATGGCCTCCTCCCATGCGCGGCTGGCCTCCGCATATTCCTTGGCATCGCTGTAGGAGGACTTGTCCGGCGACTCGGGTTCCGAGTCGTACCACCCGTAGGGATCGGCCTCGATCCGCAGCGGCCGCGGGTGGCGCAGGTCGGTGAGCACGTTCTCCAGCAGCGGACGCAGGCGGGCGAACACGTCCGGCAGCACGGCGGCCAGTTCGCGGTGGGCCTCGGGGTGGACGTTGTTGACGTACGAACGGAAGGCGACCTCGCCGTCGGCACTGACATCGACGTCCGTGGGCAGCCACTGGAACCGCTCCGAGAACTCGTACGTCGAGTAGCGGTCCGTCGGGTTCTGCCAAGCCCGCTCGGGGGCGCCGCTCGCCTCCTTCACCAGGCAGAACAGTGAGGGATGGACCAGGTCCAGCACCTGCCCGCCGGACCCGGGATGCCAGTCCCGTTCCGCTTCGGGGACCTCTTCCAGGACCCGGACCGCCTCGCGCAACCGCGACCTGAGCTCGTCGTCGACCAGCGTGTCCGACTGCCACACCCCGTCGACCGCGGACACCTCGACGCCGGTCCGTCCGTCCCGCAGCGCGGCGTAGTGCGCGAGTTCGGCAAGGACGTAACGGACCTGCGCCTCGGTGAGTCCCTGGGCGACGGCCTCCCGCGTCCACCGGGAGACGATGTCGGCGTCGTTCCTCTTGTCGAACCACCGCGGCTTCTCCCGGATGCGGGCGCTGCACTGCATCATCTCAAGTTCCCGCAACGTCCGGGGTGTTGCGAACGACAGGGAACGGGACGCCTGAAAAGGCAGCGGGAAAGTGGCCTGCTCGGTCAACGCTCTTGGTCCTCCCGGTCGGCGTGCGGTGGGGGGAAGGCTACGTCAGCAGACTGACACCGCGGCCGCGGTTACTGGACGCCGGTTCCGCCACGGCCGCGGTCATGAAGGTCAGTTGTCCGGAAGCCAGTTGTCCAGGATCCAGTGGTCCAGGATTCAGTCGTCCAGGCGGACGGGCATCAGGATCGAGAAGGTGTCCTCGCTGTCCGTCCGGCGAATCGCCATGGGCGCGGTGGAGGCGCGGAATTCCAGGACCAGTTGGTCCCGGGCTCCGGCGGCCAGGGCGTCCAGCAGGAACGCGCGGTCGACGGCGATCCTGTCCGCGTCGTCGTCGCCGTCCGCGCAGACGGCGACCGTACCGTCGTCCGTCACCTTGAGCACGCTGAGGTCGCGGGGAGCAGCACCCGGCTCGGTCACCTCGGCGGTACGGACGGGCCCGGTTGCCAGCGCCTCCCGGAAAGCCGGGACGTCGACGCGGGCGCGCGTCCCCGCCGGCAGGCGGACGAGCCGGCGGTAGTCGGGGAAGTCGTGATCGAGGCACTGGCCGGCCGCCTGCCGGGCTCCCGCTTCCAGGGCCACGTGGTCGCTGTCGACGGTGAGCTGGACGGATCCCCCTTCGGTGAGCAGCGCGCGCATCGCGTCGGCCAGCGGGGACGGCACGATGACCTGCGCACGAGGCGCGCCGTCCCCGCTGCCGCGGGCGTGCGCGACCGCCATCCGGTACCGGTCCGTGGCGACGGCGTGGAGCCCTCCGTGCTCGATGTCGAAGAGGACACCGGCGAGCATCGGCAGCTCCGGGTCGGTACTGGCGGCGAAGCGGACCGCGTCCAGGGCGGCGGCCAGTTCGGGCGCGCCGACGGTGAAGCGGACCGACGCGGTGTGAGGTGAAGCCATGGGATTCTCCCGGTGATCGAGGAGCGCTCGGACCGTGGAGAGCTCCCTGCGGGCATCGGACAGGTCCCGCTCCAGACGTCCCAGATGCGACTGGAGCAGCCGGCGCACCAGCTCGGTGTCGGTGCTGGACCAGCCGGCCAGCAGCAGCCGGATGTCCGCCAGCGGCATGCCGGCCCGGCGCAGCCGTGCCAGCAACCGGGCCTCGTCGAGCTGCCCGGAGGCGTACCAGCGGTACCCGTTCAGCGGATCCACCCGCGCCGGGACCAGCACGCCGGCACCGTCGTAGAACCGCAGGGCGCTCACGCTCAGTCCGCTGCTCCGGGCCATGTCGCCAATGCTCAGCATCTCGCTCTCCACACCCCGAACTCTCGGCTCTCGACCAGGTCGAGGGTCAACCACGGGCGGCCGGCGCGGCCGCGGACGCATGGCTGCACCGCCCGAACTCGTGCCCCTCGGGCGCGGCGTGTCAGCTGCCGCAGGAGCATCCCGCGGCGGTGGCTGCG
>WRBL01000223.1 GCA_009784565.1 Streptosporangiales bacterium | reverse complement strand
GCGGTGTCGAAGCCGAAGTTCACGTAGTCGTGGCGCATGAACCCGACGGTTCCCAGGGCGAGGGGGTGGTCGTCGGGGAAGACCCCCTTGCCGTGGAACGTGGTGGCGACGGGGATGTTCAGGGCCTGCGCGAACCGGACCAGGGCCTGCCCGGCCCCGGCGCGGGCGGCGCCGTGCCCGGCCAGCACGACCGGGCTGCGGGCCTCGCGCAGGATCTGCGCGGCCCGCCGGACCTGCTCGGCCGACGGGTCGTCGGCGCGGGGGATGTTCACCCGCAGCGGCTGCAGGTCGGCCGGCGCCGGGGCGTCCTCGACGTCCTCGGGGACGGCCAGGTACACGGCGCCGGGCCGCTCGGACTGCGCCAGCTTGAACGCCTTCCGGATGCTCTCCGGCACCGATCCCGGCGTGGCGGTCAGCGCCGACCACTTCGTCACCGGGTCGAACATCGGCACCAGGTCGACGCCCTGGTGAGACTCCTTGAAGCTGCGCCCCATGCCAACCTGGGCCGACAGCGCGATCACCGGTGTCGAGTTCGTGGTGGCGTCGGCCACCCCCAGCAGCAGGTTGATCGCCCCCGGCCCCAGCGTCGCCGAGCACACCCCGGCCTTCCCGGTCAGGCGCCCGTACACCTCGGCCATAAACGAGGCGCCCTGCTCGTGCCGGGTCAGCACGTACTCAATGGAGGACTTCGACAGCGCCTCGATCAGCCGGATGTTCTCCTCGCCCGGGATCCCGAAGACGTGGGTCACGCCTTCGTTCTCCAGGCACTCAACGATCAGTTCCGCGGTCGACCGCGCCTCATCAGCCATGCGTCCAACCCTAGTCAGCGCGTGTAGGTGCCCTTGCTGTGGGCGGTGATCTCGGCGATCTGCCCGGACACCCAGTGATGCACGTCGTGGACGCGGACGTGCTCGCCCATGGCGGACAGGGCGGACCGGCGGGCATCGTGGGGCAGGGCGAGGGCGTCTTCGATCCGGTAGGACAGCCCCTCGACGTCGAACGGGTTGCACAGCACGGCCTGGGACAGCTCGACCGCCGAGCCGGTGAACTCGGACAGGATGAGGGCGCCGCTGCCGCCGAGGGCGTTCTGGACGGTGACGTACTCCTTGGCCACCAGGTTCATGCCGTCGATCAGCGGAGTGACCACCAGGGCCTCGGCCGAGGCGTAGTAGGCGGTGAGCTGGCGCTGCTTCAGGCCCTTGTAGAGGTAATGCACGGGCGGGTCGTAGCCCGGCTCGGTATACAGGCCGTTGATCCGGCCGACGTGCTGCTCGACGGCGGTGCGCAGCTGCCGGTACTCGCGCACGTTGTCGCGGCTGGGCACGGCGATCTGCAGGAACGCCAGGCTGGTCCGCAGGTCGGGGCGTCGTTCCAGTAGCATTTCCACGGCCAGGAGCCGCTCGATGATGCCCTTGGTGTAGTCGAGCCGGTCCACGCCGAGCAGCAGGCGGCGGCCGCTGAACTGCTCCGCGAGGGCCTGCATTTCCTTCTTCGTGCCGGGGTCGGTCGCGTAGGTCGCGAACTCGGCGGAGTCGATGGAGATGGGCGCGGTGGCGGTGGACACGGTCCGCCCGCCCGGCATGACGACGGAGGTGCCGTGCACTTCCACGCCGGTGCCGGCCAGCTGCCGGGAGACCGAACGCAGGAAGTTGCCCCGGTAGTGCTCGGTGTGGAAGCCGATGAGGTCGGCGCCGAGCAGGCCCCGCAGGAGCTGTTCCCGCCAGGGAATGCGGGCGTAGATGTCGGGGGACGGCCACGGGACGTGGAGGAAGAACCCGATCGGCGCGCCGGCGCGCCGGTCCCGGATGAGCTGGGGGACCAGCATCAGGTGGTAGTCATGCACCCAGATGATCGACCCCGGAAGGTTCTCGGCCGCCGACAGGGCATGTTCGGCGAACAGGGTGCTGACCTCCTGGTAGTCCTGCCACCAGGCCCGCTCGAACCGCGGTTTCTCGATCGCGTTGTGCAGCAGCGGCCACAGGGCCGCGTTGGCCAGCCCGTGGTAGTAATTGCGTACCTGTGATGCGGACAGGGTGATCGGCAGCAGCCGCACCCCGGAATCCGGCAAGGTCTCGGGCATTCCCCTGGTGCCGCCGTCCCAGCCGACCCAGGCACCCTCGTAGGCGGACATCACCGGCCGGAGAGCGGTAACGAGGCCGCCTGGAGACAATTCCCAGCCGTCCGCGCCTCGCTGGACCGGAAGACGGTTCGCTATGGCGACTATCGGACTCCTGCTCACACCGGCTAACCGTATCGTGCCAGGACTTACCGGTTATGTTCGGGTGCGTTTCACCGGTCGGCGGACACCCGGGCCGACTCGCCGTCGAGCGTCACGACATCGCCGATCCGCAGGGCTCGGCCACGGCGGGTCTCCGGTTCTCCGTTGACCAGGACCTCGCCCTCGGCGATGAGTTCCTTGGCGTCGGCGCCGGAGTCGACGAGCCCGGCCAGCTTCAGGAACTGTCCCAGCCGGATGGACTCGTCCCGGATCGGCACGTCATCGGGTGCAGTCGGGGCCATGCCGTAATACTGCCAGGCCGGTGACGGCGCGGGCCACCTGGTCCGGGTCCCGGGGGATGTCCGGGCCGCGCCAGGCGACGTGCAGGTCGGGCCGGACCAGCAGCAGCGCCGCGCCCAGCAGGGACCGCAGTTCGGCGGCGAGGGTGACGATCCGGACCGGGACGCCGAGCCGGGCCAGGCGGGAGGCCAGCGGGCCGGCGGCGGGGGCGTCGTCGCCGACCCGGGCGATCGTGTACCAGGGGCCCATCCGGTCCTGGAGGGCGGCGCCGTCAGCGAGCCAGGCGTGCGGGAGGTGCGTTCCCGGCCAGGCCGACGGGGTGTAGGCGAACTGGTCGGGGTCGGGGGCCGGTCCCGGTTCCGGCACGACCAGCGGGGAGCCGTCGTACCGGTAGCCGAGTTCGATGCCGAGCAGGTCGTTGCTCCAGCGCTGCTCGGCGTCGGCGACCTCGGCCAGTTCGCGGCAGGCTCGCTCGCCGTCGGGCGAGTCCTCCTTCATGACGGGGCTCCACAGTTTTCGCCAGCGGCGCCGGCCGCTGGAGGCACGCCGGGAGGCGGCGACGTTGCGGTGGCCGACGGGCCGCCGTTCGGCCTCGTAGGAATCCAGCAGTCCCGGGCCGCCCCAGCCGGCGAGGATGGCGGCGAGCTTCCAGGACAGGTCGATGGCGTCGCCGACGCCGGTGTTCATGCCGAGCCCGCCGGTGGGGATGACCAGGTGGGCGGAGTCCCCGGCCAGGAAGACCCGGCGGTCGCGGTAGCGCTCGGCGACCATGAGCCGCTGCCGCCAGGTGCCGACGTAGAGGGTCTCGTACTCGACGGGGAAGCCGATGATCGACTCGAACAGCTTCGGCATCTCATCGTCGGAATCCACCGTGGCGTGCAGCGAGAAGTGCCGCGTGTCGTCCTGGACGATGAGGAAGGAGTTCTTGTCGTCGGCGACGTGGTAGTGGCGGCCCTTGCCGATCGGGATGCGCTCGAACAGGTCGTCACTGCGGAACAGCGCCTGCCGCATCTCCAGCAGCGACTCTCCCTCGAGCCCGATGCCCAGGGCGGCCCGCACGGTGCTGTTGCCACCGTCGCAGCCGGCCAGGTACTCCGCGCGCACGGTGCGCTCCGCGCCGTCGGTCGCCGTCAGAGTCGCGGTCACGCCGTCGTCGTCCTGGCTGAACCCGGTGAGTTCCAGGCCGAACCGGACGCTCACCCCCGGGGTGGCCTCGGCGACTTCCCGCAGCAGGGGTTCCAGGGTGTACTGGGAGATCAGCTGGTAGGGCTCGGCCGGGTAGGTGCCGTCGTTGACCGCGCGGGACTGCTCGGCCAGTTCGCTGACCGACGGGTAGGGATGATGCACGAGCGGGTCGGCGGCCAGGTTTCCCGCACAGATGAACACGTCCATCGGGACGTCGCCCGGCAGTCCGGCGTCGCGGATCCGGTCCGCGATCCCGAGCCGGCGGTAGTGCTCCATCGTGCGGGCGTTGCAGCGTTCCATCTTGGGCAGCATGCCGGGAGCGGGGCGCTTGTCGGCGAGCACGCACTCGACGCCGCGCTGGCCGAGGTCGATCGCCAGGGTCAGGCCGACCGGCCCGCCTCCCACGATCAGCACCGGGGTCTCTTCAGCCATCACGAAGCTGACATACCCGGAAAATCGGGTTGGAAGAACTCTTCTTCGGGTGCCCCTGGCACCGGATGCCCGGCGCCAGGGGCCACGCGCTACATCAGCTCAGCCGGCGCTCAGGCGTTCTCGCGCTGCTGCCACAGGTACTCGGCCTGCTCCTGGGAGGCCTTCTTGGCCCTCTCCTTGTCGAGGTGGTCGTAGACGCCCTTCTCGATGTACTTGTCGGCGGCGGCGCCGGCGAAGCCCGCGAGGAGCTCCTTACCGAGCTCGTGGTGCTCGGTGATGCCCTCCTTCTCGCGGTGCTTCTCGTACGCGTGCACGGCCTCGAAGCCAGCGGCCCCCGCGAGCAGCTCGTGCGTGATGGAGCCGTCGTGCTTCTCGCCGCCGTTCACCTGGTTGTAGGCGTCCTCGGCTTCATTGTGGTTGAAGAGTCCCATGGGGCAGGAATCTAGTGGAATGAAAGCGGCCTCACGTCACTAACGGTGAAACAAGAGGGCATTTACGTGTTTGCCCTATTTTTCGCGTTCGTCAATAATGCGGCGCATTTTCCCGGTCGAGCGCTCAATGGTTCCCGGGTCGGTGACGGTGACGGCCGCGGTGACCCCGATCGTGTCCTTGACCAGAGCGGCCAGCCTCTCCCCCGCGGCGCGCGCGTCGCCGGCGGAGGCGTCCGGGCGGCGTTCGACCCGCACGGCCATGGCGTCCATCCGGCCGTCCCGGGACAGGTGAAGCTGGAAGTGCGGCGACAGGGCGCTCACTCCCAGGATGAGTTCCTCGACCTGCGTCGGGAACAGGTTGACCCCGCGCAGGATGATCATGTCGTCGCCGCGTCCGGTGATCTTCTCCATGCGGCGCATGGTGCGGGCGGTGCCGGGCAGCAGCCGGGTCAGGTCCCGCGTCCGGTAGCGGATGACCGGCATGGCTTCCCGGGTCAGGGAGGTGAGGACCAGTTCCCCTGGTTCCCCGTCGGGCAGTACCTTCCCGGTGACCGGGTCGATGATCTCCGGGTAGAAGTGGTCTTCCCACAGGTGCGGGCCGTCCTTGGTCTCGACGCATTCCTGGGCGACGCCGGGCCCCATGACCTCCGACAGTCCGTAGATGTCGGTGGCGTCGAGCCCGGCGCGGGCCTCGATCTCGGCCCGCATGCCGCCGGTCCACGGTTCCGCGCCGCAGATCGCGTAGCGCAGGGACGACCGGGCGGGGTCGGAACCCTGGCGTTCCATCTCGTCCAGGATGGCCAGCAGGTAGGACGGCGTCACCATGATGATGTCGGGCCGGAAGTCGCGGATCAGGGTGACCTGGCGCCGGGTCATGCCACCGGAGACGGGGACGACGGTGCAGCCGAGTCTCTCGGCGCCGTAGTGGGCGCCGAGGCCGCCGGTGAACAGCCCGTACCCGTAGGCGACATGCACGAGGTGCCCGGGGCGGCCGCCCGCGGCCCGGATCGACCGGGCCATGAGGTTCGCCCAGGTGTCGATGTCGGCGGCGGTGGAGCCGACGACGGTGGGCTGGCCGGTGGTGCCGGAGGAGGCGTGGATGCGGGCCACCTTCTCGCGCGGCACCGCGAACATCCCGAACGGGTAGTTGGCGCGCAGGGACGCCTTGTCGGTGAGCGGGAAGTCCGCCAGGCCGGCCAGGGTCTTCACGTCGTCCGGGTGAACGGCGGCGGTGTCGAACATCCGCCGGTAGTACGGCACGTTGTCGTAGGCGTGCCGCAGCGACCAGCGCAGGCGCTCCAGTTGCAGCGCCCGCAGTTCGTCGAGCGATGCCGTCTCGATGGGGTCGAGGTCCGTCCCGGTCACTGCTTCTCCTCAGGCGTCGTAGTCGACGGCCAGCTCGCCGGATGAGGGCAGGGCCTGGCAGGTCAGAACGTACCCGGCGCCGGTCTCGTCGCCCTCGAGGGCGTAGTTGCGGCGCATGACCGCGGTGCCCGCGGTGACCCGGGCCCGGCAGGTGCCGCAGACGCCGCTCTTGCAGGCGAAGGGCATCCCGGGCCGGACCCGCTGGGCGCCGTCCAGGACCGGGGTCCCGGCGGGCAGGGTGAACGTGGTGGAGCGGCCGTCCAGGGTGACGGTGACGGCCGCGCCGTCGGTCACGGGGGTCTCCTCGTGCGCCGCGATCTCCGGCGGCTCGTCCTCAACCCAGAACAGCTCGCGGTGAATCCGCCTGGCGTCCGCGCCCAGCTCGCCGAGGACGGCGGCGGCGCCGGTGACCAGTCCGTAGGGGCCGCACAGCCACCAGTGGTCCACGTCGTCGGCGCTGACCAGCGAGGGCAGCAGGACCTTCAGGCGGTCGGCGTCAAGGCGCCCGGACAGAAGCTCGATCTCCTGGGGTTCGCGGGACAGGACGTGGACGGTCCTCATGCGGGCCGGGTGGGCGTCCTTCAGGTCGGCGATGTCGTCGGCGAACATGACGGTGCTGCTGCGCCGGTTGCCGAACAGGAGGGTGAACTCCGAGTCGGGCGACGCCGCGAGGACCGAGGCGGCGATCGACAGCACGGGGGTGATCCCGGAACCGGCCGCGATCGCGACGTGGCGGCCGCCGGCGGTCAGGTCGGGGGTGAACCGCCCGGCCGGGGGCTGGACATCGATGACATCTCCGGCCCGGACCGAACGGACGAGCCAGCCGGAGACGGCGCCGCCCGGGACCTCGCGGACCCCGATGCGGGGCGGCGCCCCGGCCGGGGCGCAGATCGAGTAGGAACGGCGCTCGGCGCCGTGGCCGACGGTGAGGAACTGGCCGGGAGCGAAGGCGAAGACACCGGCGAGGGCGTCCGGGACGGCGAACGTGATCGCGGCCGAGTCGCCGGTGAGCGGCTCGACCCGGTCCACGGTGAGCGGGTAGGAGCGGACGCTCACAGGGCCTTCATCCCTTCGAAGGGCTCGCCGCAGGCGCGGCAGCGGTACAGGGACCTGCAGGCGGTGGCGCTGAACTCGGCGGTGCGGACGGCGCCGGAGGCGCCGCAGCGGGGGCACCCGGGCGGCGGCGGGGCCGTGAGCGTGAGGGGCACCGGTCCGGTGTCGCGGCGGGGCGCGGGGGACGGCGGCGCGATCCCGGCGCCGGCCAGCTTGCGGCGGCCCTCGGGGGTGATCCAGTCGGTGGTCCACGGCGGTGCCAGCGCCGTCGTGACGGCGACGGGACCGAACCCGGCGCGGCGCAGACGGCCGGCGGCGTCGGAGGCGATCTCGCGCAGCGCCGGGCAGCCGCTGTAGGTGGGGGTGATCGTGACGGTCACGGACCCGTCCGGCGACGGCTCGACCGACCGGAGGATGCCCAGGTCCCCGATCGTCACCATCGGCAGTTCCGGGTCGGGGGTGCCGGCGGCGATCTCGTACGCTCCGGACTCGCTCACCAGGTCGCTCCCGGATGGGCGCGGGCCACGGACTGCAGCTCGGCGAGGATGGATCCCATCGCCTCGGTATGCACGCCGTCGCGCCCGGCCCGGCCGCTCACCTCTCCCAGCTGCGCTGTCTGCGGACGGGCCAGGGTCGCCGCGCTCAGGACGGCGTCCAGCACCGGATCGGTCTCCGCCCGGTCGAGAGCGAAGGGGGCGTCCGGGTCGGGCCGGAACAGTTCACCGGTCAGCGGCCACAGTGCCGACAGGGCCGCCTGCGCCTTGACGTGGGAGAGGGCAGTGCCGTCGCCGAGCCGCATCACCCAGCGAGCGGCGTAGTCGCGATGGTAGGCGACCTCGTTGACCCCCTTGGCCGCGATGGCGGCCAGCCCGGGATCCGGCGCGCCGGCCAGTTTCTCCAGCAGCGCCAGGCGCCAGACGGAGAACAGCAGGAGGCGGACGACGAGTTCGGCGAAGTCGCGGTCGCCGTGCTCGGCCAGCCGGACGTTGCGGAACTCATGGCCGGCCCGGAAGAACGCCAGGTCGTCTTCGGAGCGGCCGAGGATTGCCCCGGCACGGGTCAGCAGCATCCGGGCCTGCCCGAGGAGGTCGAGGGCGATGTTGGCCACCGCGGTCTCCTCTTCCAGTTCCGGCAGCCGGGTCATCCATTCGGTGAGGCGGTGGCTGTAGATCAGGGCGTCGTCGCCGAGGGCGAGGCAGTACCGGGCCAGGGCCGCGCCGTCATCTGCGGTCGTCATGTCCCTCCTCACATGTGCGGCACGTCGCCGGGGAGGTCGTAGAACGTGGGGTGGCGGTAGGGCTTGTCGCCGGCCGGGGCGAAGAACGGGTCCTTCTCCTCCGGGCTGGACGCGGTGATCTCCGCCGACGGGACGACCCAGATCGACACGCCCTCCTCGCGGCGGCAGTACAGGTCGCGGGCGTGCCGCAGGGCCATCGGGGCGTCGGCGGCGTGCAGGCTCCCGGCGTGGACGTGGTTCAGCCCGCGCTTGCCGCGCAGGAACACCTCGTACAGGGGCCATTGCTGGTCAGGCATCCGGGGCTCCGGTGGCAGCGAAGATCCGTTCGGCCGGGGGATTGCGGGTCCTCGCGGCGTGGGCGAGGGCGGCCTCCCGGACCCAGGCGCCGTCGTCGTGGGCGGCGCGGCGGCGGGCCGACCGCTCCGCGTTGCAGGGGCCGGCGCCGGACAGGACGGCCTTGAACTCTTCCCAGTCGGGCTCGCCGAAGTCGTAGTGCCCGCGTTCGTCGTTCCAGCGCAGGTCCGGGTCCGGGAGCGTGACCCCGAGGCGCGCGGCCTGGGGGACGGTCATGTCGACGAACCGCTGGCGCAGTTCGTCGTTGGTGTGGCGCTTGATGCCCCATTTCATGGACTGGGCCGTGTTGGGCGAGTCGGCGTCGGGCGGGCCGAACATCATCAGCGACGGCCACCAGTACCGGTCGGCGGCGTCCTGGACCATGGCGCGCTGCGCGGACGTGCCGTTCATCATGGCCAGCAGCAGTTCGTAGCCCTGCCGCTGGTGGAAGGATTCTTCCTTGCAGATGCGGATCATGGCGCGCGCGTAGGGGCCGTAGGAGGAGCGGCACAGCGGCACCTGGTTGACGATCGCGGCTCCGTCCACGAGCCAGCCGATGACGCCCACGTCGGCGTACGACAGCGCCGGGTAGTTGAAGATGGAGGAGTATTTCTGCCGGCCGTCGATGAGCTTGCGCGTCAGGTCGCCCCGGTCGGCGCCCAGGGTCTCGGCGGCGCTGTAGAGGTACATCCCGTGCCCGGCCTCGTCCTGTACCTTGGCCAGGAGGATCGCCTTGCGGCGCAGGCTGGGGGCACGGGTGATCCAGGTGCCCTCGGGCTGCATGCCGATGATCTCCGAGTGGGCGTGCTGGGCGATCTGCCGGATCATCGTCTTGCGGTACCCGTCCGGCATCCAGTCGCGGGGTTCGATCCGCCGGCCGGCGTCGATCGTATCGGTGAAGTGCTGTTCCATGCCTGACCCCTTTTACTGACCGAACATTCAGTAATGTACCCTGGAAGGCCGATCTTGAACAGGGGGTCCTCTTCGTGACGACTGACGCCGCGGCCTCGCCGCGCCGCCGGGGGCGCCCCGGGTACGACCTGGAAACCGTGCTGCGGATCTCGGTCGAGGTGTTCAACGAGCGCGGCTACGACGGGGCCAGCATGGATGACCTGGCCCGGCGCCTGGGCATCGCCAAGTCCGCGATCTACCACCACGTGTCGGGCAAGGAGGAACTGCTCCGCCTGGCCCTGGACCGGGCGCTGGACGGGCTGTGGGAGGTCGCCGAGCGCGTCCGGGACATGAAGGGGCCGGCGATCCGCCGCCTGGAGACGCTGGTCCGGGAGGCCGTGCTGGTGCTGGTCGACCGGCTGCCCTACGTCACGCTCCTGCTCCGGGTGCGCGGCAACACCGCGACCGAGCGGGCGGCGCTGGACCGGCGGCGGGCCATCGACGCCCTGGTCGCGAGCCTGGTCGCCGAGGCCGCGGCCGACGGCGACCTCCGCGCCGGCATCGACCCGAGGCTCGCCGCCCGGCTGCTGTTCGGGACGGTCAACTCGGTCGCGGAGTGGTACCGGCCCCCGGCGGAGGGGGCCGGCGGCTCGGAAGTGGCGGACGCGGTCTGCGCGCTCGCGTTCGACGGCCTCCGGGTCCGCGGGTAACGCCTTCGTCCGCGGGTAACGCCTTCCGTCCCACCTCGCGGCTGCGGCCGCGGAACTCGGCGACGAGGTCGCCGTCGCGGGTGACCGTGACGTCGTAGATGCCGTTGCGCCCGTAGACGGCGCGTTCCCGGCCCTCGGCGACGAGGACGTCTCCCGCCCGGCCCGGCGCGACGAAGGAAATGTCCCCGCCCGCGGCGACCGTCACCGGGCCCCGGCTGTTGCAGGCGCAGGCGAAGACCGTGTCGGCGAGGGCGAAGATGATGCCTCCGTGGCAGGTCCCGTGCCCGTTGACCATGTCGCCGGTAACGGTCATCCGGGCCCGGGCCCAGCCGTCTCCGTGGCCGGTCACCTCGATGCCGAGCATCCGCGCGGCGGCGTCGGAGGCCATCATCGCCTGGACGGGATCCGGCTGGCCGGCGGGCTGCGACACGGGATCCGCGGGTTCCGGGCCTTTCACGCCGAACGGGTCACCGGATCCGGTTCCGTCGCCGCGGCCTGCCCGGGGACGTCCCGGCGGACCGGGCAGCCGGGGGTGAACGTG
>WRBL01000222.1 GCA_009784565.1 Streptosporangiales bacterium | reverse complement strand
CAGGAACGTGTCGATGGCCCGGCGCTCGGCCGAGGACAGCGGCTTGACGCTCGACAGCCGGTCGACGAAGAGCCGGTAGCCTTTGTCGGTCGGGATCCGCCCGGCACTGGTGTGCGGCTGGGCGATGAACCCCTGCTCTTCGAGCACGGCCATGTCATTGCGGATGGTGGCGGACGACACGTCGAGTCCGTGCCGGTCCACGATCGCCTTCGATCCGACCGGCTCGGTGGTGGACACGTAGTCCTCAACTATGGCGCGCAGCACGGCGAGCTTCCGCTCATCAAGCAACGTGTGCACCTCCTTAGCACTCAGTGTCCCTGAGTGCTAATTCTAGTGCAATGGAAACGCCGCGAGGTCTTCCTTACATTCCCCGGCGCTTTCTCACTAGGCTGCCACCGTGGGGAGCATGCGGTACGCGAAGGATGTCCTGGCGCCGGAACTGCGCCGTCCGAAGCCCGGGCGGGGGCCGGTTCCGGAAGCCGAGGCCGAGCCCGGTCTCGTGGTGGAGGACACCGAGGGACGGTTCTGCGGCGCCATCGTCGCCTACGAGAAGGACTCGGTCACGTGCGAGGACCGGCGCGGGAACCTGCGGGCGTTCCCGCTGCCCGGCCTGTTCCTCCTGGAGGGCAGGCGGGTCAGGCTCGTCCGCCCGAAGCCGAAGAACAGCGGGCCGCGGCGCACCGTGTCCGGGTCGATCGCCGCGCCGTCCGCGGACGCGAAGGTTGCGAAGGCCAGCCGGATCTACGTCGAGGGCAAGCACGACGCCGAGCTGGTCGAGAAGATCTGGGGCGATGACCTGCGGGACGCGGGCGTGGTCGTCGAGTACCTCGAGGGCGTGGACGACCTGGAGGCCATCGCCGCCGGGTTCCGGCCCGGACCGGGGCGCCGTCTCGGCGTCCTGGTCGACCACCTGGTGGCCGGGTCGAAGGAGAGCCGGATCGCCGCCGCCGCGCGGTCGGAGCACGTGCTGGTCGTCGGGCACCCGTTCGTCGACGTGTGGGCGGCGGTGAAGCCGTCCGCCGTCGGGATCGCGGCGTGGCCGGACGTTCCCCGCGGGGAGCCCTGGAAGGAAGGCGTCCTGAAGCGGATCGGCTGGCCGTGCGCCACGCCGGCCGACGTCGCCGCCGCCTGGCGCCGCATCCTGCGGAGCGTGAGCAGCTACTCCGACCTGGAACCGGAACTGCTCGGCCGCGTCGAGGAACTCATCGACTTCGTCACAGCCCCTTAGGTTCGCGATCTGTGTCGCTGGGACAGCAGAAACTGCGAACTCAAGCGAGGGGTTACGTGAGGTCGCGCACGACGGCGTCCGCGAGGAGACGGCCCTGGCGGGTCAGGACCAGTTTTCCGGAACGGTAGGCCGCCGGGTCCAGCAGGCCGGAAGCCATGATCCGTTCGGCGGATGACCGGGCGGTACCGCCGAGAGCGGTCGCCGGGAGGCCGTCGGCCAGCCGGACGCCCAGCATGACCTCTTCCATGGAGCGCCCGGCGGGAGTCAGGATCTCGCGGGCCTGGGCCGGGGAGACGCCCTCGTTGACCCGGGCAGCGTAGGCGGAGGGGTGGCGGACGTTCCACCAGCGGGTGCCGCCGACGTGGCTGTGGGCGCCGGGGCCGACGCCCCACCAGTCGCCGCCGGTCCAGTAGAGCATGTTGTGCCGGCAGCGCGCGCTGTCGCCGGAGGCCCAGTTGGAGATCTCGTACCAGGTCAGGCCCGCGGAGGCGAGCAGGTCGTCCGCGATCAGGTACCGGTCGGCCAGCGCGTCGTCGTCCGGGGCGGCGATCTCGCCGCGGCGGACCTTGGCCGCGAGGCGCGTGCCGTCCTCGACGATCAGGGCGTAGGCCGAGATGTGGTCGGGTTCCGCGCTCAGGGCCTCGCCGACGGAGCGGCGCCAGTCGTCGTCGGTCTCCCCCGGGGTCCCGTAGATCAGGTCGAGGCTCACGTGCTCGAATCCGGCGTCCTTCGCCCATTTCACGCACTCGGCGGGGCGGCCGGGCTCGTGGACGCGGTCGAGGGTTTCCAGGACGTGCGGGACGGCGCTCTGCATGCCGAACGACATCCGGGTGACGCCCGCCGCGCGGAGGCCGGCGAGGCTGTCGGCCGTGACGGTCTCGGGGTTGGCCTCGACGGTCACCTCGGCGTCCGGCCGCAGGCCGAACGCCGCGCGGATCTTGTCGAGGATGTTCCCGATTTCCCCGGGGGCCAGGAGCGTCGGGGTGCCGCCGCCGAAGAACACCGTCTCGACGCCGTTCCCGGTCCCGGGAAGCACGGCCCGCGCCAGGTCGAGCTCGCGCGCCGTCAGGCCGGGGTACTCCGCCTGGGAGGCGCCGCCGCCGAGTTCGGTCGCGGTGTAGGTGTTGAAGTCGCAGTAGCCGCAGCGGGTCCGGCAGAACGGCACGTGGACGTAGATCCCGAAGGGCCGGGAGCCGAACGAGCGCGCGGACTCCTCCGGCAGCCGCCCGTCCGCGGGCGCCGGGTCACCGTCGGGAAGCGTTCCTGGCATGCTGCCGAGAATACGTGCCGCCGGCTTAAGCTTGATGACGGCGACAGTCAGCGGGAGGGGATCACGTGGCTGGCGAAATGCACGGAGCGGAGTACGGACCGGACCCCCGGGGCCGAGGCCAGAGGCCTTACGGGCCGCCGGGAATGCGCACGTCGGCGGAGGACCGGGACCGCGCGATCGACATCGTGAAGGCGGCCTTCGGCGAGGGCCGGCTGACGCGGGAGGAACTGGATACCCGCACGGAGCAGGCGATGTCCGCGCAGTACTACCCGGACCTGGCCCGGGTCATCGCGGACCTGCCGGGCGGGGGCGCTTTCAGCGGCCCGCCGCCGGTGCCCGCCCCGTACCCGCGCTACTACCCGGGTACGCGGAGCGCGACCAACGGGCTGGCGGTCGCCTCCCTGGTCAGTTCCCTGTTCGGGTTCTTCCCCTTCGTTCCCTCGGCGGCCGCGGTGGTGATGGGGCATGTGTCCCTGGCGCAGATGCGCCGTGACCCGCAGCGCGGTCAGGGGGCGGCCTTCGCGGGCCTGGTCCTCGGCTACCTGGGGCTCGCCGGGTGGCTGCTGATCTTCGTGATCGCCGCGGTCGTGACCGCGCACGGCGGCGGCCCCGGCCCGGCGCCGGGGCCCTGACGCCTACTTCTGCTTGCCGTCGTTGTCGGACGGGCCGCTGGTGTTGAGCGCGGCGACGAAGGCTTCCTGCGGGACGTCGACGCGGCCGATGGTCTTCATCCGCTTCTTGCCTTCCTTCTGCTTCTCCAGGAGCTTGCGCTTCCGGGAGATGTCGCCGCCGTAGCACTTGGCCAGGACGTCCTTGCGGATGGCGCGGATGTTCTCGCGGGCGATGATCCGGGAGCCGACGGCGGCCTGGATCGGCACCTCGTACTGCTGCCTGGGGATCAGTTCCTTGAGCTTGGACGTCATCAGGAGGCCGTACTCGCGGGCCTTGTCGGAGTGGACGATCTGGCTGAACGCGTCGACCGGCTCTCCCTGCAGCAGGATGTCGACCTTCACCAGGTTCGCCTCCTGCTCGCCCGCGGGCTCGTAATCCAGCGAAGCGTAGCCGCGGGTGCGGGACTTGAGCTGGTCGAAGAAGTCGAAGATGATCTCCGCCAGCGGCAGCGTGTACCGGATCTCGACGCGCTCGGGCGAGAGGTAGTCCATGCCGCCCAGCACGCCGCGGCGGCCCTGGCACAGTTCCATGATCGGGCCGATGAACTCCGACGGGGCCAGGAGCGTCGCCTTCACGATGGGCTCGAAGACGCGTGCGATCTTGCCGCCGGTGTTGGTCTTGGCGCTGCCGTCCCCGGGCGAGCCGGGCGTGTTGCCGGCCGGGAACTCGGCCGGGTTGGTCACCCGGACCTCGCGGCCGGATTCCATCTCCACCCGGTAGATGACGTTGGGCGCGGTGGAGATCAGGCTGAGGTCGAACTCGCGTTCCAGCCGCTCGCGGACGATCTCCATGTGGAGCAGGCCGAGGAAGCCGCACCGGAACCCGAAGCCCAGGGCGGTGGACGTCTCGGGTTCGTACACCAGGGCGGCGTCGTTGAGCCGCAGCTTGTCCAGGGCGTCGCGCAGGTCCGGGTACTGGTCGCCGTCGACCGGGTAGAGGCCGGAGAACACCATCGGCCGCGGGTGATCGTAGCCGCCGAGCGGCTCGGCGGCGGGCTTGGCCGAGTTGGTGACGGTGTCGCCGACGCGGGCCTGGCGGACGTCCTTCACGCCGGAGATGATGTAGCCCACCTCGCCCGCGACCAGCCCCTCGGTCGCGGTCGGCTCGGGCGCGATGACCCCGACTTCGAGGGTCTCGTGAACGGCGCCGGTGGACATCATGAGGGTGCGCTCGCGCTTGCCCAGCTTCCCGTCCACCACCCGGACGTAGGTGACCACGCCGCGGTAGGTGTCGTAGACCGAGTCGAAGATCAGTGCCCGGGACTGGGCGTCCGGGTCGCCGGACGGCGCCGGGATCTCGTCGACGATGCGGTTGAGGAGATCCTCCACGCCCAGGCCGGTCTTGGCCGAGACCTTGAGCACCTCGTCCGGGTCCACCCCGATGATCCCGGCGATTTCCTCCGCGTAGCGCTCGGGCTGCGCGGCCGGGAGGTCGATCTTGTTCAGCACCGGGATGATCTTCAGATCGGCTTCCAGGGCCAGGTAGAGGTTGGCCAGGGTCTGCGCCTCGATGCCCTGGGCCGCGTCGACCAGGAGGATCGCGCCCTCGCAGGCGGCCAGGGACCGGGAGACCTCGTAGGTGAAGTCGACGTGGCCGGGGGTGTCGATGAGGTTCAGGACGTAGTTCGTGCCCTCGTGCTCCCACGGGAGCCGGACCGCCTGGCTCTTGATCGTGATGCCGCGCTCGCGCTCGATGTCCATCCGGTCCAGGTACTGGGCGCGCATCTGCCGCTGCTCCACCACGCCGGTCAGCTGCAGCATGCGGTCGGCCAGGGTGGACTTGCCGTGGTCGATGTGCGCGATGATGCAGAAGTTCCTGATCACGGCCTGGTCGGTACGACCTGGCTTCGGCACCGGCTGAGCCGGATCGCTCATTAAGACTCCATGGCGGCGGGCGTTGCGACGGGATGAGGGTGGATGTCCCCCGCGGTTCAGGGTATGGCACCAGGGCTCAGTTTGAGGAAGCGGCCGGACGTCGGCTATCCTTTTACGTCGCGCCCTCATTGTTGCCGCCCTGGTCGCCCTCTACCGTTCCAGGCGGGCAGACCGGTCGGGCAGACCACACCAGACTTAATTCACTGAGAAGGACTCACGCGTGGCGAACATCAAGTCGCAGATCAAGCGCAACCGGCAGAACGAGAAGGCGCACCAGCGCAACAAGGCCGTCAAGTCGGCCCTGAAGACGCACATCCGCAAGTTCCGCGAGGCCGCGGACTCCGGCAACGTGGACGAGGCGACGGCGGCGCTGCGCGTCGCGACCCGTCAGCTCGACAAGGCCGTGTCCAAGGGCGTGATCCACAAGAACCAGGCCGCGAACCGCAAGTCGGCGATCGCCAAGCGCCTGGCCGAAGTGGGCAAGTAAGCCCGTTCACTCGGACTGATCGCGGGAAGTGCCGCCGGCTGGCGGTGCTTCCCGTTTTCATTCGCGCCGCCGGGCTAGGCCGCCCGGCCGATGGAGCGGGCTTCGACGATGCGGCGGATGGCGCGCTCAAGGGCGTAGCCGACGCTGACGCTGTCCCCCTTGACCTGCGCGTCGGCTTCCGCGACCGCCTGCAGGGCCAGCGCCACGCCGTCGGGGTGCCAGGCCCGCAGCTGACGCCGGACCTGGTCGATCTTCCACGGCGGCGCGCCGACTTCTCCGGCCAGGGCCGCGGAATTCTTGTTCCCGGCCCCGCCGACCCGGCCGAGCAGCCGGACCCCGTTGGCCAGGGCGCTGGTGATCAGTACCGGCGCGGTTCCGGTGCCCAGGGCCCAGCGCAGCTGCTCCAGGGCCTGCGCCAGCTGCCCGTTGACCGCGTGGTCGGCGACGCTGAACCCGGTCGCCTCGGCCCGCCCCCGGTAGTAGCGGGCGACGACCGGGGCGGTGATCCGGCCTTCGGTGTCGGACGCCAGCTGGTTCACGGCGGATGCCAGTTCCCGGAGGTCGCCGCCGACCGATTCCAGCAGCGCCTCGACCGCGCCGGAGTCGGCCTGCCGGCCGGCCCGCTTGAACTCGCCTTTCACGAAGCTGGCCCGGTCGGAGGCCCGGGTGACCTTCGGCCGGTCGATGACGTCGGCGCCGGCCTTCTTCAGGTCGCCCAGCAGGGCCTTGCCCTTGGCCCCTCCGGCGTGGGTGAGGATGACGAAGGCATCGGGCGACGGCGCCTTGGCGTAGCCCGCCAGCTCCGCGGCGACGTCCTTGACCGCGTTCTGCGCGCTCCGGATGATCACGATGGTCCCGCCGCCGAACAGTGACGGCGAGGTCAGCGTGGACAGTTCGCCCGTCCCGAGGGCGCTGCCCTCGATGTCGTGGGTGTCCCCGGCGTCCTCGCCCGCCTCCCGGAGGGCCTCCCGGGCCCGGCCGGCGAGTTCCCGGACCGTCCGGTCGACGAGGAACTCTTCCTCGCCCGTGACAAGGGTGACAAGTGCGGGTGCGGCCATGGAAGCCAGCTTATGGTCCGACGGGTTCTCCCGCGCGCCAGACGCGGCGCGGGCGGAGGCCGAAGTCCCAGGCGAATGCCCCTTCGTGGTCGGCTTCCCAGAGCACGACGTCGGCCAGGCGGCCGGCCAGCATCGCGCCGAGGTCGTCGGACCGCAGGGCCTGGGCCCCGCCGAGGGTGGCGGCGCGCAGCGCCTCGGCGACGCTCATCCCGAGGTAGCCGACGGCCAGCGACACGACCATCGGCATGGAGGTGATGCCGGTCATGCCGGGCGTGTGACCGGAGCCGAGCGCGACGGGGACCCCCGCTTCCAGCAGGGATCTGACCGGCGGGCGGCCCTCGTGCCGCATGGCGATCGCGGGGCAGAGCACCGCGGAGACCGAGGCCCGGGCGAGCTCGCGGACGTCGTCGTCGGTGGCCTCGTTCAGCAGGTCGGCGGAGGCGCAGCCGGCCTCGGCGGCGACCTGGACGGCCTTGCTGTGGCTGCTCTCGCAGGCATGCACCCGGGTCAGCAGCCCGGCCCGGTGCGCGGCGCCGAAGATCCACCGGGCCTCGTCCTCGGTGAAACGGCCCTCCCGGCAGTCGACGTCGACCCCGTCGGCGCCGATGGTCGCGGCGTCCGGGCACCAGCTGGCGACCGCTTCGACGTAGTCGCCGCGGCGGCCGAAGAATTCCGGGGGCACGGTGTGCGCCGCCATGAACGTGGCGTGGACGCGCGGCATGCCCGGTTCGGCTTCGAGGGTGCGGAGCATCCGGATGTCGGCCAGTTCGCCGTCCCGGGTGAGGTGGTAGCCGGTCTTCGCCTCGATGGTGGTGGTGCCGGACTGCAGCCACGCCGCCAGCCGTTCCCGCACGTAGTTGCAGAGCGTCCAGGGGTCGGTCCCCCGGGTCACGGTAAGGGTGGCGTTGATGCCGCCGCCCGCGGTGGCGATCTCGGCGTCGGACAGCCCGGAGGAGCGCATCGCCAGCTCGGCGTAGCGGTTGCCCGCGTAGACCGGGTGGGTGTGGGCGTCGATCAGGCCGGGGGTGACCAGGCCCCCGCCCAGGTTCTCGACCAGGTCGACGTCGACGATGTCGGTGATGACGCCCGGGATGCTGCGCGGCAGTTCGGCCGAGGGCCCGACCCACGCGATGCGGTCGTCGCAGGTCACGATGGCCGCGTTGCTCAGAATCTCGGTACCGGTCCACAGGCGGCCGATGTTGGTGAGCAGGCGCGCGGTCATAGGGGAGCCCCGGCGCTCGCAGAACCTCGGAGGGCGGGTCCGGTCCTGTTCATCGGCCACCTGCCATGCTCTGGATGGACACGTCGGCGTTGACCGTGCTTGTACCGCGAATATCGGTTCCGTTACGGTACGGCACCGGCAGGGTCGCGGACAAGACCCTCAGCTGATTACGGCGAATCTCTCCAGTTCAGCCGCCAGCTCCGGCGGCACCCGGGCTTCCAGCAGCGTGCCGGTGGGGCCGTGTTCTTCCCGGTGGACCTCGCCCGTCGCGTGGGCCCGGGCCACGAGCCCGGCCCGGTCGTAGGGCACCGACGCCACGATCGCGATGTCCCGCTCGGGCAGCGCCGTCTCGACCGCCGCGCGCAGTTCGTCCAGGCCCTCGCCCGTCCGGGCGGACACGGCGACGGAGTCCCGCTCGGCCGACTGCAGTGCCTTCACGTCCAGCGGATCGGCGCCGTCGATCTTGTTGATCACGATGAGCTCGGGGACGTCGGCCGCCCCGACCTCGGACAGGACGCCGCGCACGGCGCTGAGCTGGGCCTGCGGGTCGGCGTCCGAGCCGTCCACGACGTGCAGGATCAGGTCGGCGTCGGCCGCCTCTTCCAGCGTGGACCGGAACGCGTCCACCAGCTGGTGCGGCAGGTGCCGGACGAACCCGACCGTGTCGGTCAGCGTGTAGGGGCGGCCGGAAACGGTCTTCGCCTTCCGGACCGCGGGGTCGAGGGTGGCGAACAGCGCGTCCTCGACCAGGACGCCCGCGCCGGTGATCGCGTTGAGCAGGCTCGACTTGCCGGCGTTGGTGTACCCGGCGATCACGACCGACGGCACGGAGTTCCGCCGGCGGCGGCTGCGCTGCACCTCCCGGCCGGTCTTGAAGCCGGAGATCTCGCCCCGCAGCTTGGAGATCCGGGTGCGGATCCGGCGGCGGTCGGTCTCGATCTTCGTCTCGCCGGGCCCGCGGGTCCCGATGCCGCCGCCCCCGGCGACGCGGCCGCCCGCCTGCCGGGACAGCGATTCGCCCCAGCCCCGGAGCCGGGGAAGCATGTACTGGAGCTGGGCCAGCTCGACCTGGGCCTTGCCCTCGCGGCTCTTGGCGTGCTGGGCGAAGATGTCGAGGATCAGCGCGGTCCGGTCGATGACCTTGACCTTGACCACGTCCTCGAGCTGCCGCAGCTGGCTCGGGCTGAGCTCGCCGTCGCAGATGACGGTGTCGGCCCCGCAGGCGGCGACGACCCCGGCCAGTTCGGCCGCCTTGCCCGCCCCGATGTAGGTGGCGGAGTCGATCTTCGACCGGCGCTGGATCAGGCCGTCGAGCACGACCGACCCGGCGGTCTCGGCCAGGCGGCTCAGCTCGGTCAGCGAGTTCTCCGCGTCCCGGGCGCTGCCGTCGGTCCAGACGCCGACCAGCACCACCTGCTCCAGGCGCAGGGCGCGGTACTCGACTTCGGTGACATCGGTGAGCTCGGTGGACAGTCCCGTGACGCGCCGGAGCGCGTGCCGGTCTTCCAGGTCCAGTTCACCCGTGGCGGCGCCGGAATCGATCCGCTCGCCGAAAGCTGTCGTCATTGTCCTCCTGTTATCCCGTTCCCCCGCATAGTGCCACTCCCGGGGGAGCTCGTCACCCTAATAACAACGGGAGCCCCGCCGTTGTGCCCGGCCGCCGCCCGCCCTTTGGCATGCTGGAACGGTGACGAATCCACCCGGGGAACCGGTCCCCCTAGCCTCCGCGGAAACCGATGAGCTCTCCCCGTCCCCGGCGGCCCCGCCGGGGAGCCTGCGCGACCTCGTCACCGCGCTGAGAAACCGGGCGGCGTCGGGCAGCGTTCCCGGGGGCCGGAACGACGGGCTGAGGATCGCCCTCGGCATCGAGGGCGGCGGGATGCGCGGCACCGTGTCGGCCGGGATGGCCTGCGCCCTGCACGAGCTGGGCCTGACCGGCGCGTTCGACGCCGTCTACGGATCGTCGGCCGGGGCGATCAACGGCGCCTGGCTGCTCAGCTCGCGGCCCGAGGGCCTGCGCGGCTGGACCGACCCGTCGTTCGCCCGGGCCCTGATCCGGTGGAGTTCGCTGCTGCGCCGCAAGCCGGTGGTGGACGTGCACGCTCTCGTCGAAGAGGTGTACGTGACAACGTTCCCGATGGACTTCGCGTCGGTGCTGGAGAACCCGGTCGAGTACCACCCGCTCGCCACGGACGCGGTCAGCGGGAAGGCCGCGGACCTGCGCCCGCTGGTGGCGGAGCCGCCGGAGATGCGGCTGGCGCTGCGGGCCAGCGCGGCGATGCCGTTCCTCGCCGGGCCGCCGGTGACGCTGCGGGGCCGGCGGTTCTACGACGCGGGGGTGGCGGAGTCGATCCCGTTCCGTACCCCGCTGGCCCAGGGCGCGACCCATGTCCTGGTGCTCCGTTCCAAGCCGCCGGCCGGGCCGGTGCATGACGGGACCCTGGGCGGGTTCGTGGGCCTGGACGCCTCGCGGTTGCCGCCTCCGCCCCGCTCGGTCCGGCTCGTCACCCGCACGACGCTGCGCAAGGAGTCCGGGGAACTGCGGGCGGCGCTGATGACCCGGGCCGTGCGCACGGCGCAGGACGTCGCGCGCATCGCCGAACTGGAGGCCGTCGGCCGGGCCCTGGCGGTGTACGGAGACCGGGCCGCGGCCGGGGTCAGCCGCCTGACCACTGACGGCCGCGTCCTGTCGGCCGCCTTCGAGGACGGCCGCGCGGCCGTGCACCGCGTCTTCTCCTGACGAGGAACGCCGGCACGGGAACGGCACACGGGCACGGCGCACGGGCACGGCGCACGGGCACGGCGTGCCCCGCCGTTACGAGGCGCCCGGCGCGAGGCTCCGCAGCGGGGCCGGCAGGTCTCCTTCGTGGACGACGGTCAGGCGATGGGTGGCGCGGGTGATGGCGACGTAGAGGTCGTG
>WRBL01000221.1 GCA_009784565.1 Streptosporangiales bacterium | reverse complement strand
CGTGGAACGGCGGGACCAGGAGCTTGCGTTCCTTGCGGTGCCGGTCGCCGGTGAGCGCGAACATCGAGCCCGGCCCGAGGACGCGGCCGAGGTTCCGCTCGATGTTCTCCGCCACGTCCGGCGGCGCCATGAACAGCTGCCGCACCTGGGCGGGGTCGCTGATGACCACGAGCCGCCCGAACCCGGGCACGTTCACGGTGAACGCGTCGCCGTATTTCGCGGCGGTCCGCGGCATGCCGCGCAGCGGCGCGGCCATCGCGATCGCGCCCTGGACCAGGGCCGGGGTCCTGGGCCCGGGCGGAAGCTTGGCGGCCGGCACCGGCGCGGACGCGGGCGTCGTCGGCGCTGAGGTCATCGGCGGGTCACCTCCCGGAGTACGTGGTACGCCTTCGTACCATGTCATGATGGTACGGCAACGTACCATGCGATTCAAGACTACGTCCGAAGGGATTAGAGTTGGCGAGCGTGACCACCGCCGCGCAGGCCGCCGGGACCGACGGCAATGACGCCTTCCGACAGCGCCTGCTCGGCGCGCTGGCGGAATCCATCGCCGACGACGGCTACCGCGCCACCACCGTCGCCGGCATCGTGCGCCGGGCCCGGACCTCGCGGCGGACCTTCTACGAGCACTTCGCCGACAAAGAGGCGTGCTTCCTCGCCCTGCTGGCGGAGAAGAACCAGGACCTGATCCGCGCGGTGACCAGCGCGATCGACTTCGGGGCCCCGTGGGAGGCCCAGGTCCGCCAGGCGATCACCTCCTACATCGCGACGGTCGAGGCCGAGCCCGCCCTGACGGTGAGCTGGATCCGGGAGCTGCCCTCCCTGGGCACGCGGGCGCAGGCGCTGCAGCGCGACATGCTGGAAACCTTCGTCACCCTGGTCCAGACCCTGTCGGAGACCGAGGAGATGAAGGCCGCCGGCATCCCGCCCGTCCGCCGCCAGGTCGCCATCATCATGCTCGGCGGCCTGCGCGAGCTCATCGCCTGGACCGTCGAGGACGACGCCTCCCTGTCCGGGATCATCGAGACCTCCGTCCAGTCCGCGACCGCCCTGCTGCGGGCCGGCCTGGACCCGGCCTGACCTACCGGGCCAGGAGCCGGCGCAGCCAGGCGACCGGGGCGTCCCTGGCGTCGCGGGACAGGGCGGCGCCCGGGGCGAAGCCGGCGAAGGCGTGGAATCCGCCGGGCCACACGTGAAGCTCGGCGTCGCCGCCCGCGCGCCAGATCCGGGAGGCGTAGGCGACGGTCTCGTCGCGGAACGTCTCGGCCGAGCCCACGTCGAGGTAGGCCGGCGGGAGGCCCGACAGGTCGGCCGCCCGGGCCGGGGCGGCGTAGCCGGACACGCCGGGGCCGCCGCGGGCGCCGCCGAGCAGCGCGGTCCAGGCGATCTCGTTCACGTGCCGGTCCCAGACGCCGCGGCCCGCCATCTGAAGCGCCGACGGGCTGTCGTTGCGGTCATCGAGCATCGGGCACATCAGCAGCTGCCCGGCCAGGGCCGGGCCGCCCCGGTCCCGGGCCAGCAGGGCGGTCGCGGCCGCCAGTCCCCCGCCCGCGCTGCCGCCGGCGACGACGATCCTCTCCGGGTCCAGGCCCAGTTCGGAGGCGTTCCGCGCGGTCCAGGCCAGGCCCGCGTAGCAGTCCTCGACCGGCCCCGGGCACGGGGTCTCCGGGGCGAGCCGGTACTCGACCGAAACCACCGCCATGCACAGTTTTTCCGCGATGTCCAGCATGCCGGTGATGCCAGTTTTCCGATCGCCCATAATCAGGCCGCCGCCATGGATACTGTAGAGGCACGGAACCGCGCCGGCGCTCGTGGTGGGACGGCAGGCCAGCAGCGGGATATCCCTGGATTCCCCCGGCATGAACGCGTCACGCTCAGTAACCTCGAAAGCGCCGTCGCGGCACAGGTCCTCGACGGTGACCGGCGGGGCCGAGGACTCGTGCGCTTCCCGCAGCGCGGGAATCACGCCGTCGGCCCGCGTTCCCCCGGGAGCCGGGCCGCCCGCGATGGCATCGAGGACGGCGGCCAGTTCCGGGTCGAAGGGCGGAGGTGGCTCGACCATCGCAACATCCTCATACGGCGGCGACGTGCCCGCCAAGGCTGATAGACCGATATTAAAGTAAAGATCGTCCGGGGAGGGGAGGTCACATGGCGATCGCCAACGCGCCGATGGCCGGGTTGGCATTCTGGGCGCGGAACAATCTGCTGGAGAGCATCCTGCTCGTGCTCGGCGCGCTCCTGCTCACGCGGCTGGCCGACTGGATCCGCGGCGTCTGGGTGGCGCGGATCGACGCGCAGGCGGCCGGGGCCGACGGCCTGGTCGCCTCGGAAGCGGCCAAGCACCGTCACGTCATGGCGCAGGTCATCACCTGGACGACGCTGGCCATCATCTACGTGGTCACGGCCGTGCTCGTCATCACGACCCTCGGGGTTCCGGTGGCGGGCCTGGTCGCCCCGGCGGCGCTGCTGTCGGCCGCGCTCGGCTTCGGCCTGCAGCGGTTCGTCCAGGACATCGGCGCCGGCCTTTTCCTGACCGGGGAGAAGCAGTACGGCTACGGGGACCTGGTCAAGATGGACGTGAACGGGGTCAGCGATCCCTCGACCGGGACGGTCGAGGAGGTGACGCTGCGGGTTACCCGGCTGCGCTCGGACAGCGGCGAGGTGATCATCATCCCGAACGGGCAGATCACCCAGGTCACGAACCTGTCCCGGAACTGGTCGCGGGCCGTCATCGACGTTCCGGTGCCCAACCGGGTGGACGTGGGCCACGCCAGCGAGGTGCTGCAGAAGGCCGGCGAGGACGTGTACAACGACGAGCGGATGCGGCGGATGATGCTGGATGCCCCGGCCGTCATAGGAGTGGAGCGGATGGAGGTCCACCAGTTCTCGATGCGCATGGTGGCACGGACCCTGCCGGGCATGCAGTTCCTGGTCGGCCGGGAACTGCGCGCCCGGATCGCCCAGGGCTTCTGGGCTGAGGGCGTCATCGTCTCGGCCGAGATAGACACCGACGAGTCATCGGAGGCGCCGTCGTGAGCCGGGGATCGAGGCGGAAGGGATCGTCGTCGCCGGGGCCCGAGTCGCCGACGCTCGGGTCTCCGGCGCCGGACGCCACGAGGCCCGACACCCCGTCACCCGCGCCGGACGGGCCGTCCGAGCGGCGGTTCAGCCGGCCCCGGACCTCGACGTTCGTGCTGACGGTGCTGTTCCTGGGCGTGTTCGCGCTCTGGGTCGTCCTGCCCACCCTGCCCAACCCCGCCGCCGCGGGGCAGAACACGCCGTACAACCCGGCCGGCACCGGCCCGGTGCCCGCGTACTCGCCGACGGCCCAGCCCACGCCGACGGGCACGCCCACGCCGACGCACACCGCGAAGCCGACCCAGAGCCCCACGGGTACCCCGACCCCGACCGCGACGCCGACCCGGAGCCCGGCCCAGTCGCCGACGGCCGTTCCGTCGCCGACCGGCACCGGCGGGCCGAACCAGGTCCCGGTCTCGCCGACCGCCGCCCCGCAGTCCGCGGCTCCCGCGACCGGCAACACCGGCGCGGGCGCGGCCGGGAACACGGGCACGGCTCCGGCCCAGGCACCCGCGGGCGTCAGCGGGGGCCTGTCGTCCCCGTTATCCCCGGGCTCGCCTGACGGCGGCCGGCGCGGCGCGCCGGCCGCCGTTTCATTTGCCCGCGGCCTTCAGGCGGGCGTCGAGGCGAGGGTAGACCCGGCGGGTGTTGAGCTCGTAGACCTTGCTCCGGTCGGCGTCGGAGAGGGCGGAGGCATCGACGTACCGCTTGGTGTCGTCCCAGGAGAAGTCGCCGTCGGGGTTGTTGCCGCGCACCGCGCCGAGCATCTCGGAGGCGAACAGGATGTTGTCCGGGTCTATGACGGAGGTCAGCAGGTCGATGCCGGGCTGGTGGTACACGCAGGTATCGAAGAAGACGTTGCGCATCACGTTGTCGGCGATCGGGCGGTACTTCTCCCGGGTGACCAGCCCGTGATAGCGGCCCCAGTGGTAGGGCACCGCACCCCCGCCGTGCGGGATGACGAACTTCAGGTCGCCGAACCGGGTGAAAAGGTCGCCGGAGACCAGCTGCATGAACGCGGTGGTGTCGGCGTTGAGATAGTGCGCGCCGAGGGTGTGGGCGGCCGGATTGCAGGACGTCGAGACGTGGATCATCGCCGGGACGCCCAGCTCGCTCATCTTCGCGTACAGCGGGAACCAGTACTCGTCGGTCAGCGGCGGGGAAGTCCAGTGCCCGCCGGACGGGTCCGGATTCAGGTTGGCCCCGACGAACCCGAGCTCGGTGACCGACCGCTCGAGCTCCTTCACGCAGTCGTCCACGGGTTCCCCGGCGACCTGCGGCAGCTGGCACACGCCCGCGAAGGCGTCGGGGAACAGCCCGGTCACCCGGTGGATCAGGTCGTTGCACCGGCGCGCCCACTCCGTGGCCGACGCCTGGTCGCCGAGGTGGTGGCCCATGCTGGAGGCCCGCGGGGAGAAGATCGTCAGGTCCGTGCCGCGCTCGCGGGCCAGCTTCAGCTGGTTGTTCTCGATCGTCTCGCGGATCTCGTCGTCGCTGATCCGCGCCGGGACCGGGGCCGGGCGGGACGGGTCGTCCAGCCGGGCCAGCTGGGCGTCCCGGAACTGCTGGTGGGCCGGCGGAGCGGTCGTGTAGTGGCCGTGGCAGTCAATGATCATGGGCCCATACTCCCACCCCGCGGCCCGGCCGTCCCGTCCCGTCCCGCCTTCCGGCGACCGGAAGGTGAGCGATTCCACCACAACCAGTGACGTCCGAAAACTCAACCAAACAGGTATCGTCATCGACCGAATTCGATGATAAAAGAAATGTGCGCGCGCAACTTTAGCCACCAACTCCCACTGGAGTGACTAATGCGTCCTGTCCGCACGCTTACCTACGGCGCCGTGGCCCTCGTCTCGGCCGTCGGGCTGGCCCTGCCGACCCTCGGCTCGGCCGCCGACGCCGCCTCCTCGGTCCATTACGTCGCCCTCGGCGACTCCTACTCCTCCGGCGTCGGCACGGGCAGCGACAGCGGCTCCTGCGGCCAGAGTTCCGCCGCCTTCGGCCCCCTGTGGGCGGCGGCCAACTCCCCCGCCTCGTTCAGCTTCCAGGCCTGCTCGGGCGCGACGATCCCGGACGTGGAGAGCAGCCAGCTCTCGGCGCTGAGCTCCTCCACCACGCTGGTCAGCATCACCATCGGCGGCAACGACGCCGGCTTCTCCACCATCATGGAGACCTGCGTCCTGGAAAGCGACAGCGCCTGCGAGAGCGCCATCAACTCCGGCGTCTCCACCGCCCAGAACACCCTGCCGTCCGAGTTCGCCACGCTGTACAGCGACATCAAGTCCGACGCGCCGAACGCCAAGATCGTCTACCTCGACTACCCCGATTTCTACGACACGTCGGTCTCGGGCTGCATCGGCCTGGACAGCACCAAGCACACGGCGCTCAACAACGGCATCGACGCCATCGACGCCGCCTTCAAGTCCGCGGCCTCGGCCGGCGGCGCGACGTTCGCCGACGTCCGCAGCGCGTTCTCCGGGCACGAGCTGTGCGACAGCAACGCCTGGCTGCACTCGGTCAACGTCACCGACATCGACGAGTCCTACCACCCGACCGCGACCGGGCAGTCCTCCGGCTACCTGCCGGTGTTCAGCTCCGCCGCCTCCTCTGTCGGCCAGTAACTTCCGGCCCTCACGGCGACCCGGGCCGCTCCAGGCCCGGGTCGTCACAGAGGCAACACGGACGAACACAACGGGCACCTCAAAGTCTCCCCATCGAGAAAAATCGATGATATAAGAAAAGTGCGCGCATCCTACGTGGCCAACTCCTCACCGGGAGTAATAATGCGTCCAGTCCGCACGCTTATCATCGGAGTCCTCGCCCTCACATCGGCGATCGCGATCGCGCTGCCGAGTCTCAACGCCGCGGCCGACGCCGCGTCCTCCGTCCACTACGTCGCCCTCGGCGACTCCTACTCCTCCGGAACCGGGACCGGGAGCGAGAGCGGCTCCTGCGAGCAGAGCAGCCAGGCCTACGGCCCCCTGTGGGCGGCCGCCAACTCCCCCGCCTCCTTCACCTTCGGCGCCTGCGGCGGCGCCACGACCAGCAGCGTCATCAGCGGCCAGCTCTCGGACCTGAACTCGTCCACCACCCTGGTGAGCCTCACCATCGGCGGCAACGACGCCGGCTTCGCGTCCATCATGGAGACCTGTGTCCTGCAGAGCGACAGCGCCTGCGCAAGCGCCGTGAGCAAAGGCGAGGCCTACGCCCAGAACACGCTCCCGGGCAATCTCAAGACGATGTTCGCCGACATTCACGCCGACGCCCCCAACGCCAGGGTCATCCTCCTGAGCTACCCGCACTTCTACGACATGTCCGTCGCCGTGTGCATCGGGCTGGACAAGACCAAGCACACCGACCTGAACAACGGCGTCGACGTCCTCGACTCCGTTCTCCAGACCGCCGCGGCCGCCGACGGCGCCACGTTCGCCGACGCCCGCGGCCAGTTCTCCGGGCATGAGCTGTGCAGCGGGGACAACTGGCTGCACTCGGTGGACCTCGCCAACATCAGCGAGTCCTACCACCCGACCGCGACCGGGCACAAGGACGGCTACCTGCCGGTCTTCAGCTCCGCCGCCTCCTCCGTCGGCCAGTAACCCGCTGCCGCCGCGAGACGGCCAGGACCGAAGAGGCCCTGGCCGTCTTGTTACGTTTCCGGACATTGACACACACGTACCTTCTCGTTACGTTAATCCCACTTTCAACGAGGAGGACCCATGGCATCAGCGGCCGTCGCCGAACCCCCACGCGTCAACGGGCCGGCGGCCGTCGGGGCCCTCGCGTTCCAGGGCTTCGCCCTCCAGGTCGTCCAGGTCGGGGTCCTCCCCCTGATGCTGGCCATGGGCAAGTCCCTGCACGCCTCCACCGCCGGAACTTCGTGGATCCTCACCTCGGCCCTGCTGTCCGGGGCCGTGTTCCTCGCGGTGATGACCAGGCTCGCCGACCTGGTCGGCAAGCGCCCCGTCCTGATCGGCGCCCTCGTGCTCGTCCTGGCCGGCTGCGTCATCGACAGCGTCGCCACCACGCTTCCCCTGGTGATCATCGGGCGGGTGCTGATCGGCGCGCAGCTCCCGCTGCTGGCCCTTCCCGAGGCCATCGCCTCCGACACCATGACGCCGAAGCGCGCGCACACCGCGATCTTCGCGATCCACGTCGGCACCGGCAGCGGCGTGGCCGGGGGCCTGATCGTGGCCGCCCTCGCCGGCGGCGCCCACTGGCACGCGTTCTTCGTCATCAGCGCGGTCATCACGGTCATCGGGCTGATCGCCATCGTCGCCTTCGTCAAGGACTCCCCCGCCCGCGCGGCCGGCGGCCTCGACGTCCCGGGCGCGGTGCTGCTGACGCTGACCATGGTCGCCCTGCTGCTCGGCTTCAGCGAGGGCCCGGCCTGGGGCTGGGGATCGGCCTCCGTCCTCGGCCTGCTGATCGGCGGGGTCGTCCTCGGGGTCGCCTGGTGGGCCCGCGAGCGCACCGCGAAGGTGCCGCTGATCGATGTCCGCTACCTGACCCGGCGCGAAGTGTCCCTCCCCTACATCATGACCTTCCTGGTCGCCTTCGGGATCTACGGGTCGCTCTCGGCCGTTTCCCGGATCGCGCAGACCCCGGCCGTTTCCCACTACGGATACGGCTGGTCGACCCTCATGACCGGCTGGTACGCGGTGCCCCAGGAGATCGGGGCGCTGCTGGCCATCGTGGCCCTGGCCGTCGCCCGGCGCCGCGGCCTGCCCATGGCCGCCGCCGTCGGCTGCCTCCTGATCACCGTCGGCTTCGTCGGCTACTCGCTCGGCGCGGCGGTCCCGGCCGCCACGATGGTCTTCCTCGGAATGGAAGGCTGCGGCCTGGCCGTGGCCATCGCCTCCACCCAGCTGACGATCGTCCGCTCCGTGCCCGCCGAGGAATCGGGCATCGCCCTCGGCCTGAGCGTCGTGATGTACGCGGTGGGCAACACCGTGGGCAGCGCCGTGTTCGGCGTCCTGTTCGCGTCTTTCACCAACCCGCTCGGCAAGCCGACGCTGACCGCGTACGTGATCGGCTTCGTCATCTGCGGTGCCTGCGGTCTCCTCGCCCTGATCCTGTGCCTGCCGCTGTCCCGCCGCCCCGTCGTCGACCGAAGCCTGGAGCTGGCGGAGACGGCCTGATCCGTTCGGTATCCGAGGTTTGACAGTGCCCCGGAATCAGGTCCGGGTGGCGAGCTGCGCGGCACAGATGAGGTCCCGGACAGCGCGAGCGTCGGGAACGCCGATGAACGTGGGCCGCCCGTCGGCGACAACGGGCCCGAGCATGTCTTTCAGGAAGGAGCGGTTCCTTCTCAGCGGGCTTGCCAGGACGCTGTCCCGGCGGTCGATCTCCTGTCCCGCAGGCGTGGCCGTGAGCAGCGAACCGCGCAGTTCCGGGGGGCCCAGGTCCCGCAGCCGCCCCTCGGTCGCGCCCCGGCTGATCAGGCCCCAGCAGGCGATCAGCCGACGGTCGGTGAGGACGTAGACCGAGTTGCGGATCAGCAGCCGACGATGCACGAGCCGGCCGACCGCCATGTAGAGCCCCAGAACCGTGAAAAGCACCAGGAACAGCGCCGCGGGGGGCGCGACGATCACAGCGGGGCCGAACGCCGTCACGATGAACGTCACCATGTACACGCCGAACACGGACATGTACGCGTCATACTCGCCGAACCACACAGGCAGTCGGCCGGAGGGGCGCCCGGTCCACAGCAACCGCTCGCCTGACGCGAGAGTTACCCTCTCCGGGACCGCCTCCACCGCTTGTTCCGCTGGTACCGGGGCGGGCTCCTCCCGGCGCTGCATCGCAAGACGGGCCGCGGAGACCTGAGCGCACACCGCCGCCGCGTCCGGGACTGCCTCAAGTGCAAGGTTTTCCCGGAGCGTGATGGTGCCGGTCCCGTCTCGCCCGGGCCGGGCCGACGGCTCGGAGATCTGGTCCAGGTACACCGACGCCGTCCGACGACGGCGCACCCCGCTGGTGACGAGAACCCGCAGACCCGTCAGGGTGTACGCCGTCCCGCGACGGACGATCCACCGGTGCACGAGACAGTAGTAGGCGATCACGATGGCCAGGGGCACGCCGAAGGCCGCGAACACCAGGAGGGGAACCGCCGGAGGACCGTTCCGTCCCTCCGCGAACCCCCCTCCGAGGACCACCGCCATCCCGCCGACCACCCAGACCGGAAGCAGCACGTCGGCGGGCCGGAGCCGGACCCGCACCGGCCGTCCGGTCCACAGTTCCCGCTCCCCTGGCAGGAGGTCCCCGGGCTCCCCGGCCGAGCCGGCTGACGATGATTGTCCGTTCACGTCGGAAATATTAACTCTTGATGCGGTTCAGCGGATCGAGGATTCTCGAAGGAGAACCCGCGAGCGAAGGGGTGAGCCGGTGAGCGGTCTTCCGGAGGTGCGCCTCCCGTACTTCACGCCGGCGCCCGGCCGGCCCGACTTCAGCCGGCTGCCGATGGCCGAGCACCCGGTCTCCGTCTCCGACATGCGGTCCCGGCCGTCCGGGTTCTCGCTGGACCGGGAGGGCTTCACCCTGGTCGAGGCGCCGACGGCGGTGCGGGACTTCTACGACGCCGGCGAGCTCACGGGCCGCTACTGCGACGAGGCTCGCGCCCTGGTCCGGTCCCTGACCGGCTGCTCGGCCACCGCGGTCATGAACGCCCCGCTGATCCGGGTCGCCTCGGCGGCCGGCGACCGGCCCGCGGGAACCGCGCCGACCGGGGACGGGGCGCACGCGGACCTGGCCGCGGTCTCGGCCGGGTACCTGCTGCGGCGTTCGGTCCCTGCAGGGGAGGCCGACGAACTCCTCCGGCGCCGGCACGCGCTGTTCAACGTGTGGCGGACGTTCTCCGGCCCGCCGCAGGACATGCCCCTGGCCCTGTGCGATTCCCGGTCGGTGGCGCCGGAGGACCGGCAAGTCTGCTCCATCACCCTGGAGACGTCGGCGGGATCCACCATGTCCTGGGACAACGTCGCCTACCTGCCCAGCCCCCGGCACGAGTGGTGGTACTGCCGGGACATGCGGCGCGAGGAGGCGTTCGTCTTCCGCAGTTTCGACTCCGCGCGGGAGGCCCAGGTGCCGCACACCGCGTTCCGTGACCCGTCCTGCCCGCCCGGGACTCCGCCACGCGCGAGTGTCGAAGTCCGTGTGTTCGCGTTTTTCGACCGTTAGAGTCTGTGCCGTGTCGTCACGAATATCGGTTTCGGGCGAAGAGCCCGCGCTGTCCTACCGCAACCTGCGGGTCATCATCGGGTACGTCGGACTGACCCTGCCGGTCACCCTCGTCCTCACCGGCCTGGTCGACGGCCACGTCCAGTCGTCTCTCAGCTCGTACTACTACACGCAGGTCGGAAGCGTCTTCACCGGGTCGCTCGCGGCCATCGGCGTCTTCCTGATCGCCTACCGGATCCGGGCCTGGGCCTGGGACGGCGTCATCACGACGCTCGCGGGGATCGCCGCCATCCTCACCGCGCTGTTCCACTGCGGGCCGGCTCATCCCACGCCGGGGCAGGCCACGCTGGCGACCGTGCACCTGGGCGCCGCGGGGACCCTGTTCGTCCTCCTGGGCGCGATCTCCCTGCTGATCTTCCCGTACGCCGACCAGCCGCGGGACGCGCCGTGGCGCGTGGCCTCCTACCGGGCGCTGGGGGCGCTGATCTGGCTCGCACTG
>WRBL01000220.1 GCA_009784565.1 Streptosporangiales bacterium | reverse complement strand
GGCGTGAGGAGCTTCCTGCGAAGCACCTACGCCCTCGTGCCGGCGGCCGCCGAAGGCGAGCACATCGATTTCGAGACGGGCCTGAAAGACCTCCTCCGCGAATCGCTCTGACCGCCGCTTCCGTCGTTGAGCGCGTTCGTGAACGTCGGATATGGGGGATGGCGAAGATCCGTTCGGGATAAATGGGTTTGAAAGGGTTTTCGATCTTGGCCGGCCGGCGCGGCGGCCCGCGAACGGGCGGGTGGACGGTCTAGGGTGTCCTTCGGGGATATGCATCGATTTCGGAAACGGGAGCCGTCGTGCCAGCGGAAGACAGCGAGTCCGAGGACGCGGTCCAGACGTCCGCGCCGCCGGTCGGCCTGGTGGCCGGGACGGAGGACTCGACGCCGCTGCAGTTCTGCGTCGCCCTCGACGAGGACTCCTACCTGCAGCTGGACGACGTCGTCGTCACCCTCCGGGACGTCCCGGACGTCGGCCCGGTCGTGACCAGCGGCATCGTCACCCAGGTCCGGGCCCGGCACGAGGGAGCCAGCTACGGCTCGGACGTGTTCCTCATCTCCGACGGCGTGCTGCCCGCCCGCACCCAGGAGATCGCCGAGGTCTCCACCACCCGGGTCGAGCCCGAGATCTACGTGCCGCCCCGCCCCGGCGAGGGCGTCCGCCGCGCCACCGGCACCGAGCGGGCCCAGGCCCTGTACTTCGACCAGATGGACAGCCGGGTCCCGGTCGGGCGCGGCCGCGACGGCGACCCGATCTACGTCAACATGGAGTTCCTCGACGGCACCCGCGGCGCGCACGTGTCCATCAGCGGAATCTCCGGCGTCGCCACCAAGACCAGCTTCGCGCTGTTCCTGCTGCACTCCATCTTCCGCTCCGGCGCCCTGGGCCCGCGGGCGGTCAACGCGAAGGCCCTGCTGTTCAGCGTGAAGGGGGAGGACCTCCTCTTCCTCGACCAGCCGAACGTCAACCTCAACGACGACCTCAAAGCCGAGTACGCCGCGCTCGGCCTGCCCGCGGAGCCGTTCGCGTCGGCCGGGTTCTGGGCGCCGCCCATCCCCGACGACACCACCGGGCGGCCGAACGTCACCGGGCGGACCAGCGGCGTCGAGGCGTTCTGGTGGACGCTGGAGGAGTTCTGCGACAAGCAGCTGCTCCCGTACGTGTTCGCCGACGCCGAGGACGAGCGGAACCAGTACACGATCGTCATCCACCAGGTCGCCGCGCGGCTGCGCCGGGAGGCCATGTCCGTCGGAGACTACGGGGCGGTCAAGGTCGACGGCGCGGTCCTGCGCACCTATCCCGACCTGGTCGACCTCATCATCGACCGGCTCACCGACGAGGACACCCGCGCGGACTGGGCCGGGCCGGTCACCGGCACCGGGACCGTCAACGCGTTCGTGAGGCGGCTGCGGTCCTCGCTGCGGCCCCTGTCGTCCATCATCCGGGCCGACCTGCCACCCGGGCCCAACCGCGCCATCTCCACCGAGAACCAGCAGCTCACCGTCGTCGACCTGCACAACCTGCATGAGCGAGCACAGCGGTTCGTCACCGGCGTGGTGCTCGCCGCCGAGACCGCCCGCAAGGAGGACGCCGGGCCGGGCGGCCTGCTGTTCACCATGATCGACGAGCTGAACAAGTACGCGCCCCGCGAGGGAAACTCGCCCATCAAGGACGTGCTCCTCGACATCGCCGAGCGCGGCCGCTCCCTCGGCATCATCCTCATCGGCGCGCAGCAGACCGCCAGCGAGGTCGAGCGCCGCATCGTGTCCAACTCGGCGATCCGGGTGGTCGGGCGCCTGGACTCCGCGGAGGCCGGCCGGCCCGAGTACGGGTTCCTGCCGCAGGCCCAGCGGGCCCGGGCCACGATCGCGAAACCGGGCGCCATGTTCGTGTCCCAGCCGCAGATCCCGGTGCCGCTGGCCGTCGAGTTCCCGTTCCCGGCCTGGGCGACCCGGCTGTCGGAATGCGCGGGACCGGTCCAGTCCACCCCGAGAACTCCGAACGGATCGGCGGTTAACGGATCAGGCCGGGTGTCCTCGGTGGCGCCGTCGGCGGACCTGCTCTCCCGGCTTCCGGATGACGATGACATCCCGCCGTTTTAGGTTTTAGGAGGGTCGCGGCTCGTGAAGTTCCTGCATACCGCCGACTGGCATGTCGGCAAGACCCTCAAGGGCCGGGACCGCCTGGAGGAGCAGAAGGCGGTCCTGTCCGAGATCGCCTCGATCGCGGAGTCGCATGAGGTCGACGCGGTTCTCGTCGCCGGAGACGTCTACGACACGTCGGCGCCGTCCGCGCCCGCCCAGCAGGCCGTCATCCGGACCCTGCTGCGGATGCGGCAGGCCGGCGCCGAGGTCATCGTCATCGCGGGCAACCACGACCACGGGCCGACGTTCGAGGCCTACCGGCCGCTGATGGGGGTCGCGGGGATCACGATCGCCGGCGCCGTGCGGTCCGCCGAGCGCGGCGGCGTGGTCCGGTTCACCGCGCGGTCCGACGGCGCGGACACCCAGGTCTCGATCATCCCGTTCCTGTCCCAGCGGTACGCCGTCCGCGCGGCCGAAATCGTCGCCAACACCCCGTCCGAGAACGTCCGGGCCTACGACGAGCAGATGCGGCAGGTCATCGGGTCGCTGACTCATCGGTTCGGCGCCGATACCGTGAACCTCGCCATGGCCCACCTCACCTGCATCGGCGGGGCGTTCGGCGGCGGGGAACGGACCGCCCAGTCGATCTTCGAGTACAGCGTCCCGGCCGCGATCTTCCCGGTGAGCGCGCATTACGTGGCCCTCGGGCACCTGCACCGCCGGCAGGCGCTGCCCGCCCAGGCGCCGGTGCACTACAGCGGGTCCCCCCTCGCGGTGGACTTCGGGGAGCAGGAGAACAAGCCGGTTGTCTGCGTGGTGGAGGCGACCCCGTCTACGCCGGCGAAAGTCACCGACATCCCGGTGACCTCGGGGCGCAGGCTGCGCACGGTCCACGGGACGCTGGAGGAACTGGAAGCGAAGAAGGACGGCTTCGGCGAGGACTACCTGCGGGTCTTCCTGCAGGAGAAGGTGCGGGCCGGGCTGCGGGACGACGCCATGGAGATCCTGCCGAACGCCCTTCAGGTGCGCATCGACCCGGATTTCCTTGAGACCGCGTCCGAGGCGAACGACAGGAAACCGGAAAAGGACGCGGCGCCCCGCACCCCCGAGCAGCTGTTCGCCGACTACTGCGCCGAGCGCCAGGTCGACGACTCCCGCGTCGCGGCCCTGTTCCGGGAACTGCAGGATGAGGTCGCCTCGCCCGCCGGATCCGGGGAGGCCTAGCCGATGCGCCCGGTCATGCTGGACATGCACGGCTTCGCGTCGTTCCGCGAGCCGACCCGCGTCGACTTCGCCGACGCCGACTTCTTCGCCCTCGTCGGCCCGACCGGCTCCGGCAAGTCCACGGTCATCGACGCGATGACGTTCGCCCTGTACGGGTCGGTGCCCCGGTGGGCCCGCAAGGGCACCGTGTCCCTCGCCCTCGCCCCCACCGTTGACCGGGGCACGGTGAAACTGGTCTTCGAGGTCGGCCACCAGCGCTACGCCGTCGCCCGGGAACTGCGCCGGACCGGCACCCGGGTCACCCAGCGCGCGGCCACCCTGGAACGGCTGGCGGCGCCGGACGGCCTGGCCGAGCCCGGTGAGCAGACCGTCCCCCTGGCCAAGGACGTGGACGGCGTCACCGAGACGGTGCAGAACCTGCTCGGCCTGTCGTATGAGGACTTCACCCAGTGCGTGGTGCTGCCCCAGGGCGACTTCCAGAAGTTCCTGCACGCCAAGCCGGCCGAACGGCAGGAGATCCTGCTGCGCCTCCTGGGCGCCGAGAACTACAAGCAGATGATGAGCCTCGCCAACCAGCGGGCCGCGTCCGCCGAACTGCGCGCCGCCACCATCGGCGAGACCCTGCGCGGCTACGAAGACGCCACCGGCGAGGCCCTGGCCGCCGCCGTCGCCCGTGAGGAGGCCCTGGACGCCCTGAGCGACACGGTCAGCGCGGCGATGCCTCCGATCGCGGAAGCCCGCGCGGCCCTGGCCGCCGCCGACGAGAAGCTGCGGGCCCTGCGGGCCGAGCACGAGATGCTGTCGTCGGTGTCGGTCCCGCCGGGCACGGAGACGATCGACGCCGAGCTGTCGGCCGCCCGGGAGGGGCTGGCGGACCTGCGGACAGCCGAACGGACGGCGGAAGAGACCGACACCGCCGCCCGGGACGCCCTGGCCTCCGGCCCGAAGCGCACGCCGCTGGAAGTGGCCCGGGAACGCCGCGCGGAACGGGCCCGGATCGCCGGCTCCGCCCCGGACCTGGAATCGGCCGTCTCGGACAGGTCGGACCAGGCCGCCGCCGCGGCTGCCGCCGTGACCGCCGCCGAGCGAGACGTGGAGCGGACCCGCGAACGACGTGACACGGCCACCCGGGCCACGGAGACCGCGAACCAGCGGCTACGGGATCTCCAGGACGAGCACGCGATCCTGTCCGGCGTGACGGTGCCGGACGGTGCCGGCGCCCTCGACTCGACCCGCGCGGCGGCCGCCGAAGCCCTCGAAGCCGCCGCCCGGGAACTGGAAGAGGCGGAGACGGCCGAGGCCGCCGCGGCGGAAGCCCGGGCCGCGGCCGGGCCGCAGGCCCCGCTGCTCCGGGCCCTCGGCGAGCTGGACCAGCTCCGCGACCTGGTGAAGACCCTGCACGGCCACCGGCAGGCCGCGACCCGCGCGCGCACGCGACAGGACGAGGCGGACCAGGCCGTCGCCGACGCCGAGAAGACGCACGCCGAGCGCCGCACCGCCCTGGAGGACGCCCGCCGCGCTCACGTGATCGAGGGCCTGCGCCCCCACCTCGAAGTGGGGGAGGCCTGCCCGCTGTGCGAGCAGACCGTGGCGACGCTCCCCGGGACGCGGGAGACCATGTCCGCCGGGAAGGCCGCGCGCGCGGCCTCGGACGAAGCGGAGGCCGCGCTCAAGCGCGCCCAGGAGGCCGCGGGCGCCGCCCGCGCCCAGACCGTCCGGGCCGAGAGCGCCCTGGAATCCGGGGAGTCCCGGGGGAACGAGCTGCGAGCATCCCTCGGGCCGGCCCTCGACGGGCCGCTGACCGAGGACAATGTCGCCCGGGCCCGGGCCGAGGCGGCCGGCCGGCTGAAAGACCACGAGCGCGTCGAGCGGGAGGCGGACCAGGCCGTCAAGTCGGCGAACACCGCCCGTACCCGCCACCGGCGGGCCCAGGACGCCCGCGCGAAAGCCGACCAGGCCCTGGCCCGGGCCCGGGAGGAACTGCGCGATACAAGGGACCCCCTGGTCCGGTTCGGGGCCCCGGCCCCGGGCGACGGCATCACCCTGGCCCGGGCCTGGGAAGACCTCGCCGAATGGTCGCGGAAGCAGGCGTCCGACCGGGCCGCCGGGCTCGCCGAGGCGCGGGAGGCGGAGCGAACCGTCCGCGCCGACCAGACCGCCCGCACGGAGGAGTTCGCGCGAGCCGATAGCGCCCTGGCCCGGGCCCGCCAGCACGGGCGCGCGGCGGAAGCCGCCGAGCAGAAGGCCCGCGCGGCGCTGTCGGCGGCCACCGCCCGGATCGCCGAGCTTGAGGATCTCCTGGCGGACGCGCCCGCCGACGACGAGATCACGCGGCGGCTGGAGGAACTGGACCGCCTAGAGCAGCGGGCCGGGACGGCCGCGAAGGCCCTGCGGGACGCCCGCGCCGCCCGCGCCGAGGGCGAGGAGAACGCCGCCGCGAAGGAACGTGTCGCCCGGGACGAACACGCCAGCCTGTCCGCCGCCCGGGACCGCGTCGTATCCCTCGGCGCCCCCGCCCTCGACGGAGCGGAAACCCTCGTCGAGGGCTGGACCCGGCTCGTCACCTGGGCCGGCGAGCAGGCGGAGGCGCGCGAGCGCGACATGGCCCAGGCCTCCGCGGCCGCGGACCGGGCCCGGAGCGAGATGACCGCCCTCGCCGGCCGTCTCGCGGAGGACCTCGTCGCCGCCGGAATCACCGTTGACTCCGCCGACGCCGGTGCCGTCGCCGAGCGGGCTCCGTCGCTGGTCGCGGCCGCCCGGGAGAAGGCCCGCGCCGCCACCGAACGCGTGAAGGAACGGCAGGCCGAGGCGGCCGGGCTGGTGGCCCGGCAGAAGGAAGCCACCGAGGACCAGCGGGTGGCCAAGCTCCTCGGCGACCTGCTGCGGGCCAACGCGTTCCAGCGCTGGCTGGTGACCGCCGCGCTCGACGACCTGGTGACGCATGCCTCCGCCACGCTGAACGACCTGTCCAGCGGCCAGTTCGACCTCGCCTACGACGACGGTGACTTCTACGTCATCGACCACGCCGACGCGGACGCAAGCCGCTCGGTCCGCACCCTGTCCGGCGGGGAAACGTTCCAGGCGTCCCTGGCTCTCGCGCTGGCGCTGTCGTCGCAGATCTCCGCCCTGTCCGCGGCCGGGGCGGCCCGCCTGGACTCGATCTTCCTGGACGAAGGATTCGGCACCCTGGACCCGGAGACCCTCGAGGTCGTCGCCACCACCCTGGAGACCCTCGCGCAGGGCGACCGGATGGTCGGCGTGGTCACGCACGTCGGCGCGCTGGCCGAACGGGTTCCGGTACGGTTCCGGGTCAGCCGGGACGCGCGCACGTCCCTCCTCACGCGCGAGGGACCCGACATCGCGATGGAGGAACTCGGCTAATGCGATTCGCCGTCGACGGCTGGGACCCGGCCTACGGTTCCGGGATGGAAGCGGAGGGGGAGATCCTCACCGAGTCCACCGCCACGATCAGCGTCGACATCGAGATGCCCGCGGGCAAGTGGCGGCCGGTCGACCCGTCGCCGGACTGCGCGCCGCCCGGCGCGGTCCTGTTCGTGGACGGGGTGCGCCGGGTCGAGGCCCGCGTGTGGATCGACGACCCCGTCTCGGCGGACGGAGAGGTCCCGACGGAGGCGACCCCGGCGCTGTGCGCGTCCTACGCCGCGGGCGTTATCTGCTGCTCGGGGGACCGCTCCCACCTGGTCGGCGCCCAGATGCGGCGCGGCCTGTTCTCGACCGCGGCCCACGCCACCGACATCGTCACCCGGACCGGGAGCTACACCGCGCACCGCGTCGCCGCCACCACCGCGGTCGGCGCCGGGCCGGGATCGCTGATGGCGAGCCTGTCCCAGGCGCTCCAGCGCCGCCTGGGCGACATCGAGATGGCCACGGCGGCCGAGGCCCGGTCCATCACCCACAAGCACGGCGCGGACAAGCACCCCGACGACGACCTGCTGGTCATCGACGGCCCGCTGCGGGGACGGCAGCACCTGCCGCGGGCCATCGGCTACATCAAGTCCCACCGGACCACGTACCTGCCGGACGAGCTCAACGCCATGGTCGGCCGGCTCGAACCGGGCCAGCGGACCCCGGTTTTCCTGATGGGGACGAGCTGGGACCGCCACACCTGGTACCTGCGGCTGCCCGGCGAGCCCGGAGCCCCGTGGTCGGGCGTGGTCCGGGTCGAGTGCGCCGCCGACCTTCCGAAGACCGAGGTCATCCGCCTGGCCGGCCAGAGCCAGGCCTGCCTCGGCAAATACGCCAGCGCCGCCTACAAGGACTCCCGCTCCCCGCAGAACCTCTACCCGATCGGCGGCCTGGAACGAGAACTCCGCCACCGCCTCGGCGACCCCAAACTCCTCTACCGCGCTCTCCGCGCCGCCTCCATCCGCGCCTAGCCGAGAGAAAATACCGGGCGGCATAACCCATCCGGGAGGCCGGCGGCTCCGAATACCCGGCATGAATACCTCCAGGACGGGCCCGTGGGGAGGGTCCCCCGATCCCGCGGAAGGCGGGCGGCGGAACCTGGCCGGGCTCGTGGCCCGGGTGGCCCGCGGCGATCACGCCGCGTTCGAGACGGTCTACGACCAGGTCGCCGGCCCGGTGTACGGGATTATCCGCAAGGTCCTGCGCGATCCGGCCCAGTCCGAGGAGGTCGCCCAGGAAGTCATGCTGGAAGTGTGGCGTACCGCGTCCCGGTTCGACGCCGGCCGGGGGAGCGCACTGGCCTGGGTGATGACGATCGCGCACCGAAGGGCGGTGGACCGGGTGCGGGCTGAGAACGCGGCGACGGCCCGGGAGCGGAAGCTGGCTCCCGGCCCGGACAGCGGCGAGGACGTCGCCGAACTGGTGGAAGCCGCGATGGACCGGCAGCGGATACGGCGCTGCCTGGGCACCCTGACCGCGCTGCAGTCCGAGTCGATCAGGCTCGCCTACTACGGCGGGTACACCTACCCCCAGGTGGCCGGGCTGCTCGGGATCGCGCTCGGCACGGTCAAGACCCGCATCCGGGACGGGCTGATCCGGCTCCGGGACTGCATGGACGTGGCCTCGTGAGCGCCCGGCGGCATGATGCGCACCTGCTCACCGGCGCCTACGCGGCCGACGCGCTGGACGGCGCCGAGCGCTCCGCCTTCGAACGGCATCTCGCGCGCTGCGCCTCGTGCGCGGAGGAGGTCCGGGGCCTGCGGGAGGCCGTGGCCCGGCTCGGGACGGCGACGGCTGTCGAACCCCCGGCGCGGATGCGCGAGCGGACGCTCGCCGCCGCCGCCAGTACCCGGCAGCTTCCGCCCGTCACGCCCGCCCGGCTGGCCCGCCGCGTGCCGCGGTTCGCCCGCCGCACCGCGCTGGTCCGGCCGGCCGTCGTGACAGCCGCGGCGGCCGCCATCGCCGCCCTGGCGGTTTTCCAGGTCAGTACCGCGCACCAGCTGGACCAGGCCCAGGCCCGCAACAGCGCGATCGCCGCCGTCCTGGCCGCCCCGGGCGCCAGCATGGAAACCAGCGGCACGAAGGTAGGAGGGAGAGTGACCGTCGTCGTCTCTCCCCGGGACCACCAGGCGGTCATTACCGCGGCTGACCTGCCCAGCCCGCCCGGCACGAGGGTCTACCAGCTCTGGGTAATCAATGCGTCCGGGGCCCGCTCCGCCGGCCTGCTGCCGCGCGGCGGCGCCGCCTCGCCCGTGCTCGCCGACAGCGTCCGCCCGGGCGACCATCTCGGCATCACCGTCGAGCCGGCCGGCGGGACCACCCAGCCCACGACGCCCCCGATCGTGCTCGTCACGGCACGATCGGGGGCGCGCTGAACCGGTTCGCCCGGGTCAGGAAGACGAGGGCATGAGGACGGAGTTGATGATGTAGACGGTGGCGTTCGCGGTCTTCACGTTGCCGCAGACCACGCTGGCGCCGTTGGCCTTGTAGGTGCCGCCGCTCTTGGACAGCTTGACGGTGCCGCCCTCGAGGGTCTTGACCGGCTTGCCGGAGGCGAACTCGCTGGGCGTGATGGTCCCGGAGGCGACGTGGTAGGTGAGGATCTGCGAGAGTTCCTTCTTGTTCGCCATCACCTTGCTCATGGCCGACGACGGCATCTTCGCGAACGCGGAGTTGGCCGGCGCGAAGACCGTGATCCCCTTGGCCGAGTTGAGGGTGTCGACGAGCCCCGCCTGCTTGACCGCCTTGACCAGGGTGGACAGGACCGGGTTGGCGGACGCGGCCGTCGCGACCGGGGCGGTGGACATGCCGCTGAAACTGCCCGCCCCCGTCTTGGGCACCGAGGAACAGGCCGCCCCGAAGTCAGCCATCGACGAGGTCCCGGAGCCGGACGGCATGGCCGAGCCGGACGCGGGCGCCATCGACGGAGACGCGGATGACTTCGCGGAACTGCCCGAGGCGGCGGAACTGCCCGAACTGCCGGAACTGCAGGCGGCAGCGCCCAGGGCAAGCCCTGTGGCCGCGACGGAAACCGCAAGGGTTCGGTAGTACTTCATTGTTGACTCCTTCTGTCATCGTGCTGGTTATCCGGTGAATGCCGGGCTCGGTAAGGTCACGGTGACCACCACCGAGTCCCAGCCGGTTGCGCCGCTGGGGAACACCCCGGCCCGCTGGGAGGTCTGCATCGCGCCCGTGCCGTCGGCGGCGCGCGCCTGGAGGGTGTGCAGGCCGGGGGACGCGTCCCAGGCCAACTTCCACTGCCGCCAGGTATCGGTGCCGGCCGCCGGGGCGAGCGTGGCGGTGCGCCACGGGTCGCCGTCGACCTTGACCTCCACCCCGGAGATGCCGCGATGCGGAGCCCAGGCCACTCCGGCTACGGCGACCCGGCCGGCCTTGACCCGGGCCAGCGGCCGGGGGACGTCGATCCGCGACTCGGTCTTGATCGGGGCCTGCTGCGCGTAGCCGCGCTGAGTCCAGTAGGCGCGGTTCCGGGCGAACGTGGTCACCTCCAGGCTGGTGAGCCACTTGGTCGCCGACACGTAGCCGTACAGGCCCGGGACCAGCATCCGGGCCGGGAAGCCGTGCTGGAGCGGCAGCGGCTGGCCGTTCATCCCGACGGCGACCAGCGCCTGCCGTCCGTCCATGATCGTGTCGACGGGGGTGGAGATCGTCATCCCGTCGGTCGAGGTGGACAGCACCTGGTCCGCGCCCCGCCTGACGCCGGCCCGGCGCAGCAGCGCGGGCAGGCTGGCCCCCAGCCACCGGGCGTTTCCGGTGTACGGGCCCCCGACCTCGTTGGAGACGCACACGAGCGTCATGTCGTGCTCGATCAGGGGCAGCCGGAGCAGCTCATCGAAGGTGAGCTCGATCTCGCGGTCGACCATCCCGGAGATCCGCAGCGTCCACTGGTCCGGGGATACCTGCGGCACCAGCAGGTCGGTGTCGACCCGGTAGAAATCGCTGTTCGGCGTGAAGAACGAGGTGAGGCCGCCGACCTTCAGGTCCACGCCGGCCGGCACGGGCGCGGCCTGGACGGCCGCTCCGGG
>WRBL01000219.1 GCA_009784565.1 Streptosporangiales bacterium | reverse complement strand
CCCGGCGCACACCCGTTCTCGCTAACGGACATCCGTATACCTACGCAACTCTAGATCCCTTCGCTAGTAGCGTGTAGGTTACTCCAGGGGCACGGATATTCACTCAACGTGCCCTAATAGGTATCGCCGCCTGCGTTAGTGTCGCCCGACGACGACGCTCGCGCACGGATCGAGCGCGATCACAAGCTCCTCGATCAGGAGACCTGAACCCCCGCCTGTGCCGGAGAAGGGTGATTCATGTACGGAAATCGCTGGCGAACCCCCGCCCTCGCCGCCTCCGTCCTGGCCGTGTCGGCGGCCGGGCTGACCGCCTGCGGCGGCAGCCCGGCGAGCCGGGTGAACGTCGGCTCGTCCGCGAGCGCCGGAACGGTCCAGCAGGCCGGCCCGATCACCCCCGCCAAGCTCGTGAGCGCGCTGCTTACCCGGATCAACGGGGCGCCCGCCGCCCAGGCGGCGGCCGGCGGCGCCTACAACGCCCTGCCCCAGGTCAAGGCCATCGAGCAGCAGGCGAGGGGAGCGGGAGTGGACCCCATGCCCTGCGCCCAGGGGGTGCTGAGCGCGATGCAGCCCGGCGCCCTGGGGAAGGCCCCGGCGGCGGTGGTGAGCTTCAAGGTCGGCCGCAACAGCGTCTCCGAGGTGCTGGCCTCGCCCTCGCGGACAGCCGCCGACGCCGTCCTGAGGGCGACACTGCCCGCTTCGTGCCAGCACTATCAGGCCGCGGCGGTCCAGTACACGACCCAGGCCCAGAACATCACCGGGATCGGGGAACGGGCCCGGGTCCTGAACGTGAAGGCGGTAGGCAGGCCCGGCGGGAACGCCTGGTCGGTGGTGTTCCGCGGCGCGGAGTTCATCGGCTCGGTCACGGTCGTGGGGCCGAACGCCTCAGAACTGGCCGTCCGCGAACTCGGCCTCCAGGCCTACGGCTACGCCGCCAAAACGCTGTCCTAACCTATACACATGACTCTCTCGCCCCGGTTCCGCCCGGTCCTGGACACGTTCCCGCCGTACAAGCCGGGCAAGGCTCCCGCCGGGGGAGGCTACAAGCTGGCGTCGAACGAGTCGCCGTACGGCCCGCTGCCGTCGGTGGCGGAGGCGATCGCCCGGGCCGGGATGAACGTGCACCTGTACCCAGACAACCTGGTGGCGGAGCTCACCACCGCCATCGCGGGGCGGTTCGGGGTACCCGAGGCGCACATCGCGCTGGGGCCGGGGTCGGTCGGCGTGCTCAAGCAGCTGATCGAGGCGACGGCGGGCCGGGGAGACGAGGTCCTCTACGCGTGGCGTTCCTTCGAGGCCTACCCGCAGCTGGCCGACCTGGCCGGCGCCACGTCCGTACGGGTCCCGCTCAAAGACGAGACGCACGACCTGGAGGCGATGGCGAAGGCGATTACCCCCGCCACCCGCCTGATCCTCCTCTGCAACCCGAACAACCCGACCGGCACCGCGGTCGGCGGCAGCGCGCTTACCGGGTTCCTCGACGCCGTCCCGGAGGACTGCCTGGTCGTGCTGGACGAGGCATACCGGGAGTACATCCGGGACCCCGAGATCACCGACGGCCTCGACCTGTACCGCGACCGGCCCAACGTCGCCGTGCTCCGCACCTTCTCCAAGGCCTACGGGCTGGCCGGCCTCCGGGTCGGTTTCGTGATCGGGCACCCGCCGGTGGCGTCGGCGGTCCGCAAGACGATGATCACGTTCGGCGTCAACTCGCTGGCCCAGGCCGCGGCGATCGCTTCCCTCGAGGCCGAGCAGGAACTGCTGGACCGCGTCGAGATCGTGGTCAAGGAACGGGACCGGGTCCGCGACACGCTGCTGGCCGACGGCTGGACCGTACCGCCGACCGAGGCCAACTTCGTGTGGCTGCGGCTCGGTGACCAGACCGCCGCGTTCGCGGCGGCCTGCGACGCGGCCGCAGTGTCGGTCCGCCCGTTCGACGGCGAGGGCGTCCGGGTCTCCGTCGGCACCCCGGAGGCCAACGACACCTTCCTCGCCGCCGCCAGGGCCTTCCCTCACCGCTTCTGAAACAGCTTATGTTCGCATTTGGCGTCGTGATAGCGACACAAACCGCGAACATAAGTATGATCCGTTGCGCATGAGAGTCTCACGTCACCGGCGGCGGAAGACCGCCGCCCTGGCGGCCGCGGTCGCGGCCGTGGCCGGAGCGGTGGCCGGCTGCGGCTCCGCGGGCCATCACGCCTCGCCCCTTCTCGGGCCACTCGGGTACTGGACCCGGAACCGGCTGCTGCACGCACGGCCCTGGGGAGAGGGGCCGGCGGTATCGCCGTCGGCGACGCCGACCGCCCGCACCCGGCGGGCGACGCTGCAGCAGTCGCGGGTCGGCGCCCTGTTCGCCGAGGGCGCCACGGGGAACCATTTCTGCACGGCGAGCGTGGTGGACAGCGCGGGACACAACCTGCTCATCACCGCCGCGCACTGCGTCAGCGGCGGCAAGAACGGCGGGTACGCCAAGAACATCGTGTTCATCCCCGGCTACCGCGACGGCGCCGCGCCGTTCGGCGTCTGGACGCCGAGCAGGCTGCTCGTCGCCCCGCAGTGGCAGAAGTCGTCCGATCCCGGTTACGACGTCGGGTTCGTGACGCTCAACTCCAACCACGGCAAGAACATCCAGGACATCCTGGGGGCCAACCGGCTCCGCTTCAATCCGGGGTACCGCGAATCCGTACGGGTCACCGGGTACCCGGACAACGGGAACGCCCCCGTCGTGTGCCGGAACTGGACCACGGAACAGAGCCCGACGCAGCTTCGGTTCAACTGCGCCGGGTTCTACGACGGCACGAGCGGCAGCCCGTTCGTCACGCACTTCAGCCCGCTGTCCCGCACCGGGACGATCATCGGCGTGATCGGCGGCTACCAGCAGGGCGGCGACACGCCGTCGGTCTCCTACAGCAGCTATTTCGGTTCCGGGATCGAGAGCCTCTACTCCGAGGCCGACCGCCGGCCGGCGAGCTGAGCGGAAGCCGGAGCCGTCAGGCCCCGGCGGGTTCGCAGGCCTCGGCTTCGATGTCGGCGCCGAGAGAGGAGAAGCGCTCGACGACCGAGGCGTGACCGCGGTCGATGTAGTAGCCGTTGGAGATGACGGTCTCGCCCTCGGCGGCCAGGCCGGCCAGGATCAGGGCCGCTCCGCAGCGGAGGTCATGGGCGACGACGTCGGCGCCGCGGAGCTCGGACGGGCCGTGGACGATGGCCACGCTGTTGTCGAGTTCGACCTTGGCGCCCATCTTGTTCAGCTCGCCGACCAGCGTGTAACGGCCGTCGAAGATGGTCTCGCGGATGTAGCTGGCGCCGTCGGCCAGCGTGGCGAGGGCCATGATCGGCGACTGCAGGTCGGTGGCGTAGCCCGGGTACGGGCTGGTGACCACGTTGATCGGGCGCAGCGGCTTCTCCCGGCGCACGGTCAGGACCGCGCCCTGCTGGGTGAACTCGATGCCCATCTGCTCGAGTTTCCAGCGGACGACGCCGAAGTGGTCGAGGTTCCCGCCGACCAGGTTCAGCTCGCCGCCGGTCGCGGCCACGGCCATCGCGAACACGCCCGCGTCGATCCGGTCCGGCATCACGGTGTGCTCCACCGCCGCCAGCTCGGATACGCCGTTGACCCTGATGAACCCGGTGCCGACGCCGCTGATGTCCGCGCCCATCTTGGACAGGAACGCGATGACGTCACCGACCTCGGGCTCCTGGGCGGTGTTGTCGATGATCGTCTGGCCGGGGGCCAGCGACGCCGCCATGATCAGGTTCTCGGTGCCGGTGTGCGACGGCGTGTCCAGGTACAGGTGCGAACCGCGCAGGCCGTGCGTGGCGTCGAGACGGATGACCGTGTCCTGCTCCTCGACCTTCGCGCCGAGGCGGGCGAACCCGCGGTAGTGGAAGTCCAGGTTCCGGTTGCCCAGGTTGCAGCCGCCGACACCCTCGATGGTCGCCTCGCCGAAGCGGTGCAGCAGCGCCGGGACGAACAGCACGGACGCGCGGAAGCGCCGGGTGATCTCGGCCGGCAGCACGGAGGAGGTCAGGTTCGTCGCATCGACGACCAGGGTGCGCTCGGCCTCGTGGAACTCGACCTTGGCGCCGATGGCCTCAGCCAGCTCGACCGCCCGGCGGACGTCCTCAATCGCCGGGACGTTCCGCAGGACCGTGCGTCCCTTGGGCGCCAGCAGCGATGCCGCGATCATCTTCAGGACCGCGTTCTTGGCCCCCTGGATGAAAACCGTGCCATTGAGCGGGCCGCCGCCGCGGACGCGGTAGCGGGTCTCGGTGCCCTCGGTCATCAAAATCGCGACGCGTGCTCTCAGCTGTGGAGCCTGGAAGCGAGACGCCGCTTCCTCCCTTCAGATGCTGCTACAATCGAACATTTCTGCGATAGCCGAGCAGGCGCCCGCATTGTCTAGTAACAAACCGCGACAGGGGTAACGGCGATAGGCGCGTCCTGGACAGCGCGCCCTGACGAACGCGTTGTCCAGTATGCCATCCGTTTCGGGTTAATCAGGCGAGGCGCGCGAGACGGTCGAAGACTGGGCCGAGGCGTGATACGTAGGTTTCGGCGTGGAACGCCCGGTCAAGCGCGGCTTCGTCGAGGTCCATGCTCTTTTTCTTACCCTGTGTGAGCAGAGATTCACGGAATGGCGTTTTTTTGTCCCAGGTTTCCATCGCGGCCGCCTGGACCAGTGCGTACGCGTCCTCCCGGGACAGGCCGCTGCTGACCAGTTCCAGCAGCACCGCTGAAGAATACAGCAGCCCGTTGGTGACGTTCATGTTTTCGGACATCCGGTCCGTATCGACCACCAGGCCCTCGACCAGTCCGGCCGTCAGGTGCAGCAGGTAGTCCGTGGCGATCGAGGCGTCCGGCAGCGCGATGCGCTCCACGCTGGAGTGCGAGATGTCGCGCTCGTGCCACAGCGGGATGCCCTCGGTCACCGGGGTCACGTACGACCGCACCACCCGCGCCATGCCGCAGATGCGCTCGGAACGGATCGGGTTCTTCTTATGGGGCATGGCCGAAGAGCCCTTCTGGCCCTTGCGGAACGGCTCCCACAGTTCCCGCACCTCGGTCCGCTGCCCGTGCCGGACCTCGGTGGCGATCGCCTCGCAGACGGTCGCGAGGATCGCCAGCGCCGACACCCACTCGGAGATCCCGTCGCGGATGACCACCTGCGTGGCCACGTCGGCCGGGCGCAGCCCCAGCGCGGGCATGACCTCGGCCTCGATCGCCGGGTCGATGTTGGAGTAGCTGCCCACCGGGCCGGACAGGGTGCCGACGGCCACGGCCTCCTTCGCCCGCCTGATCCGGTCCCGCGAGCGCGCCGCCGCGAACGCGAAGTCCGCGACCCGGTGCCCCCACAGGTCCGGCTCGGCGTGGATCCCGTGGGTCCGCCCCGACCGGAGCGTGCTCTTGTGGGCCAGTGCGTGATCGCGCAGCACCGCCACCAGGCGGTCGGCCTTGGCGAGGATGATGTCGGACGCCTCGGCAAGCTGCACCGCCAGCGCGGTGTCCAGCAGGTCCGAGGACGTCATGCCGAAATGCACGTAGGCGGCGGCCGAGCGGGGCTCGGTGTTGTCGGCCCAGGCGGTGAGGAACGCGATCACGTCGTGCTCGGTGACGGCCTCGATCTCCGCGACCGCCTCCGGGGTCGGCGGCTGCGCGTTCCGTACCGGCTCCACCGAGTCGGCGGGCACCGTGCCGGCCTTGGCGTGGGCCTCCAGCACCAGGGTCTCCACCCGGCACCACAGCTCGTACTTGTGCGCCTCGCTCCAGACGCGGCCCATCTCCGGCAGCGTGTACCGCTCGATCATGCTGTGCTCCTATCCCGGGGGGACGACCCCCCGTAACCCCCCGAGGGGTCCTTCCCCGCCGCGATGTCCCGCCGGTACCAGCCGCCGCGCATCTCCACCTGGGCGATTACCTCATAAGCGGCGGCCCGGGCCGCCGACACATCCGACCCCGACCCGAGCGCGTTCAGCACCCGGCCGCCCGAGGACACGAGACGCCCCTGAGCGTCGTGAGAAGTGCCCGCCTGCAGGACAGACCGCTCGATCCGTTCGGGGTAAACGATTTTGTCGCCCTTCGCCGGCTTGTCCGGGTACCCCTCGGCGGCGAGAACCACGGTGACCGCCGCGCCCGGGTGCCAGCTCAGCGCGGGGACGGAGGCGAGGCCGCCGGTCGCGGCCGCGCGCAGCAGGCCGGCCAGCGGGGTGGCCAGCCGGTCCAGCACGACCTGCGTCTCCGGGTCGCCGAACCGCGCGTTGAACTCCACCACGCGCACGCCCTTGCCGGTCAGGGCCAGGCCCGCGTACAGCAGGCCCTTGTACGGGGTGCCCCGCCGGGCCAGCTCGTCGATGGCGGGCTGGACGACCGCGGCCATGACCTCGTCGACCAGGCCGTCGGGGGCCCAGGGGAGGGGGCAGTACGCGCCCATGCCGCCGGTGTTCGGGCCCGTGTCCCCGTCGCCGGCCCGCTTGAAGTCCTGCGCGGGCAGCAGCGGCACCGCGGTGGTGCCGTCGGCCAGCGCGAACAGGCTCACCTCGGGACCGTCCAGGTACTCCTCGATGACGACCGTGCCGCAGGCCGCGGCGTGGGCCTTCGCGGCGGCCAGGTCGGACGTGACCACCACGCCCTTGCCCGCGGCCAGCGCGTCGTCCTTCACCACGTAGGGCGGGCCGAACTCCGCCAGGGCCGCGCCGGCCTCCCCGGCCGTGGTCGCGGTGCGAGAGCGGGCGGTCGGGATGCCGGCCGCCGCCATGATCTCCTTGGAGTAGGCCTTCGAGCCCTCGATCCGGGCCGCGCCGGCGTCCGGGCCGAAGACGTCGATTCCGGCCTCGCGGACGGCGTCGGCCACGCCGGCCACCAGCGGAGCCTCGGGGCCGATCACCACCAGGTCCGCGCGGAGCTTCCGGGCCAGGCGGGTGACGTCGGCCGGGTCGTTCGGCTCGACGAAGTGCAGCCGCGCCAGCTTGGCGATGCCCGGGTTCCCGGGAGCCGCGTGCAGTTCGGTCACCGACGGGTCGAGGCTGAGGGCGCGGACGATCGCGTGCTCGCGGCCGCCGGTCCCGATGACGAGTATTCGCACTGGGGGACCTTACAGGAACGGGCGGAGCTGGAGCGTCTGGTCGCGGCGGGGGCCGACCCCGATCGCGCTGACCTGGGCGCCGGACATCTCCTCGATGGTCTTGACGTAGGTCTGCGCCTTCTTCGGCAGGTCGCCGAACGTCCGGGCCCCGGAGATGTCCTCGGACCAGCCGTCCAGGTACTCGTAGACCGGCTTGGCGTGGTGGAAGTCGGTCTGGGTCATCGGGATCTCGTCGTGCTTCTTGCCGTCGACCTCGTAGGCCACGCAGACCGGGATCTTGTCCAGGCCGGACAGGACGTCGAGCTTGGTGACGCAGTAGTCGGTGACCCCGTTGACCCGGGTCGCGTACCGGGCGATGACCGCGTCGAACCAGCCGCAGCGGCGCGGGCGGCCCGTCGTCACGCCGAACTCGCCGCCGGCCTTGCGCAGCCACTCGCCCTGGTCGTCGAGAAGCTCGGTCGGGAACGGGCCCGATCCGACGCGCGTCGTGTAGGCCTTGATAATGCCGATCACCTTCGTGATCTTCGTCGGGCCGACGCCGGAGCCGACGGCCGCGCCGCCCGCGGTCGGGTTGGACGAGGTGACGAAGGGATAGGTGCCGTGGTCCACGTCCAGGAGCGAACCCTGGGCGCCCTCGAGCAGGACGTTCACGTCGTTCTTCAGCGCCTGGTCCAGGATCAGGCCGGTGTCGGCGACGTAGGGCTTCAGGCGCTCGGCGTAGGTCGAGTACTCCTCGGCAATCCGCTTCGCCTCGATGGCGCGGCGGTTGTACACCTTGGTCAGCAGCTGGTTCTTGTCCCGCAGCGCCAGCTCGAGCTTCTGCTCCAGGATGCCGGGATCGAACAGGTCCTGGATCCGGATGCCGGTGCGGGCGACCTTGTCGCCGTAGGTCGGGCCGATGCCGCGCCCGGTCGTGCCGATCTTCGCCTTGCCCAGGAAGCGCTCGCTGACCTTATCCAGCGCCCGGTGGTAGGGCATGATCAAGTGGGCGTTGGCCGAGATGAGCAGCTTCTCGCAGCTGACGCCCCGGCTCTCCAGGCCGTCAATCTCCTCGAGCAGCACCTTCGGGTCGATCACCACGCCATTGCCGATGACCGGGATGACTTCGGGCGAAATAACGCCAGAAGGCAGGACATGGAGGGCGTAGTGTTCGTCACCGACGACAACCGTGTGGCCGGCGTTGTTGCCGCCCTGGTAGCGGACCACGTACTTCACGCGGTCTCCGAGCAGGTCCGTGACCTTGCCCTTACCCTCATCTCCCCACTGAGCACCGATCAGCACGATGGCTGGCATTCCACTACGCCTTTCACACGACGAAAGCCCCTGGCGGCGCAAGCGCTACAGGGGCTCTTGCGTACTGAGGGTACCCGATGATCGCCGGGAGGTCCCAGGTCAGGTGGCCCGGATCACATGCGCCGCCTTATGGGAGACTGCCCGCATGAGCACGCATACCAACCTTCTGGGAGAACCCCCGGCCACGCTGCTGCCGGCGGACGAGGCAGCCGAGGCCCTGGTGGCCTCGGGAACGCCGGCCGTGGAGATCGCGGCGCAGTACCCCGCGTTCCCTCTGGCCTGGGCATTGCTGGCGGAAGAGGCGCTCAAGGCGGACCGGCCGGTGGAGGCGTACGCCTACGCCCGCACCGGCTACCACCGCAGCCTGGACGCCCTGCGGCGCAGCGGCTGGAAGGGCCACGGTCCCGTCCCGTGGTCGCACGAGCCCAACCGCGGTTTCCTGCGAGCCCTCGCCGCCCTGGCCAAGGCGGCCGGCGACATCGAAGAGACGCCTGAGGAGCAGCGCTGCTGGACGTTCCTGCAGGAGAGCAGCGAAGAGGCGTACGAGGAACTCAAGAAATAGCGAACGCGCCGTCCCCGCTCAGCAGCGGGGACGGCGCGTCACGCCGGATCAGATGGTTACCGGAGGTGCCAGGACATGCCCGGGTCAGCGGATGAGCAGGTAATGATCTCCAGTTGCGTCCCGTTCGCGGTGGTATCGCCGGGGTCGGCGAGGCACTTGCCGGAATGCGAGTTGACCAGTTCCGAGCCCAGGTAGCTGGTCCCGGCGACCGTCCACGCCTGGCTGACGCTGCCGTTGCAGGTGTAGAGGTTGATCTTGGCGTCATTCGCAGCGGAGTTCCCCTGGACTTCCAGGCACTTGCCCGAGACGCGCACGGTGCCGCCGGGCATGACGGTCCAGTTCTGGTTCGCGGCGCCGTTGCAGGTGAAGAGGTCGACCGCGGCGCCGTTCGCCGTAGAGGCTCCCTTGTCATCCAGGCACTTGCCGGGGACGCCGGACATGGCCGGGCCGCCGGGTGCCGTCCACTTCTGGTTCGACCCGCCGTTGCAGGCCCAGATGTCCAGCTGGGTGCCGTTGGCCGTCTTGGCGCCGGGATCGTCCAGGCACTTGCCGGTCTGCGGGCTGACCAGTCCGGCGCCGGTGCCGATCCGCCACACCTGGTCGGCCCCGTTGCCGCAGGTGCCGAGGTCGATCGCCGTCCCGTTGGCGGTGCCGTCGCCCTTGACCTCCAGGCACTTGCCGAGCACGCGCACCGAGCCGTCCTGGGCGATCGTCCACTTCTGGTTCGACCCGCCGTTGCAGGTCCAGATGTCGGGCCGGGTGCCGTTGGCCGTCTTGGAGGCCGGGTCGTCCAGGCACTTGCTCCCGTTGGACAGCACGACCTTCCCGGCCGGCCCGGAGGTCGCCGCGTTAATCGTCCAGGTGAACGCGGTCGACGCCGTCGCGCCCGAGGAGTCGGTCGCGGCCACGGCGGTGCTGTACCTTCCAGGAGCGTCCGGCCAGCCGGTGATCTTGCCGCTGGAGCTGATCGACAGGCCCGGCGGCAGGCCGGACGCGGTGAACGTCGGTGCGCCGAAGCCCGTCGCGGAATCGGAGGCCGAGAGCTGGACGTCGACGGCGGTGCCCGCGGTCGCGGTCCGGTTGCCGGGCGAGGTCACCGTCATCGTTCCGGGCGTCACATACCAGGTGAACGAGACGGACGAAGGAACCATGGTCCCGGACCCGGACGGCGTCACGGTCACGTTGTACGTGCCGGCGGTGCTCGGCGTGCCGGTGATCTTTCCGGTGGCTGAGTCGAGCGAGGTGCCCGGCGGCAGTCCAGTCTCGGTATAGGTGTAGCTTCCGCTCGGGTTGGCGAGCGAGTTCAGCGTCCGGATCTGGATCGGAGTGGCCGCCGTGTTCACCAGGGTCCGCTCGGTTTCCGGGCCCCCGCTGAAGTAGTCGAGGTCGGTGGCGCCGCTGATGCCGGAGACGGTGCCCGCGCTGCTGTACTGCCACAGGTTCCAGCTATTCCAGCCGGCGGGCAGGATGCCGGGAGTGCCGGAGGAGTAGGACGCGATCCACAGCATGTCCCCGGCGAAGGCGGTGCTGTTCCCGGTGCAGGTGTCCCACCAGTCCCGCGTCGTGTAGACGAACGGGGTCGCGCCGGTCTTGGTCTTGGCCTCGGCCAGGAACGAGGAAATCCAGCTGACCATCGCGCTGGGCGACAGGCCGTAGCACTCGTTGGAGTTCGTCTCCGACGACACGTACGGGTCGTATTCGATGTCCAGCATCATCGGCAGCTTCTGGCCGCCGACCTTGTAGTCCCCGGCGTTGCTGGCCGCGTAGTCGGCCTGCTGCTGCGGAGTGCCGTTCGAGGGCGGATTCGAGGCCGCGCCGTACGGGTTGGCGAACGCGTAGGCCGACACGTACAGGCCCGCGGCGGCGGCGTTCTTCGCATCCCCGGCGTAGCCCGGGTTG
>WRBL01000218.1 GCA_009784565.1 Streptosporangiales bacterium | reverse complement strand
GGTGAACATGGTCCCGCCGCGTCCGGCGCGGCAGTACATGCCGGTCGTGAGGTTCCACGGCTTGATCGTGACGCGCCGTGGAGGGCTGTCGGCTGGATCGGCGTTCTGCTCGTCTGGTTCGGTCGCCGTGTCTTCCGGGATCATGGCCTGCTCTCCTCACGAGGCTGGTTTCTGGCCGTAGAGGTAGCGTTTCACCGTGTAGCCGGATTACGGTATGTGCAAGAGCAGAACATCGCAGATCTGCCACATAGTGCCGAATTGGAGCCACTATGCCGCCACAGGAGAACGACGAAACAGCCGCCGTGCGTCTCGGGCGAAAGCTAAGAGAGGCCAGGCTGCAGGCGGGTTACCGGAGCCAGGAGGCATTCGGCACAGCCATCAACCTGCACCGGACGACTGTGAACAAGCTAGAGCGCGGTGTCCGGGCCATCGACGTAAGCGTGCTCAAGAAGTGGTGCGAGATCTGCGGCGTCGATTACGAGCTGTACGAGTCGTCGGCGAGGCTCGCCTGGTCAGCGGAATCCGTTCCCATCCCGGCCTGGTTTGAGGATTTCCTGAAGGCCCAGATCCTGTCGCACACCATCTGGACCTGGCAGCCCCTGATCGTCCCGGGCCACCTCCAGACGGCCGACTACGCCAGGGTGCTCGTGGAAGTGACCGGCACGCCCGACGGGCTCATCGACGACCGTGTGGCGGCGCGCATGGACCTGCAGCAGCAGACGCTGGAGCGCCATCCGGTGCCCGTGTCGTTGCTGGCTGTGATTGACGAGTCGGTGCTGCACCGGAAGGTTGGCACACCGGAGACCATGCATGCTCAGCTCATGCACATCGTGGAGCTTGGCCGACGCAGGAACATCGGGATTCAGGTAGTTCCGGCTAGTCACGGGGTCAACGCCGGCCATGTGGGTGCGTTCACCATTGCCCAGATGAACGATGGCGACGTCATGCTCCAGGGCGGTGTCGAGGATGTGATGATCGACAAGCGTCCGTCTGTCCGCGAAGGCCTTGCCCTCTTCGACCGGATACGCTTGGTAGCACTCTCCGGGCCTGAGAGCCTGAAGCTGATTGAGAAGGTGGCAGAGGAATGGACCTGACGGGCGCCAGTCCGTGGCGCAAGGCCAGCTACAGCGGCAACGGTGGCCAAGACTGTGTCGAAGTTGCCGCTCATGGCCCGGTCCTCGTGCGCGACACCAAGGACCGTGGCACCGGCCCCGTACTGCGAATCGCCTCCGCCGACTGGCACCGCTTCACCCGCGGCATCAAGCAGGCGTAGGCAACACCAGACAGCAGCGAGCCCGGCCCCAACCAAGGTGGGGAGCCGGGCTCTTTGCTATACCACGGCATGGCTTTCGGGTCGTGTCGTCGCTACGGCAGGGCCCGGCCGTTGAATCCCGCTGCCTGAAGCGCCCGGGCCGTGTCCAGCAGTTCGCCCGGAACCGGGTCGCCGGGGTCGATCAGTCCGTTCGCGGCGTAGGACTCGAGCCGCAGGGTCTCTCCCGCCAGGCCGGACAGAACCCGTTCGGCCGGGATCTCTCCCGCCAGGTACTCCTCGAACCCGGTCTCTTCGGACGTCACGGCGACCGTCTTGTGCGGCCACCGGCGCCGGGCGGTGGCCAGCAGGCGCCGCTCGGCGTACGGCTTGGTGACGGCCAGGAAAGACCGCGGGTCCAGGTCCAGGTCGCGAAGCAGTTCGGCCGACAGCCAGAAGTTCTCGCTGGTGTTGGAGGCCAGCCGCTCCAGCGCGATCGCGTCCTTGGCCACGTCCTGGCGCAGCAGCACGTCGGCGATGGCGTCCGCCTCGGTGGGGAAGTCCCAGCCGTCCGGTACCGCCCGCGACCCGCCCGACACGACGATCAGGGGAGCGATCCCCGCGTGGTACAGCTCCGCAGCCCGCCCGGCGACCCCGATGTCGTGACCGCCGAAGACCAGCAGGCACTCCGCCGGGGCGGCCGGGGCGCCGAGCCGCAGGTAGTCCCAGAGCCGACGGGCCCGGTCCAGGTCCTTGTCGTCCGGCGTCACAGGCTTTTCTCCTTAACGGGTCTCCGCTGCTGCACCAGCTTGATGTGACTGTGGGCGTGGGGCCCGAAACCGGGATGCGAGTGCTCGTCCCGCCCCCGCTCGTACGCCCGGTACACGGAACGCCAGTCCCGGTAGAACCGCTCGACCGTGCCGTCCTCGTCGTCCGGGAACACCGGGACCTCGTCATGCTCGGGCGGGACCGGCGTGGCGGTGCTGAACAACGCGACCGCGTGCAGCGCGTCGCCGGCGCTGGCGGCCTCGGCGCGGCGTAGGACGCCGGCCTTGTCCCGGACGTAGTGCAGGCAGCCGTTCATCAGCACCGCGTCGTAGCGGCCAGCCGGGAGCTGGGCAGTTTCCACGGGCTCGTTCCGTATCGTGATCGTGACGCCTTCGGCGCGAGCGAACCGTTCGATCTTCTCGCAGGCTACCGCGCTGAGTTCGACCGCATCGACCTGATAGCCGAGGCGGGCCAGCCGGATCGAGTCCGCCCCTTCGCCCGCTCCCAGGTCCAGGGCCAGGCCGGGGCCGCGACGCGCCGCCTCCGCGAGCACGACGGCGTTGAAGCGGGTGTGCTCGGTCGGTTCGGTGCTGTACCGGTTCTCGCCCCGCCACCAGTAGCGGTCGTGCGCGGCGTAGTGCCGGTCGAAGAACTCGCGGATCCGCGGCACGTAATCGAGGACGGTCGGCCCCGGCGCGATCTCAGGCACGGGTGCCGCTCCAGCTGCGGGCCCCGGCCATGCAGGCCTCGCACTGCGCGAGGTAGCGGCCGTACCACGGCTGGTCGGCGCCTGCGCGCAGCCACATCAGCGGCGCGGCCCCGGCCGAAGTAGCGGTGAGATAGTGCTGGACGATCAGTGATCCGCCGTTCGTGCTTTCGTCGAGCCCGACCACGCCCACGGGCAGGATCTGGTCGGCGACCAGGACCGTCACGCGGGCAATCGCCTCCGTTTCAAGCCGGGTGTCCAGTTCCGCGTGGAGCAGTTCCAGGTTCTGGATGATTTTCGTGCGACGCACATCGGGGTTGACGCCGGACATGACCGCCGACGGGCCGAGCGCCGTCCCGTCCGGGTCCATCGCCAGCAGCCGCACCGTCCCGCCCGCGTTCGCCAGGGCGACAAGGGCGGGAAGCGCGTCCAGCGCTCCCTCCAGGTTTACGCCGATGATCAGCACGCTGCGGCGGGCCCGGCCCGTCAGGACGTCCATCCGTTCGAACGAGCTCCGCTGCCGCAGCACCTCGCCGGCCCCGGCTGTGTGTTCCAGTTTCCCGGCCAGTTCGGCGACGCGCCGCTCGATCCGGCTGAGCCGCTCGGTGCGCTCCACGAGAGCGTCGATGCCGAGAAACCCAAAGAAACCGAGCACGACGTCCCGCTCGCTGATCGCGACGCCGAACACCGTCGGGTCCAAGGTCATCAGCACCGCCACGGCGATCAGCACCACGGGCACGACGGCATCCAGCCCCAGCATGCCGCGCAACCGGCCTCTCATCGGCTTGCCGCCGATGTTGACCTGCGCGCTTCAAGTGCGTTAGATATGCGAAATTTGCTCGCTATCGTCACCTTGTTATCGTCTCTGCGTACTGGCTTCAGCGCAACTGGTTACCAGCCGCGTACGGGAGCACGACCATGGCGGCCGCGCCGCCCAGCCCGATGAGAAGGCTGGCGCCGGCGGCGGTGACCTGGGTGGCCTGGCCGGGGCTTTCGTCCGCACGGAGGACTGGCGGAGAGCGGCGACAATTGTCCTGAAGGAGAAAGGCCGGGGAGGGGCGGGCGTGGCGGAAGAGTATTTGTGGGGAGTGGCCCCGCGATCGGCGGGCGATCCTCTCATCGCCTCGGGTACGTCGGATGACCTTGACTCCGCGCGGCAGGAGGTCGAGCGGGTCCTCGGCCTCAACCGCCGCGTCACGTCGTGGGGCACGGTCGCCGGCCCGGGCGGCTATCACGCGGTCTGCCGCCGGGACGGCGCGGGCGGGTTCTCCTGGGACAGCCGGGGTGGAACGCCGGGCGCGGCGAAGTCCGGTCCCCGACGGCCGGGGCCAGGCAGGCGTCGCGGGAACCCGGGCCGCCTGTACCGGGACGCGAAGAACGACTACTGGCAGGTACGGAGCCGGAGGGCCCGCCGGACGCTCGCGGTCCGCCGTTTCGCCCGGGCCGTCGTGATCGTGGCCGCCATCGCCGTGGTCCTCGCCGCCGCGATCTATCTCGCGGGGCACGGGCGGCCATGAGCTCCGGCTCACGGCCTGACATCTCGTGCGCGGGAGGACACATGCGGCGAGGCGAAGTCTGGTGGGCCGAGTTCGATGAGCGACGGCCCGTCGTGCTGCTGTCGGAAGAAGGGCCTTCCGGGTTCCGCGCGATGCAGGTCGTCGCTCCGGCGGGTGCCGGCATCTCCGGTCTGGGCCTTGAGGTGGCGGTCGGCGTCCTGGAAGGACTGCCCTTCGAAGGCGTGCTGCGGGTCGTATTTCCGGGCCTGGGCTTTACCCCGTGCACCTGGCTGACCACCCTGAGCCGGGGCGACCTGATCGAGCGGGCGGGCGCGCTGTCCCCCGCGAAGCTCAGCGAGATCGACGAGGCCCTCCGTGCCGCCGGACAGGGGACGCCTGTCTAGTTGCGCGGCGGGCCCAGGCCCCGGACCCGGATTCGGTCTTATATAAGACATTGCCGCCCATTGCTTGGCATTCTTATTTTGCCCCACGTGATTGCGTGTCCAGCCGATAACGTTGTCGACGGATTCCACAAGACCGTTGGGGGCGGGATGAAAAGGATAAAGGTAATAGCGCCACTGGTATGTGCCCTGGCGGCCGCGGTAGTGCCGGGGGCGGCGCTGGCCGGGCAGGGCGGGGCGAGGAGCAGTTCGTTCAACGAATGCCGGACCGATAAGGCATTCCCGAGCGGCAACTATGAAGTCAATAACAACAATTTCGTCGGGAAGCAGGAATGCCTGACGGGCAAGCGCGGAGCTCCGGCCTTCCGGGTGAACACCTCGGGCGCGGCGTCGAAGACGCACGGGTCCGACGCGTTCCCGAACGTCTTCGTCGGATGCTCCTGGGGCAGGTGCTCGCCGCACTCCTGGCTGCCGAAGAAGGCAGCCGCCCTGGGCGGCGCCAAGACGTCCTTCCAGGCCGACGAGAGGGCGGCCGGCACCTGGGGCGCGGGGTACGACATGTTCTTCGACTCCAAGCCGATCCGCGACGGCCAGGCCGGCGTGGAGATGATGATCTGGCTGAACTCCAAGAACGCCTACAACCCCGCGGGTCACTGGCCGCTGGTGACCATCGACGGGACGCAGTGGTGGGTGATGAACTGGGAGACCACCGGCGCCAGCGGCAAGCACTGGCGCTACGTGCAGTTCCGGCGCAAGACCCCGGCCACGGGCGTGAAGAACCTCGCGGTCAGGCCGTTCGCCGCCTACCTTCAGCAGCAGGGCTGGATCACGCCGGACTGGTACCTGCTGAACATCGAGGCCGGCTTCGAGATCTGGTCCGGAGGCCAAGGGCTCGCGGTCAGGAACTTCTCGGCCACGCCGTGACGGCGAGCGTCTCCAAGGCAGTCAGCCGGCCCGCAGGATGTCCGCGAGGACGGCCGCGTGGCTGATGTCGAGGCTCCTGGTCGCGGTGAGCAGCACGAGGGGCCCGCGTTCGTGCAGCTGCCGCAGGTGGCCGAGAGCGTCCGCGCGGTCTTCGTCGTCCAGCTCGGTCCAGTAGCGTTCGGTGAACTCGGCGAACAGCGCCGGGTCGTGCCGGTACCACGTGCGCAGTGCCGGGGACGGGGCGACCGCCCGGCACCATTCGTCCAGCGCCGCGGCCTGCTTGCTGAGGCCGCGCGGCCACAGCCGGTCGACGAGGACGCGCGCGCCGTCCTCGTCGCGGGTCGGGTCGTAGACGCGGCCCGGGCGCACGGGGTGATGTGAGGTCATGGGAGGTCCTTACCCGCCGCCAGTCCCGGTCCGGCGGCGGGACCGGAACCAGCTGGCCGCATGCGGCGCATAACGGCTTGCGCGCGACTCCGCCGTAGCAGTTGACTTCGGCCGCCGTCGGGACCGGGTCCGAGTCCGGCCGGCGCCACTCGGAGACCAGGACCACGCCGGGGGAGACGAGTTCGAGGCCGGAGAACGCGAGGCGGGCGAAGTCGTCGGAGGCCCGCTTCTGCAGGGAGACTCCGCCGCCGCGCATCGCCTTCTGTCCCTCGCCCGGCTTGGTGTCGTGCTCGAACGTGAGGTGGGACGCGACCACATACGAACCCGCCGGCAGCGCCCCGGCGAGCGTCTCGACGATCTTCGCCGGATTCTCCTCGTCCATGATCCCGTGCAGGAGCGCGACGAGTATGAGCCCGACCGGCTGGCCGAAGTCGATCACGTCACGGACGTCCTGGTTGTCGAGGATCGTCTGCGGTTCGCGCGCGTCCGCGTGAATGTAGGCGGTCCGGCCCTCGGGCGAGGAGGTCAGCAGGGCCCGCGCGTGAGCGAGGACCAGGGGGTCGTTGTCGCAGTACACGATCCGGCAGGCCGGGTCGACGGACTGGGCGACCTCGTGCACGCTGTTCGACGTCGGCAGCCCGGTGCCGACGTCGAGGAACTGCCGGATGCCCGCCTCGGCCGCCAGGTACCGCACGGCCCGGCCCAGGAACGCCCGGTTCTCCCGCGCGGCGGTGCGAGCGTTCGGCGAATGCTTCAGCACCTGCTCCGCCAGCGCCCGGTCGGCGGCGAAGTTGTTCTTCCCGCCGACCATGTAGTCGTACACGCGGGCGGAATGCGGTCGCGACGTATCAATCTCGGGCAGGAATTCGCTCACATCGGCCTCTCAAAGCTCGGCGCAATGATCATATAGTGCCCGATCCGGGAGAACGCGGCCTCCCGGCCGTGATCCGCTCAGGCCCCCCGGGCCGTCTGACCGGAGGCCCGGGCGTACCCGTTGACGATCTTCGCCAGTTCCGCCGGGTCGATGACGTCTTCCAGCCTGTCGAACCCGTTCGGGGCACGGCGCTCGACCTCGTCGATCACCTGCTCCGGGCCGCCCGCCCGGTTCCGGATTACCACGTCGCTGGTGGCTGGCAGCCGTTCCGCCTCATAGGCGCGCAGCGCTGCCGCGGGGTCGCCGCCTGTCCTCGACCCGGGGCTGAGGCAGCGCGCGAGACAGGCCGCGTCCTTGATCGCCTGCCCGGCCCCGTTGGACCCCATCGGGTACATGGGATGCGCGGCGTCGCCCAGGAGGGTTACCCGCCCGCGGGTCCAGGCCGGCAGCGGGTCGCGGTCGCACATCGGGAATTCGAAGATCCCCTCAGTGGCCCGGACCAGGGCCGTGTGGTCAAGGTGCGGCGTGCTGAAATGCCGCAGGAGCCGGGCGATGTCATCGGCGTCCGCCGTCCGGGACCAGTCCGCGCGGTACGGCGGCGGATCGCCGGGCCGCCCCGTTCGCCAGCAGAGCGCCCAGTTGGTCAGCCGTGTCTCCGGCGCGTTGCCGGGCCCGATCGGGTAGACGACGAGTTTCGCGGTGTTCCCGCCGGCGATGAGCATCGAGTCGCCGCCCCCGTACGCGGGCCAGTCGGCCGCGCCTCGCCACATCGTGATCCCGTTCCACTTCGGCGGCCCCTCGTCCGGGAACAGCGCCGCCCGGACGGCCGAGTGAATGCCGTCAGCCCCGATGAGGACGTCACCGTTGTCTGAGCCGAGAACGGTGCCGTCCGGCGCGGCGAAATCCGCCCGCACGCCCCGCCCCTCCTGGCCGGACCGCGTTTCTTCGGCGAACCCCGTCAGCCGGTGCCCGGTCCGCACCGCCTCCGGGCCCAGTTGCTCCTGGACGGCGCGAAGCAGTATCGCCTGCAGACGGCCCCGGTGGATGCTGATCTGCGGCAGCGCGAATTCCGCGTCGAGCCCGCACGGCCGCAGCATGATCTCCTGGCCCAGCCGGTGGGCGTACAGCAGCTCCCGGGTGCGGATGCCGGCCGCCGCCAGCTCGTCGAGCAGTCCCACCTCGGCCAGTTCGGCGACGACGTTGGGAAGCAGGTTGATCCCGACACCCAGTTCGTGAATGCGTCCGGCTTGCTCGTAGACGACGCAGTCGACACCCGCGTGACGCAGCCGCAGCGCCGTGGTGAGACCACCGATACCAGCGCCGATAACCAGGACCCGCATGGCGCCCCTCTTTCTGATCTCCGGCCGGAGCCGTTTTCAACTATCTCCCAGAACGTCCGCGATTGGCGAGTCCCCGGGCACGATCTGGCGCCCTGCCCGGGAAACGGCCGGTTACGGTTCGTTGCCACGACGCGCGCGTGCCGGTGCGGCCCGGGGAGTTCATCGCCACGCTCGGGTTCATCAGCGGCGACTACATCGCGATCGAGCTGGCCTCCATTCGGCTCGGCGCGGTGAGCGTGCCGCTGCAGACCAGCGCGACGCCGAGCAACCTCCGTCCCGTCGTCGCCGAGACCGGCCCGCGTGTCCTCGCCGTGAGCGTGGAGAATCTCGGGGCGGCGGCCGAGATCGACGTCGGCGGCGAGACCGTGCGCAAACTCGTCGTCTGCGACTACGTGCCCGGCGCCGGCGCGGCGGCCAGGCGTTCCCCGCCCTCGTCTCCAGCGCGCGGGCCGGCGGCTCCGGTTCCACCGAGCCCGCGCTGCTCACCGCCCACCTGCGGTTCTGGACCCGGGCGGGAACGGGCGCGGCTGCTTGGTGACGCGAAGGAACGCCGCGGGGGCCTGATACCCGGCACGGGAGCCTCCCGGCCCGGGAGCCGGGGTTTTCCCGGGCCGCCCCGGCGTGGGCTAATGGACATATGGGAGACCATGGATAGGGAGAGAGTCGACGAGTTCATCGCCGGGCAGCTCGACGCCTGGGAGGTGCCCGGCTGCGCCATCGCCGCCGTCCGCGGCGGGGAAGGGGAACTGGCCGGAGGATGGGGGTACCGGGACGCCGAGGCGGGCCTGCCGGTCACCCCGGACACCCTGTTCTCCGTCGCGTCGCTGACGAAGGCGTTCACGGCGTCGGTCATCGGAGCCCTCGCCGACGACGGCCTGCTGGAGTGGGACCGCCCCGTACGCGACTACGCTCCGGACGTCCGGCTGCACGACCCCGTCGTCACCGAGCGCCTGACCATCACCGACCTGCTGGCGCACCGGTCCGGGCTGCCCCGGCACGACCTGGCCTGGATCGGGCATCCGGACCGGTCCCGCGCCGACCTGGTCCGACGCCTGCGGTTCCTGCCGCTGAGCCGCGACCTGCGCCAGGCGTTCCAGTACTGCAACTTCGGGTACCTGGCCGCCGGGCACGTCGCCGACGTGGTGTCCGGCGGCTCGTGGGAGGAACTGGCCCGGGACCGGCTGCTGGGCCCGCTCGGGATGACCCGGTCGAACCTGTCGGTGGGCGAACTGGTGGCCGACCCCGATCACGCCACCGGCTACCTGCGGCTCCGGGGGGAGGTGCGGCCCGTGCCGCCGCGCCCGCGGCCCGCGATGGCGCCCGGCGGCGGAATCAACTCCTGCGCCGCCGACATGGCCCGGTGGCTGCTGGCCCAGCTCGGCGACGGCACGGAGGTCTTGTCGCCGGCTACCCGGAAACGGCAGCACGCGCCGCACATGGTGATGGGCGCCCGCAAGGGCCTGCGCGCGTACTCGCGGTCCGCCTACGGGCTGGGCTGGTCGATCGGCCGTTACCGGGACCGCCCGGCGCTCATGCACTCCGGCAGCATCGACGGGTTCAAAGCGCACTGCGTGCTGCTGCCGGACGACGGCGCCGGCGCCGTCGTGCTGACGAACGGCTCGTCCCGGCTGATGCCCCTGACCGTGGCCTGTCGGGTCCTGGACGAACTGCTCGGCGCCGAGCGCCTGGATCTGTTCTCGGTCCTCAAGCCCCGCGCGGACGCGGCCCGGACCGGGGCCCGCCAGGCCCGGGCCGCCCGCCGGGTCGTCGCGGGCGCGGTGCCGCCCCGGCCCCTCGCCGAGTACGCGGGCGTCTACGAGCATCCCGGCTACGGGACCCTCACCGTCACCCTGGACGGGGACGTCCTGAAGCCGGCCTTCGGCACGATGCGGCTGAGCCTGTCCCACCGGCACTACGAGACCTTCGACCTGCGCTGGCACGAGCGGGACGACCCGCCCGCCCTCTATCCCCTCACGTTCGTCTCCGACCCGGACGGCGACATCACGGCCCTGGACGCCCGGTTCGAGGCGTCCGTCGGGCCGCTGCGGTTCGCCCGGATCCCGGAGGTCCCCGGCCCCGGGGTCCTGGAACGGCTGTGCGGCACCTACGCGATGGGGCCGGCCACGGTCACGATCGCCCTGCGGGCGGGCCGCAGGCTGACCCTGTCCGCCGGCCGCGGCCCGGCCCTGGACCTGGAACCGGTCCGGGGCCTGCGGTTCCGGGTGAAGGACCGCCCGGGCACGGCGGAATTCGACCTTGACGACCGCGGCGGCGTCGCCCGCCTGGTGGTCCAGCCCACCGGCATCTTCTACCCGAAACCAGCGGAGGCCCAGTGAGCAGGCCCGTCCGGATCGCCATCGTCGGCACCGGGGACATCGCCCAGACGCACGCGCGGGCCCTGGCCGGCCTTCCGCACGCCGAACTGACGGCCGCCATGGACAGCGACGACCGTCGCCTCGATCCGTTCTGCTCGACGTTCGGGACCGACGGCTACCGGGACCTGGGAACCCTGCTCAGCCGGGCCGGGCCCGACCTCGTGCATGTCTGCACCCCGCCCGCCGCGCACTACGCGACGGCGCTCGAATGCCTGCACGCCGGGGCCAGCGTCCTGGTCGAGAAGCCGCCGGTGATCAGCCTGCGCGAGTTCGACGGGCTGACCGCCGCCCAGGGCCCGCGGGACCGGCCGCCGTGGTTCGCGACCGTGTT
>WRBL01000217.1 GCA_009784565.1 Streptosporangiales bacterium | reverse complement strand
GGGCGCTCGTAGGCCTTGCAGGTCTCGATCCGCAGCCAGTCGAACGCGGCGGCCGCGTCGGACTGGGCGATCTCCAGGTAGGCGCCCTCGCCGGTCTCGCGGGCCTTGATCACGGCCGCGAGCAGGCCGAGGGTCCCGTACAGCGGCCCGGCCGCGATGCCGATCGACGTGTGATCGGGGATGGACGGCAGCCCGTCGGGACCGGGCTCCGGGGCGACCGTCCCGGCCCACGCGTCGTAGGCGATGCCGTGGCTGGGCAGGTCCCGGTAGGGGCCGGTCATTCCGTAGCCGGAGATCGTGAGCATGACGATCTTCGGGTTGACCTCCCGCAGCCGCTCGTAGCCCAGGCCTCTTCTCGCGAGGCCGCCGGGGCGCATGGCCTCGACGACGGCGTCGGCCCCCTTGACCAGGTCCTCGAAGACCTCGCGGCCCTCGGGCTTGGTGAGGTCGAGGACGATGCTGCGCTTGCCCCGGCTGATGTGCAGGTGCAGCAGGGCGTCGCCCTCGATGATCGGCCAGCTCATCTTGCGGATGTAGTCGCCGGACGGCGCCTCGACCTTGATCACGTCGGCACCGAGGTCGGCCAGCGGCGTGGACACCGCGCCGGGGCCGAGCATGGAGCACTCGACGACGCGCAGGCCGCTGAGCAGCCTCTGGCCGCTCACGGCTCCAGGTCCAGGCCGAAGAGGCGGATGGCGTTGCCCCGGGCGATCTTGCGGACGGACACCTCGTCGAGGTGGCCGAACTGCTCCTCGGCCTTCTTGACCGAGTGCGGCCAGGTGCTGTCCGAGTGCGGGTAGTCGGTCTCGAACATGATGTTGTCCACGCCGACCTTGTCCAGCATCTGGACGCCGACGTTGTCCTTGAAGAAGCAGGAGTGGATGTGCCGGTAGTAGTAGGTGGACGGCGGTTCCGGGCAGGTCTCCTTGGACTTGGACCAGCCCCGGTGGGTCTCCCACACGTCGTCGGAGCGCTCCAGCAGGTACGGCATCCAGCCGATCTGGGCCTCGGCGTACATGAGCTTGATGTTCGGGAACTTCACGAACACCCCGGAGTAGAAGTAGTCGGTGACGCTGGCGACGGAGTTGCCGAAGATGATCGTGGCGCCGACCGCGTCCGGGGAGTCCGGCGACGCCTTCGGCGTCTTCGTTCCCGACCCGATGTGCATGCAGACCACGGTGCCGGTCTCCTCGCAGGCGCGGAAGAACGGGTCCCAGTAGCCGCTGTGGATGCTCGGCAGGTCGAGGTAGGTGGGCAGCTCGCTGAACGCGACGGCGCGGACCCCGCGGGCGGCGTTGCGGCGCACCTCGGCCGCGGCTAGTTCGGCGTCCCAGAGGGGAACCAGGCAGAGCGGGATGAGGCGGCCGCCGGACCCGCCGCACCATTCCTCGACCATCCAGTCGTTGTAGGCCTGGACGCAGAGCAGGGACAGTTCCTTGTCCTTGCCCCAGAGGAAGATCTGGCCGCAGAACCGCGGGTAGTTCGGGTAGCACATCTGCGCTTCGACGCCGTTGAGCTCATTGTCGGCGATGCGGTCGGCCTGCCTGTAGCAGCCGGCCCGGATCTCCTCGTAGGTGACGCCGTCCATCGTGATCTCGTCCGGCGGGAAGCCGGAGGCCGCGATGAGCCGCTTGATCGAGTACTTGCGGTCTTCGTAGAACCACCAGGCGACGTCGGGTCCCTCGGTGCCCGGCGCCTCGATATACATGCTGCCGTCGAGCTTGACCTCGCCTCCGGGAAGGTACTTGATGCGGGGACCGACGTCGGAGTACTTCGCGGGCAGTCGCGACGACCACAGGTCGGCGGGCTCGACAACGTGCGCGTCCACGTCGACGATCATGGGGATGGGGGTCATGGTGGCTCGCCTCCTCGGATCCGGGCTGACTCGGCGCTACTCGCTCTGAGCTTGCAGCAAATATATAATATGTTTCATGTCTAGTCACGAGTCTCCCGCCGACGACGCCGCGATCCGCAACCTTCTGGGCCTTACCGCACTGCTCGGGGACACCGGCGACCCCGAGGACTACCGGCGCGTCTACGCGCCCGACGCCACCTGGACCATGGGCCCGGCGAAGCAGTCCGGCGCCGACGAGATCGTCGCGGCGACCGCCGCGCGCCGCGGCGACGGGACCAGCGGTCCCGGCACCGGCACCAAGCACGTGGTCATCCCCGCCGTCATCGAGGTCGACGGAGACACCGCGACGGCGGTGTCGCATTTCGTGTTCCTGGCCGGCAAGGAGATCCGCAACGCGGGCACCTACCACGACACCCTGGTCCGCACACCCGACGGTTGGAAGATCAGCGTGCGGGACATCACTTCTTAACCATCAGAAGCCACACACCACTTCTTCACCAGTTGCCACAGATTACGTGTGGGAAATTGTTGCCCTGAGTCTTGGCGGGGCGGTTACGGCTGAGTAACATCCGGTTTAAGCAGGTTTTCTTACTCAGACTGGAGAGGCCGCATGATGAGACTCAGCCGAAGACGGATCATCGTAGTGCTGGGCGGCGTGCTGACCGCGCTGGCCATGGCCGTGCCCACGGGCCGGGCCGCCACCACCACCCTCAACGGCGACTGGGCGCCCTTCACCCGGTGTCCCGTCAGCGACTCCTCCATGCTCGCCGCGGACGGCACCAACACCGTGGCGTTCTGCCTGGGGTCGGACTCCCCCTCGGGCAGCGTCACGCTGGGCAAGGTGACCGCGCCGACCGGGAACGTCAACCTGCAACTCGGCCTGATCGAGAACAACAACACCGGCGCCATGACCGTCGTCGCGCCGTCCGGCGGAGCCATCAGCGCCGCACCCGCCACGATTCCCGGCGGCCTGCTCGGGCTGATGTGCCCGAGCAACATCGTGGCCGTCAGCACCGTCTGCAACGAGATCACGAGCACCGCCCTCAACACGGTCACGGCCGTGGTGGAGCCCGCCGGGAACCCGTCGGACTTCAGCCTGGCCAACGCCCTGTCCAGCGGCCAGCCGATCGTCACCATCCCGGTGAAGATCCACCTGGAGAACTCGCTGCTCGGATCGGGCTGCTATCTCGGCTCGAACAGTTCCCCGATCCTGCTCCACCCGGAGAACACCACCGCGCCCAGCCTGTCGGTCGACTTGTTCGACGCCGACGGGACACCGGACCCGACCGGCGTCATGGAGGCGGTCGACGAGACCGGCACCACCCAGAGCGACACCAGCGCGGCCATCCCGGGCGCGACCGGCTGCGGCCTGCTCGGCATCCTCAACCCCGCCATCAACCTCAAGACGGGCCTGCCGTCCGCAGCGGGTTCCAACGCCTTCACCCTGAACAACGCGTCGTCCTCCCTCGCGGGCCTCACCGCCCCGAGCACGAACGACGGCCAGCTCCTGTCCCAGTACTGGAACTCGGCCCTGCAGTCCTGATCGCTCCCTCAACCGCCTGTCCGGCGAAGTAATACGGATAGGCCGCTTCCAGACGGCTCGCCTGGTTCAGACGGGCCGCGTCTTGCCCAGCATGCCGGTACCCGCGCTCAGGCCTGAATAGCCCGGTCGCGGGTGCCGTGTTCCAAGGTCCCTGGTTGTCGCGCCTGGGTGCCTGTTCCGGTGCGGGACGGTCGCCGGTCAGGCCGCTTCAGCATGCTCGAGGAACGCGCGCACCGCTAGGACAGCGTCCTCTTTCCAGGTCACTCCATATCCATATCTCTCTGCGGGCCCGGCCAGCAGGGGAAGCCCGGACCGCCCGCGCCCGGCGCACCCGGCTCTGCCGCGTCCCCCGGCCCGGCAGCCCCCTTCCCTTCTTTGCTCTTCCCGGGAGCAAGGGGTTCCGGCCCGGAAGGCGCCCTGGCGCCTGGAGGGACGGGTTCCCGCGCAGCGGCCCGGCCCCAGCCCGGCGACCACCCCGGCCACCCACGGCCGGGCTGACAACCGAAGGACCGCCCGCCTCCGGGTGAACCCCGCCACGCAGCCCCACCCACCCCAGGAAACACACGCCCAGCCCCATACAGCCTGGCGATAAAGGATTGAGCACCGCACCGCCCCCCTGTACCGTGAATTCGTGTCCCAGAATACGGTCAATAAGTCTCATAATATGAGACGCTCCATCGGCTTCTTCGCGGTCTGCCTGGCCTACTGCCTGATCATCCTGGACGGCTCCGTCCTCAACGTCGCCGTCCCGGCGATCCGGCATGAGCTGGGCACTTCCATGGCGGCGGTGCAGTGGGTGCTCGACGGGTACACCCTGCCGCTGGCCGGGCTGCTCCTGACGGCGGGAGTGCTCGGCGACCGGTTCGGACTGCGGCGGATGCTGTTGACCGGGACTGTCGTGTTCACGGTCGCGTCGGCCGCCTGCGCGGCCGCGCCGGATTCGGCGGCGCTGATCGCGGCGCGGGCGGTGCAGGGAATCGGGGCCGCGGCGCTCCTGCCCGCGACGCTGGCGCTGATCCCGCACATGTTCACCGATGCGGCCCGGCGGGCGCGGGCCGCCGTCGTCTGGGTGGCCGCCGGGTCCCTGTCGGTCGCGGCGGGTCCGCTGGTCGGCGGGTTCCTGATCGACACCTTCGGCTGGCGAAGCGTTTTCCTGATCAACCTGCCGTTGGGCGTGCTGAGCGTGCTCCTCGCCATCAAAACGGTCCCCGCGACACCTAAGAGCATCGTGGCGCCGCTCAGCAAGACCGCGCCAGTGATCGCGGCCGGGGCGCTCGGACTGGTCGCGGCCGGACTGATCGTCGGCGGGGCCGACGGGTGGAACTCGGCCGCCGCCATCGGCCTGCTCGTCGGCGGGGCGATCCTGGCGGTCCTGTTCGCCCAGGACCAGCGGCGCAAGGAACGGCGCGGCGCCAGCCCGATGATCCCTCCGTCTTTCTTCCGCGAGCGGGTTCGCACGGCGTCGGTGCTCAGCGCCGGGCTCATGGGATTCACGTTCTACGGGACCCTGCTGGCGATGTCCGTCTACTTCCAGCAGGCCCGCGGCTACTCCCCCGGCGGCGCCGGGCTCGCCCTGCTGCCGCTCACCGCGGGCAGCGCCATCGGCCCGCTGGCCGCCTACCGCCCGCTGTCACGGAAGTACGGGCACCCGGTCATGCTGCTGTCGGGGTTCGCGTGCGCCGCGCTGGGAACCGCGGTCCTGGGGGTCAGCGGCTCCTATCCGGGACAATTCGCGGGCCTGCTCCTGGTCGGCGGGGCGAGCACGATCTCGTTCTCGGCGCTGACCTCGCTGTTGATGGCGCACACGCCCACCGCGCAATCAGGCCTCGCGTCGGGGCTGCAGAACACGACGCGGCAGAGCGGCGCGCTGTTCGCCGTGTCGGTGATCGGCGCGGTCCTGAACGCGGCGGACCCGGCGGGACGGATGACCATGGCGTTCGCGATCACCGGCCTGGCGACGGCCGCCGGCCTGGCCTGCGGGACCATCGCGCTCCGGGGCAGCCGGAATCCGGCGCGGTCAGCCTAGTCGTCCGCGCCGACGACAGCGCGAGGAAACGGCGGGGCGCCGAAGCCCTGCAGCCGCCAGCGGCCCCAGAAGTCCTCGTCCGACACTGTCGTCTCCGCGGTTCCGTGCGGGGTCCGCAGCACCACGCCCTTGTGCGGCAGACCCCCGAGCCCGCTCCCGGAAGCGGAATCGGAAGCAGAAGCAGAACCGGAAGCCCGGCCGTACCACTTGTACCGGCCGGTGATCGGCTCGAAGAACCCGGTGATGACCACGTCGCAGGACACGGAGACGTCCGCGTGCTCCAGTGTCGCCGGCCCGGTGTACCCGTCGTCGCTCACAGAAGATGCACTGCCCGGTAAATCGGCTTGGTGAACCACGGCACCATGCCCTGGTCATCCAGGAAGCCCATGATCTTCTCTCCCATCCAGCGGACGTGCTGGTGGCGGTGCGGGTTCTTCCGCGCGACGGGGACCGCCTCCTCCGGGTCAAGCCCGGCGGCGGCGTACACGTCCTTGCTGATGAACACGCTCACCACCGCGGCCGAAACCAGGGCGGTCATGAGCTGATGGTAGGCCTTCGCCGCCGGGCTGAGCCGGGGGAAGACCCTCGCGACCTCTTCCCGGGCGAACCGGACGTGCCGCGCCTCCTCGGTCACGTGAATCCGGTTGACCATGCGCGTCAGCGGCTGCACCGACTCATCGATCATGGCGGCGCGCTGGAACCGGTCGAGAGTCTCCTCCGCCACCAGAACCGGCGCGAACAGGTGCGGCCCCCACGCTAGGGCCTTGTAGACGCGGGCGAGGGCGTCGATGACCGCCGGCGGCCGGTAGGCGGGACATCCGAAGGCCTCCAGGGACCGCCCGAACATCAGGACATGGCGGGTCTCGTCGCCGATCTCGGTCAGCGCGTACCGCGCGTCCGGGTCCCGCGGGTCGAGGCGGAAGGCATGCCGGGCCAGCATCTGCATGAGGATGATCTCGAACCACAGGCCCGTGCCGATGATGCTGGCGAGTTCGTGCTTGGACAGGGTGACCCGCTGCTCAGGTGTCATCCGCTCCCAGAGCGCGGTCCCGTACAGCGAGACATGCTCGGCCGGCATGTACATCTTGTCGTCCGGGACCGGCGCGTCCCAGTCAATGTCTATGTCCGGGTCATATGAGTTCCGCGCCGACGAGTTCAGCAGCCGGGTAGCGGTCGCCTCACGGGCCATGTCCACTCTCCTTCGAACGGTCTCCCGGGTACATGATGTACCCGGTACGACCGCGGGTACAAGACGTACCCAGTGATAATCTCCGGGAATGGCCGAACCCAAGGCGGGCACCAGGACCGCGGCAGCGCCCGAGGCACGATGGGTCGACACCTCGGCCTCGCGCCGGGCGACGCGGCACGCCGATCACCGCGCCAGCCGCCGCGCCGCGATCGTCAAGGCCGCGGCCGCCGCCATCGAGGAACTCGGCGAGGCCGCCGGGCCCGCCGACTTCGCGGCCCGGGCCGGAGTGCCGCGCCCGCACGTCTACCGGCACTTCGGAAGCACGGACGATCTCACCGACGAGGTGGCCCGGTACGCCGCGAACGCTCTCGCCGAGCGGGTGCGCCCGTCCCTGAGCCGTTCGGGAACGCCGCCCCTCGTGGTCCGGGGGATCGTCGCCGAGGCGGTGGCGTGGGCCGACGAGAACCCGAACCTCTACAGGTTCATGGCCGCCCGGCAGCAGTCATGGAGCCTGAACCGCGACCGCTTCGGCCGCCACAGCATCCTGGCGGAGATATCCCGCGCCACCACCGTCTACCAGCGCGAACGCGCTGGCAACCAGGTACCGGACGGGGTCCTGGCCGGCCTCGTCGGCATGGTGGACGCGAGCATCACCTGGTGGCTCGATCACTGTGACGAGCACTCGGACCACGTCGTGGACCGGCTTTCCCGGCAGGTTCTGCTGATCCTCGCCGACCAGGCCCGCCGGTAACCCGGCTACCAGCTGTTCCAGTGCGTGAGCTCGGCGGCGGGAAGCCGCTTGGCCGGGCGGAAGTCGGTGCCCTTGGTGTAGGCGATCGGGAACAGCCCGCCCTGACTGTAGGACTCGTAGGGGATGCTGAGAACCTCGGCCGCCTGCTTCTCCCCGTCGCCCACCATGTGAAGCGTCGTCCACGCCGAACCGAGTCCCCGTGACCGCAGGGCCAGCATGAAGCTCCAGGCCGCGGGGAGCAGCGATCCCCAGAAGCCGGCGCTCAGCCCGGACGGAAGGTTGTCCCCGCGCCCGGAGATGCACGGGATCATCATGACCGGCACCTCGTGCAGATGCTCGTTGAGGTATTTCGCGGACGAGGTCACCCGGGGCCGCTGCTCGTCGCGCATGTCTCCGTGCGATGGCTTGTCGGCGTCGAGGTAGGGCGTCGCGGCGATCCGGTAGATGTCGGCCAGCGCCTTCTTCTTGTCCGGGTCGTCGACGAACATGAACTGCCACCCCTGCTGGTTGGACCCCGTCGGAGCCTGCAGCGCGATCTCCAGGCACTCGTTGAGGATCTCGCGCGGCACCGGCTTTTCCAGGTCCAGCCGCTTCCGCACGGAACGCGTGGTGGTCAGGACTTCGTCGGCCGACAGGTTCAGGCTAGGAGTCGTCATCCCCCCAGTATTTCAAATCAAGATCGTGATCAGCCGAACGGATCTTCGTTCCCGTGCCCGGCTCAGCCGAACAGGCGCAGGGCGTGAGCCCGGGCGGCGGCCTCGGAGCGGGTGGCGACGCCCAGCTTGGCGAGGATGTTGGAGACGTGAACGCTGGCGGTGCCCGGGGCGATGAACAGTTCCCCCGCGATCCGCCGGTTCGACTGGCCGTCCGCGACCAGGCGCAGAACCTCCATCTCGCGGCCGGTCAGGCCCAGCGGCTTCCCGTCGCCGGCAGCGTCGGCGTCCCCGGCAAGCGAGACACCCGCCCGCCGGGCCAGCGCGGAAATCTCCTCCGACAGCGGCCGGGCGCCGAGCCTTTCCGCGATCGACGCGGCCCGGCGCAGGCGGGCCGCCGCCTCCTGCCGTCCGGGCAGGGCCGCGCGGGCGGCCCGGACCAGTGCCCCGGCCTCGGTCCACGGCTGACGCAAGGCCTCCCAGCCCGCCGCGGCCGCGTCCCAGGCGGCCACGGGAGACTCCCCGGGCTCCGTGAGCGCCGCGAACGTCAGCCGCCAGGCTTCCTGCAGCGGCCCGAAGGCGTCCAGCTTCTCCGCCCGCTTCCCGACCCGTACCAGGAGCGCACGGGCGTCCCGGTCACCTTCCGCGGCGGCCGCGTCGGCCGCTGTCACCAGAAATGGCCACAGGTACCGGGGGCTGCAGACAGTCAGGTCGAATCCGTTCAGTCGTTCCCGGGCGAGGGCGGTCGCGGCCGACGGCCCCTCGACGGCCCGGGCCAGGCTGACGTCAAGCTGCCCGTGAGGCACGTGAAACTGGTCGTCGAACGGCATTCCCGACATGACGGCACGACTGGCCGACGCCATCTCGGCGGCGGTGCCGGTGTCCCCGCGAGCCGCCGCGATGACGCCGGAGAGGGTTATCAACGCGGCCCGGGTCCGGGGCACGGGCGCCAGGTCGAGTGCCCGGCCGATGACGTCGAGAGCCTCGTCCCACTGCCCGAGTTCGAAGAGCGGCTCGGCCTCATTGATGGCCAGGAACGAACCCCAGGTGCGGCTTACCCCATACCGCGCGGCGTCGCGGATACCGTGGCGGGCGGACGCGGCGGCGCTGGGATAGTCACCCGCCCCGCACAGCAGGTGCGACTCGTAGATCGCCGTCTTCATCAGCGGCTCATAGGCCCCGGCGTCCTCCGCGACCGACCGGGCCCGCGAGATCAGTTTCAGGGGTTCGCTGTCCAGGGCGGCTTGCTGGCCCTGACTGTGCCGGAATCCCAGGGCCGCCAGGGCCCGGGCCTCGGCCCGCGGGTTGCCGGAATCGCGGGCGGACTCCAGGGCCGCTCGCACCGCCCGCTCCATCTGCGGATGCTCCCAGGCGTCGTTGCAGGCGAAATCGATCAGCAGGTCGGCCCGCACCCTCGGGGAGACCGATTCGGGTACCAGCCGCAGGGCCCGGTCCTGGTCATCCGCCATATCCGGCAGGACGAGCTGTTCTTTGAACCGGGCCCGGGCGCCGAGCAGAATCGCCGCCCGGGCCGGCTCTTCCGCTTCGTCGAGTTCCGCGAGCGCGGCGGTGGCGAAGCCCAGGCCCTTCCGGTCCTCCCCCGCGTCCCGCGCCGCTCCGACGGCGTCTTCCAGCACCCGCACGCGGTCCGCGCCGATACGGCCGGCCGCGTCCGGCACCTGGTCCCAGAGGTCCAGCACCCGGGCCAGCAGCATGAGCCGCTCGGCGTGGGCACTGGAGCATTCCGCCTGCCGGGCCGCCCGGTGCGCGCTGGTCAAGGCCCAGGTCGCGTCGCGGGCCTCGTGCCAGTGATGCGCCTCGACAATGTCGGCGCGACCAGGCGGCGCCAGGGACGGATTCTCGCTGATGGCCTCCGCGTACCGGCGGTGGATCCGGGCGGGTTCTCCGGGCAGCAGGTCCTCGTAAACCGCCTCGCGGATCAGTTCGTGCCGGAACGCGTACCCGGTCGCGCAGACTTCCAGCACGTTGCTGGTCACGGCGGGACGTAGCCCGGCGGCCAGTCCACCGGGATCCTTGCCGGTGACCGCCGCCAGCAGTTCCGGCCCGACTACGCGGAAGCCCGCGCTCGCGGTGCGCAGCAGGTCCTGAGTCGGTTCGGGCAGTCCTCGCACCGCCCGCAGCAGCAGGTCGGTCAGGGACCAGGGCAGGTCAGAATCCGCGGCGCAGGCGAGCAGTTCCTCTGTGAACAGGGGGTTGCCCTCGGCCCGCGCGTAGATCGAGTCGGTCAGGTCGTCCTGGGACTCGCCGCCGAGAATGGCCGCGGTCAGCTCCCCGGCCTCGCGTCGCGACAGGCGCGGAAGTTCCAGACGGTCCACCCAGTCGACACGGTCAAGCTCGGCAAGCAGCGGACGCAGCGGATGGGTCCGGTGCAGTTCGTCGGAGCGGAACGTCACGATGATCGCCACTCCGCGCAGCGACCGCTGATAGCGAATCAGGAAGGACAGGAGGTCGCGGCTGGACCGGTCCGCCCAGTGCGCGTCCTCGATCACGACCGCCACCGGCCGGTCCGTGTCCGCGGCCAGCCGTTCCAGCAGGGTCATGAACTCTTCGAACAGCCGGGCCCGGGCCTCTTCCGCTGGCCGGGTCGCCGCGGCCCGGGCCTCCGCCGGGCCCCGGGCTTCTGACGCGAGTTCGGGCAGCAGCCGGGTCAGTTCCATCCCGGTACCGCCGCCGGGCAGCATCGACAGGACCGTGTCCGCGCCGGCCTCCCGGACCAGATCACGCAGAATCGCGGTGAACGGCCCGAACGGCAGCCCGTCCGGCCCCATCTCCGCGCAGGGGCCGATGAGCGTCCGGGCTTCCTGCCTGGCGAAGAAGTCCGTGATCAGCCGGGTCTTGCCAATGCCCGCCTCGCCGCCGACGAGCAGCGCGGCGGGGCGGCCCTG
>WRBL01000216.1 GCA_009784565.1 Streptosporangiales bacterium | reverse complement strand
GCGTAGGCGAGCCGGCCGCCGAAGGCGGTCCCGAAGAACGGCGAGAACCGGCTGCAGGTGTCGATGACCCCGCCCCAGGCGTGAGTGAACGACACCCCCTCAAGCTGCGGGAACGTCTCAAAGAAGTGCGACGCCAGGCTCAGGAACGTCGACGGGTTGGAGATCAGCTCGTCGTTCATCCGGCCTCCGTTGTAATAGACGGCGTCATACCCGCCCCACAGAATCCGGTTGTCCCGGGTCAGCCGGAAGTAGTGAAACTGGTTCCCCAGGTCGGAGGCCCCGCGGCGGTCCTTCCAGCCCAGGCTGTCGACCTGGGACGGCGACAGCGGCTCGGTCATGAGGGCGTAGTCCCACACCGGGACCACGTACGCGCCGATGCGCTTCAGCAGCGGGCGGAAGGCGCCGGTGCCGAGCACGACCTGCCGGGCGCGGACGGCACCGTACGGGGTCCTCAGGGTCAGGCCGGCGCTGGAGGAGGAGACCGAACGCGCCGGCGTGTGCTCGTAGATCCGGACTCCGGCGTCCAGGCAGGCCCGGCGCAGGCCCCAGGCCAGCCGTCCCGGTTCCACCATGGCGTTGCCCGTCGTGTACTTCAGGCCGCCGACAAAGCGCGGCGAGTTGAGCTCCGCCCGCATTCCGGGTCCGTCGAGGACCTCGACGTCATGCCCGAGCGAGCGGGCCGCCGCCGCGTCTTCCTCCAGGCCCTCGAGCTGCCAGGGCGCGGTCGCGATCGCCAGTTCACCGACCGGAGAGAAGTCACAGTCGATCCCGTGGGCGGCGATCGTCGACCCGATCTCCCGGAGGTTCTGCTCCCCCAGGCGTTCCAGCAGCGGCATCTCGTCGGGCCACCGCTCCAGGCCGTTGCCGATCCCGTGGGTGAGGCTGGCCGAGCAGAAGCCGCCGTTGCGCCCGGACGCGGCCCACCCGACCGTGCGGGCCTCGAGCAGGACCACGTCCAGGGACGGGTCGCGCTCGCGGGCCAGCAGCGCGGTCCACAGGCCGGTGAACCCGCCGCCGACGATGGCGAGGTCGGCCTCGGTTCCCGATGTCAGGGCGGGCAGCGGCTCGGGCGCGTCCGGCTGGTCCAGCCAGAACGACTTCGGCGCCGCGTCGGCGAGGGACTTGGCGGCCGTTGCGGATGGTGGCATGGCCGTTATCGTAACGATCATGCGAATCTGTGTCGTCGGCGCCGGGGCTGTGGGCGGTCTGATCGCCGCCCGGCTGGCAAAGGTCAACCCGGAAACATCGGTCCTGGCGCGGGGCGCGACGCTCGCCGCGATCCGTTCCTCCGGTCTGCGCGTCGATACGGCGGACGGCGAGACGACGGCCGCGGATGTCGCCGCCAGCGATGACGGAAGCGAGCTCGGCGTCCAGGACGTCGTGGTGCTCGCGGTGAAGGCGCAGTCGGTGCCCGGCGTGCTGCCGTCGATCACGCCGCTGCTCGGGCCCGGGAGCTCGGTGCTGTCGACGCTGAACGGTGTGCCGTGGTGGTTCTTCGACGGGGGCTTCGGCGGGCCGTGCGCGGGGGCTCATCTGGACACCGTGGATCCGGGCGGGCGTATCTCCGCCGCCATGGATATCAGCCGGGTCATAGGCGGCACCGTGCATTTGAGCGCCGGGTCACCGGAGCCGGGCGTCATCCGGCATTTCGCGGGGAACGGTCTGATCATCGGCGAGCCGGCCGGCGGGCCCCCGACACGGCGCGTGGGGCGCCTGGCGTCCGTGCTGGGCGAGGCCGGATTCGACGTCACCGTGTCGGAACGGGTGCGCGAGGACGTCTGGTACAAGCTCTGGGGCAACCTGACCATGAACCCGGTCTGCGCGCTGACCGGGGCGACGGCGGGCAAGGTGCTCGATGACGACCTCGTCCGTGAATTCTGCGAGAAGGCGATGCTGGAGGCCCGCGAGATCGGGGCGCGGATCGGCTGCCCCATCGACCAGGCTCCGTCGGACCGCAACGCGGTGACCCGCAGGCTCGGGGACTTCACGCCGTCGATGCTGCAGGACGCTCGCGCCGGGCGGTCCCTCGAACTGGACGCCCTCGCGGGCGCGGTGCATGAGATCGGCGCCATCGCCGGGGTGCCGACCCCCTGCACCGACGCCGTCTACGGCCTCACCCGGCTGGCCGTCCGTTCCCGGGGACTGGGATGAGGTAGACAGGGCGCATGGCAAAGGTCAACGCTTCGGCCGCGCGCGAGATTGACGCGCCGGCTTCTGACATATACGGCATCATCGCGGACGAGACTCAGCGCCAGCAGTTTCTTCCGGACGCCTACTCGGACTTCACAATCGAGGAGGGCGGTAACGGGGCGGGCACCGTCACCCGGTTCAAGCTGGCTACCCGTCCGGGCAAGTTCCGCGAGTGCACCATGGAGGTCACCGAACCCGACCCCGGAAAGACGCTGGTCGAAACGGATCGTGGTTCCAGTCTCGTCACGACCTTTACCGTCACTCCTGAGGGCGACAGCAAGTCGCGGGTGTCCATCGCGACCTCGTGGAACGGGGCGGGCGGCATCGGCGGCTTCTTCGAGAAGACGTTCGCGCCGAAGGCGCTGGGGCGTATTTACTCCGACCAGCTCGACCGGCTCAACTCCTACGCCGTCTCCCGGCGTTCCGCCTGATCCGTCCGCCTGGGCTCACGGCGGCTATTCGCCGATGTCCTCGTTCCAGATGTCGGGGTGGCGGGCGATGAACTCGGCCATGAGGGTCTTGCATTCGCCGGAGTCGAGGTTGACGACCTCGACTCCGCGGGAGCGGAGAAGGTCCTCGGCACCGGTGAAGGTGGAGTTCTCCCCCATCACCACGCGCGGGATCCCGTACAGGAGGATCGCGCCGGTGCACATGTCGCACGGCGACAGGGTGGTGTACATGGTGGCGCGGGCGTAATCGCTGGCCGGAAGCCGTCCGGCGCGTTCGAGACAGTCGGTCTCGCCGTGCCGGATGGCGCTGCCCAGCTGCACCCGGCGGTTGCGCCCGGAGGCGGCCAGCCGGCCGTCGATCACCAGGGCGGCGCCGATCGGGACGCCGCCCTCGGCCAGTCCCTGGCGCGCCTGGTCTAGCGCTTCCGCCAGCCAGCGGTCATCACCCGCGCCCACATGTACCGCCAATGACGTCGGTCTCCTCCGGGTCAGGCGGAGACGAGGTCGCAGACGAAGATCAGTGTCTCGCCCGGCTTGATGACGCCGCCGGCGCCGCTTTCGCCGTAGGCGAGGTGCGGCGGGATGACGAGCTGGCGGCGGCCGCCGACCTTCATGCCCTGGACGCCCTGGTCCCAGCCGGGAATGACCCGGCCCGCGCCGAGGGGGAACTCCAGGGGCTCGCCGCGGTTCCAGCTGGAGTCGAACTCCTCGCCGGTGGAGTGCGCGACGCCGACGTAATGCACCTTCACCGTGTCACCGGCGCTGGCGACCTTGCCGTCACCCTCCTTGAGGTCGGTGATCTGCAGGTCCGCGGGCGGCGGGCCGCCCGGGAAGTCCACTTCTGGCTTGCTGATGCTCATCGCCCCACCATACTGTCCTGCGTCACTCGCCGATGTAGGACATGACGTGCTTGACCCTGGTGTAGTCGTCGAACCCGTACATCGACAGGTCCTTGCCGTAGCCGGAGTGCTTGAAGCCGCCGTGCGGCATCTCGGCGACGATCGGGATGTGGGTGTTGATCCACACCGCGCCGAAGTCGAGGCGCTTGGCCATGCGCATCGCGCGGCCGTGGTCCTTCGTCCACACGCTGGAGGCCAGGCCGTACTTCACGCCGTTGGCCCAGCGCACCGCCTCTTCCTCGTCGCTGAACCGCTGGACGGTGATGACCGGGCCGAAGATCTCGTCCTGGATCATTTCGTCGTCCTGCCTGAGGCCGGAGACCACCGTCGGCTCGAACAGGTAGCCCGGGCCGTCGACCTTGCGGCCGCCGGCGTCGACGGTGGCGTGGGCGGGAGCCCGGTCCAGGAAGCCGGAGACCCGGGCCAGCTGGTTCGGGTTGTTGAGGGGGCCGAAGTCGGCGTCGGGGACGTCCAGGCCGCCGGTCTTGGTGCCGCGGGCCTGCTCGGCCAGGGCCGCGGTGAGGTCGGCGGCGATGCCGGGGCCGGCGATGACGCGGGTGGCGGCGGTGCAGTCCTGGCCGGCGTTGAAGTACCCGGCTTCGGCGATGCCCTGCGCGGCCGCCTCGACGTCCGCGTCGTCGAAGACCACGACCGGGGCCTTGCCGCCCAGTTCCAGGTGAACTCGCTTGAGGTCGGCGGCGGCGGCGGTGGCGACCTCGATGCCCGCGCGGACACTGCCGGTGATCGACACCATGGCGGGGATCTGGTGCCTGACCAGCTCGCGGCCGGTGTCACGGTCGCCGGTGACCACGTTGAACACGCCGGGCGGGAAGAACTCGCTGGCGATCTCGGCCAGCAGCAGGGTGGAGGCGGGCGTGGTGTCCGACGGCTTGAGGACGATCGTGTTCCCGGCGGCCAGGGCGGGCCCGATCTTCCAGATGGCCATCATCATCGGGTAGTTCCACGGCGTGACCTGCGCGCAGACGCCGATCGGCTCGCGGCGGATCATCGACGTGTGGTCGGCCATGTACTCGCCGGCCGCCTTGCCTTCCAGCATGCGGGCGGCGCCGGCGAAGAACCGCAACTGGTCGATGCCCATGGACATCTCCTCGTCGCGGGTCAGCTGGACCGGCTTGCCGGTGTTCTTGCACTCGGCCGCCAGGATGTCGTCGGTGCGCGCCTCGACGGCGTCGGCGAACTTGAGCATGGCCAGGCTCCGGTCGGCGGGCGTGGCGTCCCGCCACGTCTCGAACGTGGCCGCCGCGGCTTTCAGGGCGTCGTCCACGTCGGCGGCGTCCGAGACCGGGGCCTGCTCATAGGCCTCGCCGGTGCTGGGGTCGACCACGTCGGCGTAGCGGCCCTCGCGCGGGTCGGTGTACTGGCCATTCACGAAGTTACGCAGTGGCATCCGGTCCTCCTCGGGTCAGCTTTCTGACGATCTTCGCAGAGGGGTATTGCCTTCACAAGGGAATCCGAGGCTATTGTGGACAATGTCTGCGAAATCAGTAGGAGGTGACCGGCCGTGGCCCGGACCCCGCGCGGGGCCCCGATGAACGGGTTCGCTCTCGACGATATCTCCAAGAGGATCATCGAGCAGCTGCAGGAGGACGGACGACGTTCCTACGCCTCGATCGGCAAGGCGGTCGGCCTGTCGGAGGCCGCTGTCCGGCAGCGGGTCCAGCGCCTGACCGAGTCCGGCGTGATGCAGGTCGTCGCGGTCACCGACCCGCTGACGCTGGGTTTCCGCCGCCAGGCGATGTTCGGCGTCAAATGCGAGGGAGACCTCGAAGAGGTCGCCGCCCGCCTCTCCGCCATCGACGAGATCGACTACGTCGTCATTACCGGGGGATCGTTCGACCTGCTCCTGGAGGCGGTCTGCGAGGATGATGATCATCTGCTGGAGATCCTCAGCCAGGTCCGGAGCGTTCCCTCCGTCACTTCGTCCGAGACTTTCGTCTATCTAAAACTCTGCAAGCAAACGTACTCCTGGGGCACGCGATGACCTTTGACCCGTCCGACTCTTCCGCACTGCAGGCCGCGGCCAAGGAACATCTGTGGCTGCACTTCACCAAGATGTCCACCTATAACACCGGCGACATCCCGGTGATCACCCGCGGTTCCGGTCCCTACGTCTACGACGACAAGGGCAAGCGCTATCTGGACGGTCTCGCCGGGCTGTTCGTGTCCATGGTCGGTCACGGCCGCACCGAGCTGGCCGAGGCCGCGTCCAAGCAGGCGTCGGAGCTGGCGTACTTCCCGCTGTGGTCCTATGCGCACCCGAAGGCCATCGAGCTGGCGGACCGCCTGGCCGGGCTCGCGCCCGGCGACCTGAACAAGGTCTTCTTCACCACCTCCGGCTCCGAGGCCGTCGAGTCCGCCTGGAAACTCGCCAAGGCCTACTTCAAGCAGAAGGGCGAGCACACCCGGTACAAGGTCATCAGCCGGGACATCGCCTACCACGGCACCTCGATGGGCGCGCTGGCCATCACGGGCCTGTCCGGGATCAAGTCCGACTTCGAGCCGCTGCCGGCGGGCGGCGTGCGGGTGCCGAACACGAACTTCTACCGGGCGCCGTCCTTCGTCGCCGGGAGCAAGGAAGAGTTCGGGATCTGGGCCGCCGACGAGATCGAGCGGGCCATCCTCCGCGAGGGCCCCGAGCAGGTCGCCGCCGTCTACCTGGAGCCGGTGCAGAACTCCGGCGGCTGCTTCCCGCCGCCGCCCGGGTACTTCCAGCGGGTCCGGCAGATCTGCGACAAGTACGGCGTGCTGATGGTGTCGGACGAGGTCATCTGCGCCTTCGGCCGTCTCGGCTACTACTTCGGCGCGGAGCGGTACGGCTACGTGCCCGACATCATCACGTTCGCCAAGGGCCTCACGTCCGGCTATACGCCGCTGGGCGGCATGATCGTGCGCGACGAGATCATGGAGCCGTTCCGGCATGGCGACGCCACCTTCCTGCACGGCATCACGTTCGCCGGGCACCCGGTCTCCTCCGCGGTGGCCCTCGCCAACCTGGACGTGTTCGAGCGGGACAACCTGCTGGGCAACGTCCGGTCCAACGAGGCCGGGTTCCGGGCGACGCTGGAGAAGCTGACCGACCTGCCGATCGTCGGCGACGTGCGCGGGGACGGCTACTTCTACGGCATCGAACTGGTCAAGGACAAGGCGACCAAGGAATCGTTCACCGACGCCGAGTCCGACTGGCTGCTGCACGATTTCATGTCGACGGCCCTGTACGACGCCGGGCTGATCTGCCGCGCCGACGACCGCGGCGACCCGGTCATCCAGCTGGCTCCTCCGCTGATCTGCACCGCCGAGCACTTCGACGAGATCGAGCAGATCCTGCGGTCCGTCCTCACCCAGGCGTGGTCTAGGATCTGAGCCCCGCCTCCGGGTACCTCGGGGTAACATGCCGTGGTAGACCCGCCCCCGGGCTGTCCCCGGGGCGGGTACTGGCAGACGAGTGATTAGAGGATTCCCGTGACCGCGCTGACGCTAGGCCGGAGACGCGACAATCTCCCGGCCGAAGTTACCCGGTTCGTCGGCCGTAAACGGGAACTGGCCGCGGTCACGGAAGCGATCGCCCGCCACCGGCTGGTCACGCTGCGCGGGGCCGGCGGCGTGGGGAAGACCCGGCTCGCCCTGCGGGCCGCGGCCGAGGAACGAGAATCCGTCAGCGACGGCTGCTGGCTGGTCGAGCTGTCCGCGCTGCGCGACCCCGCGCTCCTGGCCCGGACCATAGCCGACGCCCTCGGGCTGCCCGACGAGTCCTCCTCCGATCCCATGGCCGCGCTGGCCGACCACCTGTCGGACCGCGAGATGCTGCTGGTCCTCGACACTTGCGAGCATGTCGTGGACAGCTGCGCCCAGCTGGCCCGCGTGCTGCTCGGGGCCGCCCCCGGGCTGCGCATCCTGGCGACCAGCCGGGAGCCGCTCAACGTGCCCGACGAGGACGTGCTCCTCATCGCGCCCCTGGGCATGACCGCGGAACCGGGAGGCAGCGCCGAGGCCGACGCGGTCGCCCTGTTCGTCGACCGGGCGCAGGCGGCGATGGAGGGCTTCCGGCTCACCCCCGAGAACACCCCGCACGTCGCGGAACTGTGCCGGAAGCTGGACGGCATTCCCCTCGCCCTGGAACTGGCGGCCGTCCGCCTGCGGAGCATGCCGGTGGAGGAGATCCTGGCCCGGCTGGACGACCGGTTCCGGATCCTCGGCACCACCCGCACCAACACCGACCGGCACCGCACGCTGCGGTCGGCGGTGAGCTGGAGCCACGAGCTGTGCATGCCGGGCGAGCAGCGCCTGTGGGCGTGCCTGTCGGTGTTCCCGGGCAGTTTCAACCTGGCCGCGGCGGAGTACGTGTGCGGCCCCAGCGCTCTCGATGACCTGCCGCGGCTGGTGGAGAAGTCCGTCGTCCAGTACGACGACCAGGCCGGCCGGTACCGGATGCTGGACACCATGCGGGAGTTCGGCGCCGAACGGCTGGCCGACCGCGATGACTGCAAGCCCCAGACCCGGCACCGCGACTACTACCTGGGCCTGGTGGAGGACGCGGCCGCCGAGACCCTCAGCCCGCGCCAGGTCTACTGGCTGAACCGGCTCCGGGAGGAGACCGACAACCTGCGGGACGCTCTCGACTGGTCGTTCGCCACGCCGGGCGAGGAAGCGACCGGCCTGCGGATGACCGTCGGGCTGCGCGTGTACTGGCTGATGACCGGCCGGTTCTCCGACGGCCGGGACTTCCACGCCAAGGCCCGCCAGGTCTGCCCCGGCACCGCCAACCACGCCTGGGCCGTGTACGGCACGGCCGTCCTCGCCGTCCAGCAGGGCGACCTGCCGGCTGCCGGGCCGCTCCTCAACGAGGCCGCCGGCCTGGCCGCCGACCTCGGCGACGAGGACCTGAGCGCCCACGTCTCCGACGCGCAGGGCATGGCCGCCTTCTACATCGGCGACCTGGAGACGGCGCGCTCCCGGCACGAGGCCGCCCTCTCCTACTACGAGAAGAACGGGTTCTCCAGCTCGTTCGCGCTGTCCAGCTATTCACGGCTGGCGTCGGTCTGCCTGCTGCTGTTCGACATCGACCGGGCCGTCGCGCTGTGCGAGGAGTGCCTGCGCCGGTGCGACGAGACCGGCGAGCAGTGGGCCCGCGGCACGGCGCTGTGGACGCACGGGGCCGGCCGCTGGCTGTCGCAGGATCTCGAGGGCGCCGTCTCCGACGTGCTGGCCTGCCTGGCCATCAAGGAAAAGCTCGGCGACCTGCACACGATCACCATGTCGTTCGACCTGCTGGCCGTCTGCTACGCCGGACTCGGGGACCATCAGCGGGCCGCCGTCCTGTACGGGACCGGCGACAAGTACTGGAGGCTGCTCGGCGCGCCGATCCAGATGGGTCCCGGCTACACCAACATCCGCCGCAGCGCCGCGGACACCGCCCTGGAACACCTGGGGCAGGCCGCGTACGACGCCGCCTACGCCCGGGGTTACGGGATGTCGCTGTCGGACGCGATGGCGGTCGCCCGCCGGGAGCAGCCCGCCGTCCCCGAGCCTCCCGCCCCGGCCCGGCCGCTGACCCGCCGCGAGAAGGAGATCGCCGGCCTGGTGGCCGAGGGCCTGGGGAACCGGGAAATCGCCGACCGGCTGTTCCTGTCCAAGCGGACCGTGGATTCCCACATGGAGCACATCTTCACGAAGCTCGGCTTCTCGTCCCGGACCCAGCTCGCGAACTGGGTCATCGAGCAGCGTTAACCGAGCAGCGTTAACCGCGGCGGGACGCCGCGGGAGGAACACCGCTCCGGATTGTTCACCCGATTTCGCCGGCGGCCCTTCCGTATCGTCACCGGCTGTTTACCGCCGGACGGCAAAGTCTGTCCATGCCTGACAACTCCGAACCCGAGCGCGCCGCCGCGACAGGATTGAAAGTGCGCAAGCGTTCCGCGGTGCCAGGCTCCGGCGACGGGTCGCCGGAACAGGTCCATCTCACCTGGGGGGAAGACCCGGCCACGTCCGTCGTGGTGTCGTGGGCCTCGGCCGGGCGGGCCAGGGGGCCGAGAGTCCGGATCGGGCAGCGTATCTTCGGCGCGGAGGAACGGGCCTACACCGACGCGGTCAGCGGCGAGACCGTGTGGACCTATCACGCGCGGGTCGCCGGGCTCCGCCCCGGCGCGACCTACGGGTACGCGGTCACCGCCGAGAACGACCGCGGCTCGGGCGACCCGTTCAGCGAGACGTTCACGACGGCGCCGGCCGGGCGGAAGAAGTTCCGGTTCACCAGCTTCGGCGACCTGGCCGGGGCCCGGATGGCCTGGCCGCTGTCCTACCCCGAGGCCTCCTACGCCGTCGGCGCGGTGGAATCCTTCCAGCCGCTGTTCCACCTGCTCAACGGCGACCTGTGCGACGACGACCTGAACCCGGCGGCGTGGCGGGACTTCGGCACCAACTGCCAGGCCTCGGCCTCGAACCGGCCCTGGATGCCGGTCCTGGGCAACCACGGGACCGGGTTCTACGACGGGCCGCACGGGTTCTCCGCGTACCTCACGCGCTACACCCTCCCGGACAACGGCGTCCCCGCGTTCACGGGACGCTGGTACTCCTTCCGGATCGGGTCCGCGCTGTTCGTCGCGCTCGACGCGAACGACGTCGCCCACGGCCACTCCCGCGGCGCTCAGACCCGGTGGCTGGCCCGGACGCTGGAGAGGGCCCGGCGGGACGCCTCGGTCGACTGGATCATCGCCCAGACCCACCAGTGCGCCTGCTCGCCGTCGGCCGACGCCGCCTGGATCCGGTCGCGGTGGCTCCCGCTGTTCGACCGGTACGAGGTAGACCTTGTGCTCGGCGGGCACGGGCGCGGCTACGAGCGGTCCTACCCGGTACGCGGGTTCGACCGGGCCTCCGTGCCCCCGGCGTCCGGCTCGGCGTCCGGCTCGGCGTCCGGCTCGGCGGCGCTGGCCGGCGCGTACCGGCCGCGGCCGGTGACCACCGCCGACAGCGGCGTGTTCGACACCAGCCAGGGCACCGTGCACCTGACGCTCGGCTCCGGCCGGGCGCCCGGCGCCGTCCCCGCGCAGCCCGCCGGGCCGGGCGGCGCGGCGGGAAGCCGCGCCGGGGAGGCCGGGGCGAGGCCGGCCTGGTCCGCCCGTCGGGACACCTCCGCCGCGTACGGGATCGCGGTGTTCGACGTGGACCCGGGCACCGAGTCGGGCGGGCACACGTCCGTTACCGTCACGCGCTATCACGCGGCCGACGGCGTCCCGGACGGCGACTACAACGAGTTCGAGACGTTCACGCTGGTGCGGCCCCGGTCGGACCGGCGGCGCTGGCACGCCCGCGAGGGTGCCGCCGTCCCGGTCTGATTGCCGCGGCCCGTCCCGGCGTGATTGCCGCGGCCCGTCCGGGGGAGAAAACGGTAAACGACCGGATATGGCGAGGATGTGACGGCATGCACGACGGCGGCGGCGGCGGAGGCGGTTTCAGCGGCGGAGGGCATCACGGCGGCGCG
>WRBL01000215.1 GCA_009784565.1 Streptosporangiales bacterium | reverse complement strand
GAACTCGCTGAGGGCGGCCTGGGCGTGCTCGATGATCGCGTCGGGCGGGAGGCCCTGCGCGGCGGCTTCGGCCAGGAGGGTCCGGAGCCGTGCCGTCCAGTCTTCCTCCCAGGCCACGTCCGGGGGGCCGCTGGAAGCGTCGCGCCGGATCACGGCGCCGGACTTGCGGGACAGGGTCAGCAGGCCCTCCTGGCGGAGGATGTCATAGCTCTTGTTGACCGTGTGAAAGTTGATGCCGAGGTCGACGGCGAGCTGGCGGGTGGACGGCAGCCCGGACCCTTTCCGCTGGGCTCCGGAGGCGATCGCCTCCACGATCCGGTCGCGGATCTGCTGGTAGATCGGGACCGGCCCGTCGGGCTCGATGCGGAGCAGCATGTCAGCCCGCGATCCGGGTTGTCGCGAGCTTCGCCTCCGCCGCCGGCGGTCCCTGGCTCATGGCTGTCCCCGATCCGTCGAGTAGCTCAACTGCGCGCCTCGTGGGGCGTCCGGGAGCGCGGCTCCGCTTTGACGCAGTTTCATGCTTGTTCTATAACTTGTATAGCAATAATCGCTGAGGATGCCAAGGCAGCCCGCTGACCACCCACTGCCTCGCATAGGGAGATGGAGCATGTCCGCGACGCTAAAAGTCACGCACAAGACGATCGGAGCGGAGGTCCGCCGGGGCACGTACGACGTCGTGGTCGACGGCGAACGAGCCGGCTCGGTCGACATGAACGCCACGTTCGAGACGCCGCTGGAACCCGGCCGTCACACCGTCCAGGTCCGCGACGGCCGCAAGTCCAGCCGGCCCCATGACTTCGACGCCGCCGCAGACGAGACCGTCGTCTTCCGGTGCGGCGGAAAGAGTATCCTGCCGGTCTTCCTCGCGTCCTTCTTCGTCCCCAGCCTGGCCCTCACCCTCAGGCGAGTCAGCGACTAGGGCGTTCTCAGTCCCGGGCCAGGCTGGCCAGGAGTGCGCGGGTGCGGGACCGGGAAGCGGCCCGGTCGTCGCCGACCGGGAACGGGGCCGCCCAGAAATCGGTGGCGCCGGCTTCGAACAGGCCCCGGATCTGAGCGGCGACGCTGTCCTCGTCGCCGACGATGACCGCCTCGGCCGGGCCGCTGATCCCGCCGCGGGACAGGATTCGCTGGTAGTTGGGCAGTTCGCCGTAGGCGCGGTACTGCTGGGCGGCGGCTGACCGGGCCTCGGCGACGTCGTCATGCACGGCGACCGGCAGCCCGGCCACGATCCGGGGCGCGGGCCTGCCCGCGTCGGCGGCGGCCTTGCGGATCGCCGGGGCGACATGTCCCTCGATCGCGGTGGCGTTCGTCATCCACAGGATCGTCCCGGCCGTGTACGCGCCGGCCACCCGCAGCAGCCGGGGCCCCAGGGCCCCGATCAGGACCGGGATCTCCGCCTCGCCCGGCAGCGCGAGCGGACCCGCGTCGACCCGGAACTCCTGGCCCGCGAAGCTCACCTGCTCGCCGCGCAGCAGCCCGGTCAGGATCTGGGCGTACTCGTCGGTGTGCCGGCCCGGCGTGTCGTAGGACAGGCCGAGCTTGTTCTCGACGGGTCCCTGATGGGAAGGACCCACTCCGAGGGTGAGCCGGCCGGGCGCGCCGATGGCGGACGCGGTGGCGACGGCGCGGCTGGCCTGGAGCAGGGGGTGACAGGTATAGGTCTGCAGGACCGCGGTGCCCAGCTCGATCGTCGAGGTGGCACGCCCGGCCAGCGTCATGGCCGGCAGCGGGTCGCCGCCTCCGGCCGCGCCCGGATACCAGACGCTGGTGAAACCGTCCGCCTCGGCCCGCTCAGCCTGACTGACGATCCGGTCCGCGGTCGTGCCGCCGCCGGTGAGCCCGATACGCATTCAGAACCAGAACCTTTCCGGGCCGGGTGACCCGGTGCTGGCTGCTTCCGGCCCGGAGATGACGGTATGCCTGGCACCGGCCGGCGGGCAAGACGTCGTCGCGGCGGCCAGGCGGACGCTTGCGCGGCCCTCCCCCCGAAGGTAGAAGGGCATTAAAGCGGCAAAACGGAGGTTTCGTGACGACAGCGGAACAAGAGCCGGCCCTCGCCGGCGTGCGCGTGCTGGACCTCACCGGCGGCGTGGCCGGCCCCGTGGCCGGAATGCTGCTGGCCGACCTCGGCGCCGACGTGATCAAGGTGCATCCGCCCGGGGCGGTTTCCGCCGGGGAGCAGCGCGGCCTGGCGATGTGGGACCGCGGCAAGCGCGCCGTCACCGCGGACCCGGGATGCGCCGAAGACCTCCTGGCACTCGACCGGCTGATCGCCGGGGCCGACGTGCTGCTGGTCGGCACCAGCGGACCCGGCGTCACCTTCCGGGGCCTGATCGACCGCGGCCACCGGCCCGGTGAGCCGTGCTTCTGGGTCGCCATGCCGCCCTACCTGCTCGAGGAGACCCCCTGGCCGGGGGGCCGGGAATCGGCCGGACTGCTGTTCGCCTGGCTCGGGCACGCCTGGAACCAGTCCTCGTACGCGAACGCCCCCGTCGACTGCCTGTTCCCGCTAGCCCTGCACATGCAGGGCATCTGGGCCGCGACCATCGCGGCCGCGCTCCTAGTCGGCCGCGAGGGAGGCCTCCCGCTGGCCCCGCTGGCGGTAGCGGGCGGCGCGCACGGCGCCCAGCTGATCGCGCCTGGCAACTTCGACGCCGACCGCGACGAACCCCACGTTCACCGCCCCGGGGGACCCGGCGGGACCCTCCCGAACTACCGGACCTACCGCTGCGCCGACGGCCAGTGGCTGTTCTTCGGCGCCTTCACCAACGCGTTCATCGAACGCGGGCTGACCGCCGCCGGGGCCGCGGGGATCCTGGAGGACCCGCGCGTCGGCGGCGATCCCGGGGCCCTGCGGCTGCCGGAAAACCTCACCTGGATCACCCGCGACCTGGAGAAGGTCTTCGCGACCCGGCCCCGGGACGAGTGGCTGGACCTGCTGGACGCCGCGGACTGCCCGGCGGCGCCGGTATGCGAGCCAGGGGACTGGCTGGATCACGACCAGGTCAGGGCGCTCGGGCTGCGCCTGGAGACGGCCGGCGAGACCGGACCGGGAACCGTGATGCCGGGCTCGCTGATCGACTTGTCGCTGACGCCGGCCAGCGTGCGCGGACCCGCCGCCGGTTCCCGGCCGGGAATCGCCGAACTGGGAACGCTCTGGCCCGCGAGGGGCATAGCCGCACCGGGGGAACGGGCCCTGCCGCCGGAGCCGCCGCTGTCGGGCCTGCGCGTGCTCGACCTCGGCACGATCATCGCCGGGCCGTATGCCGGGTCACTGCTCGCCGACCTCGGCGCCGACGTCATCAAGATCGAGCGGCCGCCGCTCGGCGACGAGTTCCGGGTAGCGCACGGAGGCCGAGGCGGCGCCAGCTTCGAGGTGTACAACCGCGACCAGCGCAGCGCGATGCTCAACCTGGCGCCCGGAGACGACCGGCGGACATTCGACCGTCTCGCGCGCGAGGCGGATATCGTCGTGGACAACTACCGCGTGGGCGTCGCCGGCCGGCTCGGCATCACCCGCGACCGCCTGGCCGCGACCAACCCCGGCATCGTCACCGTGTCGATCAGCGCCTTCGGCGACACGGGACCGTTCAGCCGCCGGCCCGGCTTCGACCCGGTCATTCAGGCGATGAGCGGCATCATGCGAGCCCAGGGCGGAACGGATCAAGCCGACAGTCCCGCGTTCCTCACCGTCCCCGCTAACGACGTGATCGCCGCGGCCCTTGCCGCGCTCGGCGCGTGCGCCGCGCTGCTGGCCCGCACCCGGATCGGGCGGGGACAGCACGTCGGGGTCACGCTGACCGCCGCGTCCTGCCTGCTCCAGTCGGAGTTCCTGACCCGGCCCGCCGGCAGCGCCGTCGCCTGCCCGGCGGGCGGCCGGGACTTCACCGGCCCCGGCCCCCTCGACCGGCTCTACCGGACGTCCGACGGCTGGGTCAGGATCGCCGCGTCGCCCGTCGACCTCTCCGCGCTGGCCGCCGCCGGGCTGGCCCCGGCGCCCGGTCAGACCGAGCCTGGACCGGAATCCCTGGTCACCGGCATCTCGGCGCTGCTCGCGGACCTGCCGACAGCCGAGGTGATCGCCCGCGCCCGCCAGGCTGGGATTCCCGCTGCCCGCGCCCGCCAGGCCCGGGAACTCACCGCGGACGAGCAGCTCATCCGCCACGGCCTGCTGACCGTCACCGATCGCGACGACCGCGGCGTCACGCACGTCGCCCCGGGCCGCTGGCTGGAGATGCCGGGCCTGCCCGCCCGTCAGCCCCGCAAGGCCCCGGACCCCGGCGAGCACACCGACCCGATCCGCCGCGAACCCGGGTCCCGCGGAAGCCGAACCTGATTGGCGAACTCCGGCGCACTCAGCCCAGCTGCATCAGCCCGAAGGACAGGCCCTGATCATCGGTCCCCTCGGCGGCCAGGCCGTACGGCTCCCGGTGCGGGTCGGTCGCGGTGCCGCCGAGTTCGCGGATCCGCCGTACCGCGACGGCGATATCAGCGACGCCGTACACGGGCTCGAGGAGCGGCCGGCCGGTGCCGCCCCACATGCCGGTCATGGGCCGGGGGCCGTCGACGTTCAGGCCGCGCGCGACGTGGCCGGGCGTGAACTCCCAGCCGAACAGGTCGCCGTAGAACCGGCTACCCCGCTCCTCGTCACCGGGAGACATGGTGATGTAGACGATGTCGCCCGGGCGCTCGCCGTTCAGCGGCGACCGCGGCTCGTCGCCGGGCATCTCGACCAGCGTGAACGCGTTGCCCTGGTCATCACGGCAGTTCGACATCACGCCGTGCTCGTTCTGGAACGGCTCTGTCGCCGTCCCGCCGAGCTCGCGGACCCGGCCGATCGCGGTAGCGAGGTCGGCGACCCGCCGGACGATGAAGATGCCCGGGTTGCCGACGCCGTCGTCTGCCTGGCCGTTCCAGATCCCGATGTGGATCGCCTGCCCCTGGACCTGCCGGGAATTCTGCTCATGCGGCGTTCCCGGCCGGTCATCCCCGGTGCCGAACCGCCAGCCAAGGACGGCCCGGTAGAAGTCGCGGGCCCGGTCGGCGTCCGGGATCCGGAGGCTGAGATAGACGATGTCGCCGTCGGCGGCCGTGACGGTAGCAGCGGAAGCGGTCATGGTTTCTCCTTCGGTAAGTGCGCGCCGGACGCGGTTCCGCAGGCGGGCCGCGAAGGCCGGGTCCGGTTCCAGCGGGACGAGTGGCTGGCGCAGGACTTCCAGCGGGTCGGTCATCGCCGCCACTCCTTTCCGTCGTCGATGTCGGTGCCCGCCTCGTACGCGCGGCGGAACGCCGCCCGGGCCCGGACGATCAGGGCCTCGGTGGCATGGCGGGTGCGGCCCAGGACTTCCGCGACCTGGGGCACGGAGAGGTCGTCGAGGTAGCGGAGCACCAGGGCCGCCCGGTGCTGCGGGGCCAGCGTCCGAAGGACCTGCTGGGCGCGGAGCGCGTCCAGGCGCTCCTCCCACGGGTCCTCCTCGCCGCCGGGGGAGTCGTAGACCGCGCGCAGGCCGCTCTGCTCCCGGGCCTGGGACCGCCAGTGGTCCGCGAGTTTGTGACGGGCGATCCCGACAAGCCACGCGGCGTCCGGCACGTACGTGCCCTTGCGCACCGCGGCCACTGCGGCGAGGAACGTCTCCGCGGTGAGGTCCTCGGCCAGGACCGTATTGCCGCACCGGGACAGCAGGTAGCCGTAGACGACCGGCAGGGCCTCGTCGTAGAGGACCAGCAGATCAGGACCAGCCCGGGCTCTCTCGCTCACATCTATCTATCGCTCCGGCGTGCCGAACTCCGACACCCCAGATATACGCCGAAGCCCCCGGCGGCCCGCCCCTGCCTGCGGTGGAGTCAGCCGAGACGAATCTGCCGGGCGCTCGTCACGTAACGCCGCAGCGAAGCCCGGACCGGCCCGTCCGTGTCCGGAGTGATGGACAGTCCGGCGCCGCGGGCGATGGTGTCGGCGACCTGCGACACTGTCAGTCCGTCCGTGTGAATGTGGTCGGCGAACTCTGGCGCACACAGCCGGTCCAGGCATTCGTCGAGCCGGTCCGCGGCCCACTGCTCCAGCTTCAGCCCGAAGCCGAAGCCTCGCCGGTTCAGACGGCGGAGCACGGTGTCACGCTCGGCCAGCAGCGAGAAATGGTGGACGTCGTGCCCATCGTCCCGGAGCCGGCCGATGATCTGCGTGAAGTAGGCGGAGTCGATCAGGGTCATCGGAACGATGACCGGGCCCTCATGGCGTCGGGCGACCATGTCGAGGATCTCGCGAACGCCGGACCGCCAGGCGGGCAGGTCCTGAAAGTCGCCGCGCATCGGGGGCGGAAGCATCCGGTGGAGGCCGAAGCCAAGGTGCTCCGGGTCGCAGACGACGCTCCCGGCCGCCCGCCGCTGCAGCTCAAAAGCGGCCGCGCTCTTGCCGCCCCCGAACGGGCCGTTGACCCACACCAGCACGTCGGCAACTTTACTCGCGCGGTAAGCCAATGGCACCCACACGGTCATGCTACAGTCGTCCATGCTCGATTCACCTTATGAAGGTGCCAGGCCGGGGCTGCTCTTGGGGCCGGACGGAGAACAGGTCCCGCTGCCCGAGGAGGTCTACCACCTTCTGGCGGATGTAGTAGATGCAATGCGCGAGGGAAAGATCATCACCCTCGTCCCGCACACGCAGAGGCTCACGACTCAAGAGGCCGCCGACTTTCTTGGGGTTAGCCGGCCCACTTTGGTCAAACTCCTGCAAGAAGGAAAGATTCCATTTGAGCAGCCGGGCAGGCATCGCCGGGTCCTCTTTACGGACGTTCTTGCTTACCGCGAGCGTATGCGTGAGGACCGGCGTACAGCCTTGGCTGAAATGACCCGGGATGCCAGCGAGGCCGGTCTCTACGCCGACGCCGCTGAGGATTACGCGGCCGCCCTCAAGAGCGTCCGCAAGGAACGTTGCCGGCAGGAGGATGACGGCTGAGATGCCTCTGTCCACAGCGGTACTCGACGCGTGCGTGCTCGTTCCGGTTTCGCTCGCCGATACCCTGCTCCGCTCGCCTCTATGCGCGTAGCCTTCGATGACGCTCTGGTCGCTGGGTGGGAGAAACTCGCAACAGGGATCTCGTTGCCCGACAAAGACGACCGGCATGTCGTGGCCGCAGCTGTTCGAGGTGGCGCGGACACCATCGTCACCGCGAACCTGTCTGACTTTCCGTCTGCTGTGCTCAATCCGCTGGGTTTGGAGGCGATCCACCCAGACGATTTCCTCCTCGACCGGCTTGATCTGAGCCCCGCGACCGTTCTGGCGGTCATCCGCGAGCAAGCATCTGACACTCGTCGCCCACCGCTCACCTGCCACGACCTGATCGCTGTCTTGGGCAGGGCGGGAGTTCCTGAGTTTGCCGCCGAAGTCCGTCGGCTGATATCTCGTCCGTAACCATCCGCGACCACCCAAAAGTTTCAGCTGGCTGACGTCCTCGACGCGGCCCGCGCCAGACGAGGATGAACGCGGGACCTGTCGCGGGTAGTGCGTTCCCGGATGCGCCTTGAACCATTCAGCGCGGCGATACGTCAGTATGTATGGCGAAACTTCAGGCTCGGCGGGCGCAGGGGAGATGCGGGCATGGCGATTGAGCTGCCCAGTGAGGTCGCGCAGCTTCTCAATTTTATCGGAATCCCCTGGATTAACATTAATGAGGACAAAGTTCACGAATTTGCTTCGCATGTGCGGACGTTCTCCTCGGACCTCTCGAGCGCGCACGGAGACGCGACGGCCACTCTGAAGTCTCTGGGGGCGGGATATTCAGGGGCGGCCTACGAGGCGCTGACGCAGCTGTGGGGATCGAAGTTCACCACGCACGTCGGGGACGTGGTGGAGTGCTGCGGAGTCCTCGCCACGGCGCTCGACGCGGGCGCGGATTTCATCGTGGCGCAGAAGATGTTCTGCATCGGCGAACTGGTGGCGATGGCGGCGGAGTTCGTGGCCGACCAGGCAGCGTCAGTGGCGACGCTGGGAATCGCGGAGGCCGCGCTTCCGGTGATTGAGGAGGCCACCGACAAGCTCATGGAATACGCCGAGCAGCAGCTAGAGCAGTACATGATCGGCCAGATCGCGAACGCCGCGCTGAAGCCGCTGATGAGCAAAATCGACTCGATGATGGAGAACCTGGTGTTCGGCGAAGAGTCCAAGGCGGCGGCCGCCATCGGGTCCGGGGTCGAGATGGACCACGGGCACATCCTGGAGCACGCGGCCAGGATGGAAGAGCACGGGGAGACGATCCGCGGGCACGCCGCCAAGTTCACCTCCAACGTCCGCGGCCTGGACTTCGCCTCGTGAGCGGGGAAGTCACCCAGGTCGTAGAGACCGCCGCGAAAGACGTCAGCAACTCCATCGAGAAGGGGATGGCGCACCTTGCCGAGAAGGTCGGGAAAGACATCCCCGAAGGACTGAGAGCGTCGTCGAAGACGGTGAAGGGCGTCGAGTCCGACACCGCGAAAGACCTGGAGAAAATCGGCAGAGGAGACGCGGAGAATCTCGGCCGCGACGCGACCTCCGGCGACCCTGTGCACGGGGAACCCGGCACATCCGGGCGTGGCTCCGGCGGGGAGCCCCGGACACCTGAGCAGGAGAAGGCGGAAGCGGCCCGCACGAAGGGAGCGGACGGGGCCACTGACGACCCGGTCGACCTGGTGACCGGGGAGATGTTCCTGCCTCAAGAGGACCTGGCGCTACCGGGCGTGCTGCCGTTTGTCCTCGAACGTCGCCACGGCTCCGCCTACCGGCACGGCGGCTACTTCGGGACCACCTGGGCCTCGACGCTTGACCAGCGGGTCGTCACCGGGGACGACGAGATTCGCCTGGCCCTTGAGGATGGCCGGATCCTCCACTATCCCGTCCCCGGCGGCGGGGAGCGGGTAATGCCGTCGCACGGGCCGCGCTGGCCGCTGTCCTGGGACCGCTCGGACGACGTCGTCACTGTCGAGCAGGGAGACCTGGGACGCACGTTGCGCTTTCCGCCGGGCACCGGCCGCGTGACCGGACCTGCCCGCCCGTTGGCGGTCATAGCCGACCGTGGCGGCAATGAGATCGCCTTCGACTATGACGACGACGGGATCATCGCCGCTGTCCGTCATTCCGGCGGGTACCACGTCAAGGTCGGCACCCGTCCGACACTGGGCGGTGTCCGGGTCACCAGTCTCGCGCTGGCCGACCCGTCTGGCGGCGCCGACATCCCGGTCCGCGAGTTCCAGTACGGAATGTCCGGACGCCTGACCGGCGTGGTCAACTCCTCCGGGCTGCCGCTGATCTTCGAGTACGACGATCATGAACGGATCACCCGCTGGGAAGACCGCAACGGCTTCGAGTACCGCTATACATACCGCGACGACGGGCGCGTCGTCCGAGGCGAGGGCACTGACGGCTTCCTCGATGTCGTCCTTGACTACGACCTCGACGAACGCACCACCACCGTCACCGACGCTCTCGGCCACGCAACAGTCCACTACTGGAACGAGCACTTCCAGGTCGTCCGGGTCGTCGACCCCTTGGGGCACGAAACGCGCACCGAGAAGGACCTGTACGGGAACGTCATTTCGGCCACCGACGAACTCGGCCGCACTACCAGCATCGATCGGAACGATCTCGGGGATGCTGTCGCCTTTGAGCAGGCCAACGGCGGCAGGATAACCCTGACGCACGACGAGGACCGGTCTCCCCTGACCGTGACTGGTCTCGATGGCGGCACGTGGCATTATGCCTATGACGAGAACGGGCTGGTGGCCGGTACGACGGACCCTAGCGGATCTGTCACGCGGATAAGCCGTGGCATCCACGGGGAACCTCGGGAAATTACCGATGCGCTGGGCGCGGTGACTCGCTTCGACTGTGACCAGGCAGGGTTGCTTGTCCAGCTGACTGATCCAGTCGGCGCCGCGTGGCGGCTGCGACGCGACGCGTTCGGCCGGGTCGCCGAGTTCACGGATCCGCTCGGTAACGTCACTCGTCAGGAGTGGAACGCTGACGGAAACCTGCTGGCCCGCATCCACCCCGACGGCACCCGCGAAAGCTGGGAGTACGACGCAGAGGGCAACCTCACCGCCTATACCTCTCCCGCCGGATTCCGAACCCTTTGCGAGTACGGCGCGTTCGACGTTCCTGTCCGGAGCGTTGGTCCCGACGGCTCGGCCTACGAGTTCACGTATGACGCACAGCTACGTGTCATCGCGGTCACCAATGCGAATGGCCTGGCCTGGCGCTATGAGTACGATCCGGACGGCCGGCTGGTCTCTGAGACGGACTTCGACGGCGCCACGATCGCCTATGCGCACGACGCGGCCGGGCAGCTGACTTCCCGCACCAACGCGACTGGGCAGCGCATCGAGTATCGCCGGGACGCGCTCGGCCGCGTGGTCGAGCGGCACTCGGGCCAGGGTATCCACCGGTACGAATACGATGCCGCAGGCCAGCTGATGGCCGCCGCCAGTCCCGACGCCGAGCTCGCCTACACGCGCGACGCGCTCGGCCGGATACTCACCGAGACCGTCAACGGTCGCACTCTCGCCAACACCTACGATGCGGCCGGTAACCGCACGAGTCGTCGGACCCCCTCCGGAATCCTGTCCCGCTGGACGCACGATTCCTCTGGGCAGCCAACAGCGCTTGACGGCACCGCCGGCGAGCTGTCGTTCACCTATGACGGAGCCGGCCGAGAGGTTGCCCGGTCGCTCGGCCCTCTCGCATCTCTGACCCAGAGCTTCGACGCGCTAGGCCGCCTTGCCGAGCAAGCTATCTGGCCCGGCGACCGGCATGCGGCTCCGTCGCGATCTCTTCAGTCACGCATCTACACCTACCGCGCGGATGGCGTACCGGCCGAGATCAACGACGCTCTCCGAGGGCGTCGTACTCTGTCTCTGGACGGCGAGGGGCGGATCGCCGCAGTCACCGCGACGAACTGGAACGAGACCTACGCCTATGACTCCATGGGCAATCTCGCGAGGGCGACTGGCCCCGCTCCGGGATCTGACACTGACGGCGAGCGCGAGATCCGCGGCACCCGTGTCCTG
>WRBL01000214.1 GCA_009784565.1 Streptosporangiales bacterium | reverse complement strand
GAGTCGTACCACATGGCGCACTGGCCCTGGCCGTACAGGGTCAGCAGCTGGTTGAAGCTGTCGTTGGACGCGCCGGACTCGCCGTACTTCCTGGTCAGGTTGACGTAGAAGTTGACGGCCTTCTCGAACGCGGGCGAAGTGAGCTGCGGCTTCCAGTTCATGTCGAACCACTGGCCGCCGAACGTGTTCACCACCGTGTCCAGCGACGCCATGTTGTCGCCCCAGCCGGCCAGCCCGCGCTGGCAGATGCCCGCGACCTTGCCCGGCTGGTTGACCTTGGCCGCGGCTTTCGCCACTTCCTGCCAGGTCGGACGGGCCGGGAGGGTGATGCCGGCCTTCTTCAGCAGGCTCTTGCGGTAGTACAGCATCGAGGACTCGCCGTAGAACGGGGCCGCGTACAGGTCGCCCTTGTACGACAGGGCCTTGGCCACCGGCGGGAGCAGGTCCTTGGCGTCGTAGCCCGGGTCACTGGCGATGTACTTCTTCGTCAGGTCGTCCAGCCAGCCGTTACGCGCGAACAGCGGCGCCTCGTACGGGCTGAGCATGACGACGTTGAACTCGTTGCTGTGGGTGGCCACGTCCTTCTCGACGGCCGCCCGCAGGTCGCCCTCGGTGTAGACCGCGAACTTGACGTGGATGCCGGGGTTCTCCTTCTCGAACACCTGCTCCGTCAGCGGGATCATCTGGTCGGTGATCAGCGGGTTGGAGACCACGGCCACCGTCAGGGTGCCGGTGGAACTGTCCTGGGTGGCCCGCGGGACGCTGCCGACGCCGGCGCAGGCCGCGGCCCCGAGGGCTACTGCCGTCGCCACGGCCGCCGCCGTGGTGGTCCGGCGGCGCTTGCGGATCCCGGTGGCCGGCCACCGGAACCTGGACCTCAACGACTTCATTGACCGCGCCGCCTCCTTGCCGCCGACCTGGGTATGCTCATATGAGCGAATGACGCTCAGATGTCTTGCCTCCACACATTGGACTTACCTCTGGGCAAAGTCAAGATTCGCTGCCAATATGAGACTTGGGCGCTCAGATGAGCGCAGATCGACAGGAGCGTGGCATGGCGGGACTCTCGGCCGACCGGCCGTCGGAAGTCGTCCTGGCCGCCCGGGTGGCGCGCGAGTTCTACCTGGAAGGCGTCTCGAAGGTCGATATCGCCCAGAGCCTGGGCATCAGCCGGTTCCGCGTCGCGCGCCTGCTGGACGCGGCCCGCGACAGCGGCATGATCCGCATCGAGATCGGCTGGCCGGGCAAGACCCTCGACGCCGGCCTGTCAGCCGAACTGGCCGCCGCCTACGGGCTGCGGCAGGCGTTCGTCTTCGACTTCCCCGACGACGACGTCCCGCTGCGCCTGCGCCTGGGCGAGGCGACCGGGCAGGTGCTCATGGACCTCATCAGCGACGGCGACGTCCTCGGCATGGCCTGGTCCCGTACCCTCAGCGGGCTCACCGCGTCCCTGACCCAGCTGCCACCCTGCCCGATCGTGCAGCTCACCGGCGCGGTGCCCCCGCCCGACGGCCGGGACCTCCTGGAGCTGGTGCGCACCGTCGCCCGGGTCGGCGGCGGTCCCGCCCACACCTTCTACGCGCCCATGCTGGTCGACGACGCCGCCACCGCCGACGCGATCCGCCGCCAGAACGACATCGCCGAGGCCTTCGGCCGCGTGCCGTCGGTCACCAAGGCCGTCGTGTCGATCGGGGCCTGGTCGGCGGGCCAGTCCACGATCTACGACGCGATCACCGCCCCCGAGCGCGCGGTCATCTCCGACCTCGGCATCACCGCGGAACTGGCCGGGGTGTTCATCGACGCCTCCGGGCGGCCCGTGCCGACCCCGCTGGACCAGCGGATGATCGTGACCCCGGGGCCGCTGCTGGAGCAGGTCCCGTTCGTCCTCGCCGTCGCCTACAGCACCGAGAAGACCTCCGCGGTCACGTCCGCGCTCAAGGGAGGGCTCGTCCATGGCCTGGTCACGCACGCAAGTCTCGCCCGCGCCCTCCTCGACCTGGCGCCCGCCGGCGCCCCGGCCCGCTCCTGACTCCCGCGAGCCCGCGGGAGGCGGGACCGTCCTGGCCGGGGGCACCGCGAACCGGGGCCGGGTGCTCCGAGTCGGGGACACGGTGGTGCGGCCGGTGGCTCCCTGCCGTGAGGCGACCCACGCGCTGCTCGCCCACCTGCGCGCCGCCGGGTTCCCCGGTTCTCCGTCCGTCCTCGCCGTTTCCCCGTCCGCCGAGACGCTCACCTATGTGCCCGGGACCCCGGCCGTCCCGCCGCTGGCCCCGGAGTTCCTGACCGACGACGCCCTGGCGAGCGTGGCCGCGCTGCTGCGGGACTACCACCGCGCGGCCGCCTCCTTCGACCCGTCCGGGTACCGGTGGCCGCGCCCGGCCGTCCCCGCTCCCTTCCGCACCGGGCTGGTCAGTCACAACGACGTGTACCCCGCCAACCTGGTGTTCTCCGGCGGGCGCGCGGCCGCGCTCATCGACTTCGACCTGGCCGGCCCGGGCAGCGCGGCCTGGGACTTCGCCGCCGCGGCCCGGACCTGGGTGCCGCTGGCCCCCGACAGCGACATTCACGACAGCCGTTCCGGCCGTGTGCTCTCCCGGTTCCGGATCCTGCTGTCGGCCAGCGGGCTGTCTTCGTCCGAACGTCGCGACGTGGTCGAGGCCATCGTCCCGAACCACGACTGGACCTACGCCATCGTCACCGGGGCCGCCGCGGCCGGGCACCCGGCCTTCGCCGACTACTGGCGCCGCGTCGCCGGACCCGCGGCCCGCGCCCGCGCCTGGTGCCTCCGCCACCGCCGCGACCTGCTGCGCGCCGCGACAGCTCCTTAACACCCTTTCCACCAAACGAATCTTCGCTACTCCCCCGCGCCGACCTTCTCTCCGGTCGGAGAGGAAGCCTTGGCGGGGCGTCCGGGCACGTGTGGCAACTCTACGGAGAAGTGGTCTCCGGCAGGTCCTCCCGGGCGGCTGCAACGGCCTTCGACATCCTGACGGTCCTGGAGACAGACCTGGCAAGGCTTCACCGGTTTCGTGACAATGCCGACGACCTGCTGCCACGCAACTGCCGCATCGCATTGCTCGACGACGAGTAACCCGAATCCGCTCCGCATGCTGCTAACAATTTCTGACTCGGAACACTAGGAACTGAAGAACTTCAGACCGACTTTTGAGGCCAATTCTTTAATTGCAGTATTATTATACACTTCCGGATATTCGCGAACTATTCTCGCTAGTTCATTTTTTATGAATTTATTACATTCTTCAATAAATTCATCAACAGAGCATTCGATCGATTCTTCACGATAGGTCGGATCGATTGAGATAATTTTCTCACGCACGGAAAAATTGATCTTTTCTTGATTCTCGGTAAAGTCGACAAAATCATAAGCGCCACCATTTGCGATCGACGATGACACTTCATTTAGGTCATAGAGAATATCAAACAACGGCGTCCACCCCCACGGCGGGCCCACCTCGCAGTCGTCTTTACCGACATAAAACCTCCCCAGGAAGTAGTACCATCTAAGATCACCTCGGCTCACCTGCGCAAGATCCCCCGACCCCTTCTCCTTACCGCGCGGAGTATACACATCATCAGGCCCGAATTCGATATACATGATCACCTCTTCGCGGGAATGCATTGCTAACATGACGCTTACCTACGCGCCCGGGCCCTCGGCCGTGCCGCCGCGTTCTTCGTGTCCCGCACGAGCACCATTACCGTGTGACGGGCATAGAAATTCAGTCCACGAATCCGAGTTAAGCGGCATTGAATCATCATTCTACGGAGATTCTCCGAACCAAATCGTTCTCACCCTCACCAAATCCCACCTTGCGAATTACATCTATATCAAACGAATTCAAGCCCTCCGCAAATTCCGCCGACCGCTCGAGCGCCCGCAGAAACATAACCCCAGGATTTGATTCATCAACAGCATCTTTCGCATATTCGATATCCGCCAACGACCCCGGGGAAATACTATTCGCGTAGCCAGGATATCTTTCAATCGCTCCCGTCGCATATTCAGCCGCCACCCTGCGATCGATAACCTCGCCTGCAGGCACATCTGACATTTCATCAGCAAAAGCAGCAGCAACCTCTATTATTTGATGAACAAATAGAGGGAAATCATAATCAGAATCATCGTCAATGAAGGCGATTATCAAATCAGTCAATCTCGACATCCCTTCGGGATCATCCTCTCCGCGGCAAATAAATCCTTCGACCCGGTTTCGGAGTTGCGTCAAAGCCTCCACAACGCCACCAGGCATAGATCTCCTGCCGAGCGACTCATAGACATTCAACGCCACGCAGATGACCGCAGCATAAGCCTCCCAGGGGAGATGCCCAAGCTTCTCCGATACGTGATCTTCAAGATCCACGAAGTTCATTTCCAACTCACCTATTTTTTGCTGCCGGACGCTCACCCTGGCCCGGTGGGGGCGGCCGGGCGGCGCGGCGTAGCGCGGCCCGGCCGACTGTTTTTCGGTTTGGCGACCGTTTTCCGGTCGGCCGTCAGCTCTCGGCGACGGTCTCCGTGCCTCCGAGGCCGACCGCCTCGATGACCGGGCCGTCCGACAGCACGAAGATGTCGGCGTCCGAAGTAGCCGCGTGCGAGGCCGCCGCCCAGGAGGGCACCACGAAGATGTCGCCGGCCTTCCAGTCGTAGCGTTCGCCGTTCAGCACCGAGGTGCCCTCGCCGCGGTACACGACCCAGACCGAACTGCCCACGGTCCGCGTCGTCGGAGTCTTCCCGCCGGCCGCGATCCGGTGCATCTCGGCCCGCAGCGTCGGCATCACGTCCCGGCCGGTGGCCGGGTCGCTGAACCGGACGGACGCGTAGCCGTTGCCGGCCGCGGACACCAGGCGCGTCAGGGCGGCGTCGGTGTCCGCCCACCGGTAGGCCAGCAGCCGGGAGTGAACCCCCGACGCCGGGGCCTCGACCTTCAGCGCGTCCGACGGCGACAGCGGCACCAGCCCCGACGTCCCGTACCGTCGCTCGGACTCCGACGTCGCCACCGGGTCGTACGGCGACAGGGTGTCCGGGCCCGGCTCGAAGAAGACCGCGTCCAGGTTCCGGATGAGCGGAAGGTCAAGGCCGTCGAACCAGATCATCGGCGCCTTGCCGGGGTTGTGGTGCTCGTGCCAGGTGTAGCTGGGCGTGAGGATCACGTCTCCGGGTCCCATCGCCAGGGGATCCCCGTTGACCAGGGTCCAGACCCCCTCGCCTTCGGTCACGAACCGGAGCGCGGCCGGGCTGTGCCGGTGGGCGGGCGCCAGCTCGCCCGGCTTCAGGTACTGCAGGGCGCCCCACAGAGTGTGGGTGGCGAACGGCAGGCCGTTCAGCCCGGGATGGGACAGGGAGATGACCCGCCGGTCGCCGCCCCGGTCGATCCCGACCAGGTCCCCGGCCCGCTCGGCCAGCTGCCGCAGCGTCGCGCCCTTCCACAGGAATGGGCTCAGCCCGTCCGGGGTGGCGGGCAGCAGCCCGTGCTGCGTCCACAGGGGCTGGACGTCCTCCCGGGCGAAGTCCTCGTACAGCTTGTCCAGGTCGCCGTCGTCCGACGAGAAACGCGTAGTGCTCACGCAAACCAGTATCCGTCACCGGCCCGGGTCGGCAACCTCCCCGGTCCCGGGGACCGGAACACTGCTTCCGGAGATCGGCCCGGCGGTCTCGCCCGGTGCCTCCGCGACCGGCACCTCGTCGATGCCGAGGCGTTCCGCCATCTGGCGGAGCAGCGTGTCCTGGGCGGCGAGGTGACCCTGGATGTGCTCCACCTCGTGCAGGGTGGCGCTGGCGTCGTGGTAAGTCGCCTCCGCGCGCCGGTCGGCCGCTTCGGACTGGACGTTCTGCCCGACCATGATCACCGACAGCAGGACGAGCTGCATGAAGGTCTGCGCGAGCCAGGTGACGACGTCGGAGAGACCACCGTGGATCGCGGCCGGCAGGCTGATCATGTCGAACAGCGCGAACGCGTACGCGCACCACATGCTGCCGACCGCCTTGGTCACGAGCAGCGCGATCCGGGTGTTGAACCGGCTGACCGCCGAGCCATGGTGCCGGATGTCCTCGGCCCGCACCGGGCCGTGGTGATGCCGCCCGGCGATATGCGGATGGCGGACATGCTGGTAAAGCGACACGATCTCGCCTCTCGCCTGGTAGCCGTCGCCCTGCCCGGCGGGCGGGGCCCTGACTCAGGGTAGGTGCCCGGATTCCGGCGGTCTGGCGGAGTGAGGAAATCCAGACCGATGATCATCGATCCGCGACGGCGGGGGCAGGGTTCTCTGCCCCCGCGGCCCTATCCCCCGCGCTGAGCGCCGGTTCTAATGACTCCGTGACCTCTGAAACAGCGCCGGAGATCCCGGCCCACGTACCGTCGGAGCTCGTCCGTCATCTCGACATCAGGAACGACCCGGACGTCCTCGCCGACCCGTGGGCCGCCGTCGACCGGCTCCGCGAGGACGCGCCGCTCCTGTGGTCGCCGGAACTCGGGAGCCACTGGATCGTGACCTCCGCGGAGCTCGTCCGCCAGGTGCTGCAGACACCGGACGCCTTCCCCAACTATCCCTCCGGCCTGCCCGTCATCGAGGGCGCCTGGCCACGCAAGCTGGTCCCGCTCCAGCTGGACGGGGACGAGCACACGCGCTACCGCAGGCTCCTCACCCCGCTGTTCAGTCCCCGGGCCATCCGCCCGCTGACCGACCTGGTCCGCGAGCACGCCACCCGGATCATCACGTCGTTCGCCGGCGATGACCGGGTCGAGTTCCACAGTCAGCTGGCGATCCCCCTGCCGTCGGTGGTATTCCTCGGGATCTTCGGCATCCCAGTGGAACAGATGGACACGTTCCAGTCCTGGGTCTTCGGCCTGCTGCACTCCGGCGACCCCGAGGCGGCCGCCGCCGCGGGCGCGGAGATCACCGGCTACCTCGCCGAAGCGGTCGCCGACCGGATGCGCGAGCCGCGCGAGGACCTGATCAGCGAGCTCGCCCAGATGGAAGTCGACGGGCGTCCGCTGACCGCCGAGGAACTGCTGGACATGTCGTTCCTGCTGTTCCTGGCCGGCCTGGACACGGTCTCCAACCAGCTCAGCGTCATCACGATGCATCTGGCCCGCGATCCCGGGCAGCAGCAGGCGCTGCGCGACGACCCGTCCCTGATCGAGAACGCGGTCGAGGAACTGCTCCGGCTGCATGCGATCGCTCCCCTGACCCGCACGGTGGGCCGGGACTTCACGCTGAACGGGGTCCGGCTCCGGAAGGGCGACCGGATGCTGCTGTCCACGCCGGCGGCGGGCCGTGACCCGGCCGCCTACGACGACCCGCTGACAGCCCGGTTCGACCGGGCGAACAACTCAAGCGCGGCCTTCGGGCTCGGCCCCCACCGCTGCGCGGGCATGCACCTGGCCCGTCAGGAGCTGCGCATCGTCCTCGAGCTGATGACCACGCTGGTCCCGCCGTTCCGGCTGGCCCCCGGCGCCAGGTGGCAGTGGCACGCCGGCGAGATCTGGGGCCTGGACCGCCTCGACCTGGAATTCGTCCGCTAAGCGGAACGGCTGGGGCCGCGCTACGAGCCGGGAACCGAAAGCGGGACGCGGGAGTCGGTGAAGGACTGCATGGTCTGGGTCGACTCCCGCTGGCCGACGTTGAGGACGCGGATCGTGACCGTGTCGCCTTTCTGCGCGAGAACGAGGGCGGGGCCGACGGAGGAAACGGTGCCGACGTAGAGGCTGCCCCGCTTTCCCTTGAGGGAGACGTACCAATACTTCTGCCCGCCGGTGATGTCCCAGCCGACGGCCGCGATCGTGCCGGTGACGGTCTGGTAGCGTCCGCCCTGCTCCGGAGCCGTGCCGTTGGAGGTGCCCTCGGCCGACAGCTGGTTCAGGTAGTTCGACAGCGCCGCCGACTTACTGGAGCCGAACACGACGTTGTCCGCCGTCGCCTGGTACGCGTCGACGAAGCCGACGCCGGTGAAGCTCGCGTTCGAGCCTTCCGGCTCGTACGTCGCCATCCAGGTGAGGTGGCCGTAGATGACGTGCAGGGTAAGATCGACCGCCCGGTAGTGACTCGACTTCACCAGCGAGGCACCGGTGCCGGACGCGTTGTCGAAGGCCGCGGAGACCGGGGCCTCGGTGCCCATCGCGCGCTGCGGCGCATACAGGCGCATCGCGCCGGTGGCGGCGTTCATCTCGATGACCTTGGACACCGAGTTGTCACTGTTGTAGCTGGTCAGGAGCATGCGCCAGACCGGGTGGCTGGCCCCTGTGTAGACCATGACCGGCGTCCCCGACACCTGGAACCGGTTGGCGTTGCTGCTGCCGGCGCCGCCGAACCCGGCCTGGGAGTATTTCCCGTACCAGTTCGCGATGGTCTCCGCTGCCTGCTGGCTGTACACACGGTCAACCCAGTCCGGCACGGCGTTCAGGGCGTACCGGGTGATCTGGCCGGTGTGCGCGTTGATCACCAGGACGCCGACGGGCGCGTCGAACGTCCAGCCGAGCCGGGGGGCCATCAGCGTCACCGTGTAAAAGGGCAGGCCCTGGTCGTTAAGCTCCAGCGTGGGGTCGTCCAGCAGGTACCTGCTGTACCCGTGACTGTAGGCCCAGCGGGCCGGCTCGCTGCCCTGCCCGCCGCCCTCGCCGACGATCATGGAGTACTGGTTGTCGTAGTGCTCGACCGGAGCGGCGTTCGGGTCTTCGGCCGACACCATGATGTAGCCGGGCATGACCGCGTGCAGCCGCGCCTTGTTGCCCGAGCCGTCGAATTTCAGCGGGAAGACATACCACATCCGGCCGCCGGTGTACTGGAGCGTCGCGGTGCCAAGCTGGAGATAGGTGCTGTAGTCCCGCTGGCCGGCGATGCCGGTGGACATGGTCTGCGACGCCTTGGTCGTGGCGATGTCAGGCGAGACAGTCACCATGTGGTCCGTGCTGCTGGCGGGCATCTGCGCGCCGGGCGCGGATGACACGCTGACCAGGTGCGCGGCGCGGTAGGCATCGTGGCCGCTGTTGTGCCCGGCGATCCAGACGACCAGGAAGACGAGGAGCGCGAAGGCCGCGGCAATGCTGCCTCCGTTGCGCACGAGCCGCCTGCGGTACCGGGTTCCGAACGTGACGGTGACCAGCATGATCGCGAGGTTGACCAGGATCAGCGGCATGAGACCGGGGAACGTCATCATCGGGCGGCCCGCGTAGAACGCGAGGCTGTCGACGATGAACAGCAGCGCGAAGTTGAAGGCCAGGAGCCAGGCAGTTCCGCCCCATGGGCCGCGGCGGTGCCGCACCTGGGTGAGCATGGTCAGGGGAACGGCGAACACGGCGGCCCAGAGGAGGCCGAGAAGAGCTGGGGGCATGTGGTGTCTTCCGCCTATTTCCTCAGGGGCTGCCGCATGGCGGTCGCCTGCGCCAGGGTCATGGACATGACGGTGCCGCCCGGCTTGATCAGCAGGGCGGTTCCGGGGTTGCTCGCGACAACGAAAGCCTGGCCGACTCCGACGGTGTAGTGGACGTCGTCCGCGTCGGTGATCGCGGCGCGGCCGCCGGAGAGGGTCACCGAGTTGACGTTGCCGCCGAGGTCCTGGGTCCACCCCGTGGAAGCGGCGGACGAGATGGTCCACCGGGTGGACGCCTGAACGGTTCCGTTCAGCAGCAGGAGCAGCGCGGGCGTGCCCGTCTCCTGGCCCACGAGCTGCCGCCACGGCCCGAAGTCCTGCTGGAGGTTCTGCAGGTCCGTCGATCCCGGCGGGACGCCCTGGCCCGTGCCCGGCCGCGCCGGGCCAGTCGCCCGCGGCGGGCCAGACTGCTCCGAGGAGACCACGGTGCCCGCGATCACGAGCCCGGCTACCACCGCCACGAACACGACGATCACCGCGCCCGCCGCGACCCTCCAGTTCGGCTTCCGGTTCGCCCGAAGCCGTTCCCCGGCAGTGTCACGCCGGGCTCTCGGGGTCCGGGGCCGCGCGCCCGCGTGACACCAGCGGCATCTGTCGCCCTCATCGCGTTCCAGCGGCGCGCCGCAATTCCCGCAGACATCCACCCCGTCCCGGCTCATGCGCGCATTATGCCACATAACTCCCTAGTAGTCGACCCTTCCCGTAAAGGGACTGCTACCAGGGCGAGGCCTGACTGCCCGTGCTACGGTCAGCGGCCGTGGCTGAGACAATCCAGACGGGCAACGCGGAGACGGACACAGCTGACACCCGGGGGTGGCTGCTCGGGCACTTCCGGCCCGGCGGGGACGCCCGGCATAGCGACGACGTCGAAGTGAAGTGGGCGATCCACCCCCGAGGCGAGGAGCGCGCGGAATGGGTGGAGGGCGAGACCCGTTCCGCCCTGGTCCTGCTGGTCAGCGGCCGGTTCCGGATCGAACTGCCGGGACGCGTAGTGGTCCTGGCCGAGCAGGGCGACTATGTCGTGTTCCACCGGACCGGCCATTCCTGGCATGCCGAAGAGGACTCGGTCGTCGTCGTGATCCGCTGGCCCTCGGTGCCCGGCTACGCGGCCGGGCAGGATCGCTTGGCATAGCGGGACGTATGTCGCGATACGTGTTTACAGGGGCCGGGGCGATCGGCGGAGCCGCTGGCGGGCTGCTGGCGCAGCAAGAGCAGGACTTCGTGCTGGTGGCCTGCTCCCGGGAATAACCGGGTGAGCTATGCGAAGACTTCGTCCAGCGTCGCGGCAGTCTTGGCTCGGGCGGTCCACTGCTTCAGCTGTTCACTGGCAGCTTCGCGCACCATGCCTTCGGTGTTTTCCGGAAGCGGGCCGAACCTGAAGTCCAGGAACTCAAGGAGCGTGTCCGCGCGGCCGAGAACCTCTCCACGAGCCTCTCCACGAGCCTCTCCGCGGGCTTCGAGCATCTCTGCGGTGGTCACGAGTGCCTCCTTCGCGTCGGGACCGAGCGAGTCGACCACGTCGCCGAGGTCGCTGACCGGTGTTTTGCCCACCTTCAGAATGTACGTCATGTCGGCCTGGAAGATCTCTTGCCCGTTGACGAGGTCGAGGACCGCGCGCATTACGTCCAGATATCGTTCCAGTACCTTCGACACGTTGGGATTGCGGGGCACGGTCTTGAGAATGACCAGGACAAACAGTGCTGCCGAGGTCAGATCCCGGGCTCGGAGCTCGGCCTCTTTGACGGCAGCCAGGTC
>WRBL01000213.1 GCA_009784565.1 Streptosporangiales bacterium | reverse complement strand
CCCGCCCCATCCGCCCCCACCCGATCCGCCCCCGCCCGCAACGGGACCGGAGGTGTCGCTATAGCGCCCGCGAAGGTCCCGTTGGTGCCGCTGCCGGGGTGCGGTGATGGTGGCGTTGGTGTCGCTAGCCAGACCAGGCCTGGCGCATGGCCTCGGGGAGGCCCCACCAGCCGAGCGCGGTCAGGCGGTCGTCGTCATCGATCGCCCCGAGCACGCTCCACATCGCGGTCACGTGCAGGAACAGGCCCTCGATGCTGAGCTCGTCGAAGTCGTCGTCGGCGGCGTCCGCGTCCGCGTCGTCGGCGTCGAACCCGGCCGGTGACGGCGACGGGTCGTAGTCCCGCACGTAGCGGGCCAGGTCCGCGGCCGACGCGGCCGTCCCGGGGCCGCCGTTGACCAGGGCCGTGATGACCGCGAGCCAGTCGTCATGATCGAGCGCGCAGACCGCCGCCAGCGCCGCGGCCGTCTCGCCGGGCTCGTCCTCGTCGCCGGGCTCCGGCTCGTCCTCGGCCCACTCCATGGCCCGGGCGTACTCCCGGTCGGCGTCCGACAGGGGGTCGCCCTGCGGGGACGCGACCGAGGCGGCCAGCGCCAGCCAGAGTTCGCCGTCGTCGCCGGGCAGGGTCCCGGAGTGCCGTCCGCTGAACGAGACCAGCATCTGCCCCGGCCACCCGGGACGCGCGACGTCCGCCCGCAGCTTCGCGGCCGCGGTCTCGAGGTCGGCCTTGGGCAGCGGCCGTTCCCCGGCCGCGTCCAGCACCGAGCGCAGGCCGGTCAGCGCGTCCGCCTCGGCGGCTTCCCAGTCGGCGAGGAACGCCTCGTCCTGCTCGTCCAGCAGCACGTTCATCGGCACCCGGCCGTCCGGCAGCGCCGACGTCATCCAGCGCTCCTGGATCGCGAGATAGGCCCGCCGGGCCTCGTCGTCGCCCTCGGCCAGCTGGTCCGGGTCGATGTCCCCGGCGGCCAGGCGCTCCTCCAGGTGACGCACCAGCCGCCCGTGCATCTCGTCCTGCAGCGGGCTTCGGTTCGCGGGTTCCTCCCACACGTGCAGTCCGATGATCGCGGTGGGCTCCGTGCCGGTGGCCTCCAGCCAGCCGTGCACGTCGCCCACCGTCGCCTCATGATCGGAGATCTTGGCCAGGATCGCCTCAGCCGTATGCCAGAACGGCGCGGAGAGCGGATTGCCCGCCGCGAGAAGAGCCCGTCGCAGTCCCGGCAACGACGCCAGCGCCTCCTCGGCGGGCACGCTTAGCAGTGCTATTCCGACATCACGCCGGCTCAGCTCGCCGAGCGGCCGCCCGGCGAGCTCAGCCATGCGGTTAGCTTCGAGTCCCACGCCTCGCAGCGTACGACGCCCCGAACTCACGACGCACGGCCCTCCTCGCTAAAGCTCTTCCCGGCCACCAAGATACGGCCGGAGCACTTCCGGAACCCGGACTCGCTTGTCGGCCGTCTGGTAGTTCTCCACCACCGCGGCCAGCAGCCGGGGAGTGGCGATCGCCGTGTTGTTCAGCGTGTAGGCGAACCGGACCTTGCCGTCGGCGTCGCGATACCGGAGGTTGGCCCGGCGCGCCTGCCAGTCATGCAGCGACGAGCAGCTGTGCGTTTCCCGGTACTTGCCCAGGGACGGGAACCACGTGTCGATGTCGTTCATCCGGTACTTGCCCGCGCCCATGTCGCCGGTGGAGTTCTCCAGCACCTGGTAGGCCAGGCCCAGGCCCTGCAGCAGGTGCTCAGCCACGCCGAGCAGTTCGGCGTGCCAGCGGTCGGACTCCGCCTCGTCGGCGGTGCAGATCACGAACTGCTCGACCTTCTCGAACTGATGCACCCGCAGCAGCCCGCGCACGTCACGGCCGGCGCTGCCCGCCTCGCGGCGGAAGCACGGCGAGATGCCCGCGTACCGGATCGGCAGTTCCCTGAGGTCGAGGATCTCGCCGGAGTGCAGGCCGACCAGGGCCACCTCCGCGGTCCCGGCCAGGTACAGGTCGTCGGCGCCGATCGAGTACGTCTCCTCGCGGTGCGCCGGGAACTGCCCGGTGCCGATGAGCGCCTCGTCCCGGACCAGCGACGGGACGGAGATGACCTTGGAACCCTTCTCGACCAGGTGGTCGAGGGCGTAGGAGAGCAGCGCGCGCTCCAGGAGCACCATCTCGCCGGTCAGCGCGTAGGCGCGCTCCCCGGCGACCTTCCGGGCCCGGCCGAACTCGGCCCAGTCCCGCGACTCGAGCAGCTCCACGTGGTCGGCCGGCTCGAAGTCGAACTTCGGCGGCTCGCCCCACGTGCGGATCACCGTGTTGGCCGACTCGTCGGGGCCGACCGGGGAGCCCTCCCACGGGACTGTGGGGGTCATCAGCATGAGCGACTGCAGCTGCTCGTTGACACTGGCGAGCTGCTCGCGCACCTCCTTGAGGTGGGCGTCCTGCTCCACCTGCTGGGCGCGGAGCTGAACCCGGGTCTCCTCGTCCGCCTTGGCGAACTCCTTGGAGCGGCTCTTCCGGAGTGCCTGGGCATCGTCCAGCTCACCCTGCAGTTCGCGACTGGACTTGTCCAGGCTGAGCAGCTCGTCGACGTCGACACTGATGCCCTTGACCCGGACCGCCTCCTTGACGGCGTCCGGGTTCTCCCTGATGAATCGTTTGTCCAGCATGATGGGGTCTGGTCTCCTCCGGCGGTATGGCGTCTGCCATTCGAAAAGCTATCAGGAGTGGGAGCCCTCCCGCCGAGTCGTTTCCCGGGGCCGCCCGAGGCAAGATCGCCCCGCCGGTACCTTTAGTCCATGCTCGTGACCAATCATGTCCTGTCCGGCGCGGTAATCGGATCCGTGGCGCGCGGGCCGGGGCAGGCATTCGCCCTGGGCGTGGCCTCGCATTTCGCGCTCGACGCGGTGCCGCACTGGGGCGACTGGCGGGACTACGACCACTTCCTGCACATCGCGGTCCGGGACGGAATCGCCGGCCTGGCCATCATGGGCGCGCTTACCGCGGCGGCCCCGCCCGGACGCCGGCTGACCGTGCTGGCCGGCATGGCCGGCGCGGCCCTGCCCGACGCCGACAAGCCCTGCCGGCTGGCGTTCGGCTGGTCACCGTGGCCGGAGTGCGTGAACCGGTTTCACGCGGGCATCCAGCAAGAGTCCCAGCAGCGGGCCCCGGTCGAGGCCGCCGCCGGGAGCATCTTCGGCGTCACCGCCCTTACGGCCCTCCTGCGCGGGCGGAAGAGAACTGCTTTGTAGCGCCGCGGTACCGAAGACCCGTTGGGGCTTAGCGGGTCTTGACCTCGTGGCGGCGGGAGGCGAGCCAGCACAGGAGGCCGAGGGCCGGGAGGATGGCGGCGGTGATCACCGCGCCGGTCCAGCCCCAGCGGGCGTAGGCCTGCGCTCCCAGGGCCGAGCCGATCGCGCCGCCGGCGAACATCGTGGTGATGTACACGGTGGTGATGCGGGAACGCGCCCCGGGCGACAGCTCGTAGATCACCGACTGGTTGGTGACGTGCGAGCCCTGCACGCAGGCGTCCATCAGCAGCACGCCGATCACGAGCAGCACCAGGCCGGGCGCGCCGGCGTGGGCCCCGGCGAAGCCGATCGGGAGATAGGAAAGCACCAGCAGGCCCATGGCCACGCCGGTCACCCGCCAGCGCAGGTGCGGCCTCGCGTCAAGCTGGCGCCCGCCGAACATCGCGGTAGCGGCCCCCGCCGCCCCGACCAGGGCGAACAGGCCGATCTCCAGCTGGTTGAAGCCGTACTCCGGGCCGGACAGCAGGAACGTGATCGTGGTCCAGAAGCAGCCGAACGTCCCGAACCCGCAGGCCGCGATCAGGCTGCGCCAGCGCAGCACCGGCTCGGACCGTACGACGTCGAGTACGCCGCGCATCTGCTCGCCGTAGGAGATCGCCAGCTGCCTGCCGTGGTCGGGCAGGGCCTTGCGCAGCGCGATCGCGTTGGCCGCGATAGCCACGGCGGCGACCGCGTACACCGCGCGCCACCCGGCGACCTGGGAGATGCCGCTGGCGAAGGTGCGGGACAGCAGGATGCCGATCAGCAGGCCGCCCATCAGGGTGCCGATGACCTTGCCGCGCTCATTGTCGCCGGCCAGCGTCGCGGCGTACGGGACGAGCATCTGCACGACGACCGAGGTGATGCCGGAAGCCATCGCGGCCGCGGCGAGCACCGGCAGGTCCGGGGAGACCGCGCAGCCGGCCATGGCCACCGCGCAGACGGCCAGCAGGCCGGTCAGCAGCGGGCGGCGGCGCATGATGTCCCCGGCCGGGACGATGAATAGCATGCCGGCCGCGTAGCCAAGCTGGCTCACCGTGACCAGCAGCGAAGCGGAGCTTCCGCTGACCCGCAGCCCGGAGGCGATGACGTGCAGCAGAGGCTGCGCGTAGTACAGGTTCGCCACCGTTACGGCACAGGTGACCGCCATGAGGCGAACCAGCCCCGGGGAGATGCCCGTTGACTGAAGCGGGGCGGCATTGACGTTGCTATCGCTGCTTTCCTGAACCGGCACGGGTGTCCTAACTGCTTGCCCCAGGGCAACTATTCCCGGGGGGCCGCCGAGCGATACAGTTAGCGTGCCTGCTACCCCGCCCCCAGAGGAGAAGGATCGTGTTCCAGTCCGACGATGACCACCCCCAGGTGATGTCGGCGAACGTGCCCGACGGGGTTTACCTGCTCGACGTCCGCGAGGACGACGAATGGGCCGCGGGGCACGCGCCGGCCGCCGTCCATGTCCGCCTGGCCGAGCTGAACGACCGCAGCGCCGAGATCCCGCGGGACCGCGACGTGTACGTGATCTGCCGGTCGGGAGCGCGTTCGGCCTACGCGACGCAGGCGCTGACCGGCGCCGGCTGGAAGGCGGTCAACGTCTCCGACGGAATGACCGGCTGGGCCGTCGCCGGGCGCCCCATGATCAGCGACACCGGCGCCGAGCCCTTCGTCGCCTGACCCGTTAAGTTCGCGGTTCCCGCTGTGATGACAACACGAGTCGCGAACATAAGCGGAACGGCCTTAGCCGGTCGTGACGGCGAGGGCCAGGGGGAGAACGGCCGGCGCGCCGGCCTCGCGGAGCAGCTTCGCGGCCACGGTCATCGTCCAGCCGGACTCGATCCGGTCGTCGACGAGCAGCACCGGCCCGCTGGCCTCCTCCAGCGCCGCGCGCAGCTCGTCCGGGACCCCGAACGCGTTCCACAGCGACTGGACCCGCTGGGCGCTGTTGTGCCGGCGGGGACCGGGGCCGTCCGCGGTGGCGTAGGCCAGGGCACCGAGGTAGGACAGCCGTCCGACGGCGGCGAGCCGCTGCCCGAGGCTGGCGATCAGTTCCGGCCGGGACGCCGACGGCAGCGTGACCACGCAAGCCGGGCGCTCGGCCCAGTCCCAGGCCGTCAGCACCTTCACCACCGCGTCGAACACCTGGTCCGGGACCGGCCCGTCGGAGGCCTGATCCGACAGTAGCGACCGCAGCGTGGTGCCCCAGCCGGCGTCGGTCAGCCGCCCGAGGGCCCGGCCGGGCTCGGCCCGCAGCGCGGGACCGATCTTGCTGGACGCGACGGCGACTCCGAGGTCCTTGACCCCGGACGGCCACATCTTGCGGGGTTCGACCTCGACGCCGGGGCGCAGAAGCCGTTCCCGGGCCGCCGCGGCGCGCTCGGTGTCGGCCTCGGCGGCGCCCGGGCCGGTGTCCCAGTGCTTCCCCGTGCAGTTGTCGCACCGGCCGCACGGCGCGGCCCCCTCGTCGTCCAGCTGGCGGCGCAGGTACTCCATCCGGCAGCCTTCCGCGGCGACGTAGGAGAGCATTGCCCGCTGCTCCCGGCTCCGCTCGGCGGCCACCCTGGCGTACCGTTCCTCGTCGTAGGCCCACGGCAGGCCGGTCGACTCCCAGCCGCCGCTGACCCGGCGTACCGCGCCGTCCACGTCGAGGACCTTCAGCATGGACTCCAGCCGTCCCCGGGACAGGTCGACGCGGGTCTCCAGCGCGGTGGTGGACAGGGGGCGCCCGGCGTCGGCCAGGGCGGCCAAGGCGGCGCGGACCTGCTGTTCCGGCGGAAACGCCAGGGACGCGAAGTAGGCCCAGATCTCCCGGTCCTCCCGCCCGGGCAGCAGCACGACCTCGGCCGATTCCACTCCGCGGCCCGCCCGCCCGATCTGCTGGTAGTACGCGACCGGGGACTGCGGCGCCCCGAGGTGGACGACGAACCCGAGGTCCGGCTTGTCGAAGCCCATGCCGAGCGCGCTGGTCGCGACCAGGGCCTTGACCCGGTTGGCCTGGAGATCCTCCTCGGCCGCCAGGCGGGTGGCCGGATCGTCCTTGCCGCTGTAGGCGGTGACCGCCAGCCCCTGGTCGCGCAGGAACGCGGCCGTGTCGTAGGCCGCGGCGACCGTGAGCGTGTAGATGATCCCGGATCCGGGGAGCTCGTCCGACAGCAGCCGCCCGGCGAGCCAGCCGAGCCGCTGGTGGACGGACGGGAGCTCCGCCACGGCCAGGCGCAGCGATTCCCGGTCCAGTTCCCCGCGGAGCACGAGGACGCCGTCATCGGGGTCGTCGGAGGACAGGCCCCCGCCAAGCTGCTCGGCCACGTCGGTGGTCACGCGGGCGTTCGCGGTGGCCGTGGTCGCCAGGACCGGGATCCCGGCGGGCAGGTCCGCCAGCAGCGTCCGGATCCGGCGGTAGTCAGGCCGGAAATCGTGTCCCCAGTCCGAGATGCAGTGCGCCTCGTCGATCACGACGAGCCCGGCCGCCTTGGACAGGGCCGGCAGCACCTGGTCGCGGAAGGACGGGTTGTTCAGCCGTTCGGGGCTCACCAGCAGGACGTCCACGTCCCCGGCCGCGATCTCCTCGTAGATCTCCGACCACGCGTCGATGTTGGAGGAGTTGACGGTCCGCGCCCGGATGCCCGCCCGGGCCGCGGACTCGACCTGGTTGCGCATCAGGGCCAGCAGCGGGGACACGATCACGGTCGGCCCCGCCCCGCGTTCCCGCAGCAGGGCCGTGGCGACGAAGTACACGGCGGACTTTCCCCAGCCGGTCCGCTGCACGACCAGGGCCCTCCGCCGCCGCACGGCGAGCGCCCGGATCGCGGTCCACTGGTCCTCCCGCAGCCGCGCGTGGTCCCCGGCCAGGGCCCGCAGATGCCGCTCGGCCTCTTCTCGCAGCTCTTCGTCCCGCAACTCCATGGATTCCATGCTGGCCCAGCCGACCGCGTGCCGGGCACGGTTTCGGTGCATCTACCATCAATGGGTGGCGGACACCGTATCGATCATCGACCTGAATATCGACGCGATAATCGGGATCTACGACTGGGAACGGAAGACCGAGCAGACGCTGGTCTTCAACATCGACATGGCCTCGGACGTGGCCAAGGCGGCGGCGAGCGACGCGATCGATGACGCCCTTGACTACTCGAAGATCGCCGCGACGGTCAAGACAGTGGTCACCGAGGGCAAGTTCCAGCTGATCGAGACGGCCGCCGAGCGCGTGGCCGACCGCCTGATCGCCGATCACGAGCTGAGCTGGCTCCGGGTCGAGGTGGCCAAGCCGATCGAGAGCGATGGCTACACCGCGGTGATCACGATCGAGAGGCCCGCCGGGACCTAACGGATCAGGGTTTCCCCCCGCCCCGGACCCCTCCTCAGGTACCGGGGGAGTCCTGAGGCCGCTGCGCGGTCTCGGCCTCGGGCTCGGCCTCTGTGTCCGGGACCGGCACCGGGAACGCCTCAGGTGTCTCGAACGCGCTGGGCGCGTCCGGCGAGCCGGGCACCCCGGCGGGCCAGGCGGGGTCGGCCGGGCCGGCGAGGCGGCGCTTGCGGCGGGCGCGCAGGATCAGCAAGAGGGCCGCGGTCAGCACGAGGACGACGATCGCCGCGATGACGCCGCCGGCGAGCAGGTGGCCGCGGGTGAGCAGTTTCCTGACCTGGGCGGGCAGGGTCGTGCTGCCGCTGTTTCCGGAGACCCCGCCGGGGGCGGGGACCGTAACGCCGTTGGCCTGCGCCCAGGCCTGGCCGTTCATGGTGTTCAGCCAGGCCACGTACCGGATGTACGGGGGGTTCGGGGCCGAGGCGGGCACCGGGTACTTCGACGCGTTGACCGCGTGGGCGACATTCAGGATTCCGTAGCCGTACCCGAAGCCGTAGTCATTGTTCTCCGCCGGCGGCACGCTGGCCGTCGTGCCGATGATCCGCTGGTCCACCTGGTACCAGGGCATCTTCGGGTACCTGGACCGGATCAGGGCGGCGGTCGCCGCGACCAGCGAGGCCGAGTAGCTGGTGCCGGACGCGGTCCCCGGCTGCCCGGCCGGGCCGGTGACGGGAACGCGGTCGGCGGGCGCGGCGACCGAGACGTAGGGCGCCAGGGTGCTGTGCGCCCACAGTTTCCCGGTGGGCTCGATACCGCCGACGGCGAGGGCGCCCGAGCAGGAAGCGGGCTCGACGAGGCCTTTGCTGCCCGGACTGGCGTCGCCCGCGTCGGCCACCACCACGACGTTGTGCGCGAGCGCGTAGGAGACGGCGGCCTGCACGGGCGGCTCGCAGAAGGTAGCGGACTGGTAGCGGATGCCGAACGAAAGGCTGATGACACTGGCCCCGTGCTGCACGGCGTACCGGATGCCGGCGGGGACGCTCGCGGGTGACGCGGGACCGGGCCCGTCGACGCGGACCGGCAGGATCCTGGCGCGCGGGGCGAGCCCCACCGGGCCGCCGCCGGTGCCCTGGCCGGCGATCATCTCCGCGGAGAGGGTTCCGTGCCCGGGAGCCGGAGCGTAGTCCCGGTCGCCGTCGCCGCCGGGGGTCACCGTGTCGGTGCCGGCGAGCACGGTGCCCTTCAGGTCCGGGGCGGTGGCCGCGACCCCGCTGTCGAGGACGGCGACCGTGGTACCGGCGCCCTGGGTGACCGGCCACACCTGCTGCGGCACCGACCAGCTAGTCATCCACCACTCGGCCGCGGGCGGTGCGTACCCGGACGTCCCGGCCCGCGCCGCCGTGGCCGGAAGAGCCAACCCGCAAACGGCCGCCAGTGCGGCCGCCGTCATCGCTAGCCTCCGGGGGCCCCGGAGACGCCTCGCCACGTCGCTCATACCTGCCAATCTCAATACGTCTCTTATGCGCACGACCGCATGAAAAAGCGGCGGGTATCACGGCCGCTGGTTCTTCACCCAGCCGTGATACCCGCCGTCTGACAGCCTCAACGCACCTTAATGACCGTCGATTTCCGAGCCGACGGTGCTGTGCGGCACGCCCCAGATGTTCCGCTCCTCGTTCATCCAGCTCTCCCGCTGGCGTTCCCGCTCCGGCTGGCCGGTGCCCGGGGCGCCCATCATCGGGAGCCCCGCGCCCTCGCCGTCCTGCTTCCGGTCGCCGATCGTGGATTCGCCGTTGCCGGCGCCGGTCTGCTCCTCGGCGGCGAGCGTGGACTCGCCCTCGGTCGAGTCCTCGTCCGTGGTGTTGCCCAGGCTGGCGCCCGAGGGCTCGGCGGAGCCGGAGACCGGTCCGACGGGCACGACCGGCGGCAGGGCGCCGCCGCTGGGAGCGGCCGGCGCGGGTGCCGGGGCGGGCAGCGTGGCCGGTCCGCCCGGGACCGCGGAACTCTGCAGCGCGGCCGTGGACGTCGGATGCACCGGGGTGAAGGTCGGCGCGGGCGCCCCGGACGGGCGGCCCGCACCGGAACCGGTGCCAGTGACGGCGCCGGTCCTGGCACCCGGGTACGGGCTGCCGGACGCAGGCCCGCCGCCGGAGGGGCCGGTACCGCCGCCGGGACCGCCCGCGGCGGTACCGGCGTGCGCCGAGCCCGCAGACGAGACGCCGGTGGAGTGCCCGATGGAGGACGGCAGGGAACTGTTCGCCGTGACCAGGTGCTGGTTCAGCTCGTCCAGGTACTTCTGGGCCTGGGCGTTGGCCCGGGCCTTGTGCGCGGCGCCGGGAGCGCCGGCCCCCGCGACGGCGGCGATGACGTCGCCGATGGTGACGCTGCTGGCCTGCCCGGCCGGGGGAGCGGCCTCGCCCAGCGGGGCCGGCAGGTCGCGGTACTTCTCCATGACGCCGGCGGTCCACTCCAGGACCTGGCCGGTCTGCTTCGCCTGGGCCGCGATCTGCGAGGTCTGGGCGTGCATCTGCTGGAACTTGGTCACCGCCGCCTGCGCGGCGTCGCCCTGCCAGCCTCCGGCCAGCGTCTGGCCGTTGGCGACCAGGTTCTCCGCGATCCGCTCGAGCGTCCCGGCCAGGGCCGTGTGCGCGCTGGCCGCTTCCCGGACACCCTCCACATCGAGGTTGTGCAGGATGTTCATGACCTCGCTGGCTTCCATCCCGCTGGTCGAGGACGGGGCCACCGGGTGGACCTTCACGTCAAGGACCGGGGTGCCTACGCTGAGCCGTCCGGGGGCAGCCGAGAAGGCTCCGGGCGAGCTGGCGCCGGGCGAGCCGACGGAGGCCTGGCCCGCGGCGGCGGCCGGGTCAGCAGCGGCCGGGTCAGCGACGGCGGAGACGGCACCGGGGGACCCGGCGGCACTGGCGCCGGCGCCGGACGTCCCGGCGCTGGAGTTCACGATGTCCATGGATCAGATCCCGCCCGGGTGTACGCCGGAGTTGAGCTTCCGGATGGCCTGGCTGTTGGCCGCCTCGGTGTCGTCATAGGAGGAGGCGGTGTCGGTGAGGCTCTTCGCGGCCTCGTGATGAGTGTCGCTGGCGTGGGTGCCGATCTGCCCGAAGCCGGCGCAGGCGCTCGCCACGTTGCCGCCGAACGCGTTGCCGGTCGTCCAGCCGGTGAAGGATCCGAGGCTGGCCCCGGCGTTGCGCACCCGCTGGACGGCGGCGTCCAGGTCGGCCACGTCCGAGTGCATGCGGCTGGCGATCGAGCGCAGCACGTCCCGGTGGACCGTGAGCTGCCCGCTGCCGCTCGCGTCCGGCGGCGTCTGCCACGCCGCGGCCTCGGCCGGCCCGGCCGGGCCGCCGTTCACGGACGGGGCCGGCGCGAACTCCGGCTGCCCGGACTGCCCGGCGGACGCCTGCCCGGGGTTCTCAATGTCACCAATGATGCCCATAGCAAAACCAATCTCTCTGGCCACGCAAGACAACGGCTGCAAGCGGCCGTCCGGCTCCAACGCCGGCCGGCCGCTGCGCCTGCGCGAGGTCTAGCCCCAGCGCTGGGAGTTCTGGGCCTCGGCCTGCTGGTAGTTGTCGTTGGCCTGG
>WRBL01000212.1 GCA_009784565.1 Streptosporangiales bacterium | reverse complement strand
GCTTCGCGGTCGAGCCGGTCGATCCGGGAGTAGCGGAAAAGCCGTTCGGAATAAGACTTGCTGGCCGAAAGCACGGAGGGAAGGTGGGGCAGGCCGGCCCCGACCACGATCAGGGGTCCCCCGGCTTGGGACAGCTCATGGCAGGCCGCGCAGAGCGCGGAGATGTCGTCGGGCGGCACATCCTGCATCTCGTCGATGAAGAGCGCGATGCCGACGCCCAGGTCCGCGGCCACCGACGAGGCGTCCGAGAGCAGTTCGGTGAGGTCGACCTCCAGGTCGCCGGAGTCGGCCCGGCCCCGGGCGACGGGCACGTCGATCCCGAGGGAAGCGCCCTTGGGCGTCTTCGGGTCGCGGAGGCCGAAGGCCTTCAGCACTCCGAGGAAGTCATCGATCCGGTCCGGCGCGCGATGCCGTGGGGCAAGCTCACGGACTGCCATGTGCAGCGCGCTGGTCACCGGCCGCCGGATGGACTGGTCGGGACGCGCCTCCAGCTTCCCGGTCCCCCACAGCCGCTGCAGCGCCATGGAGCGGAAGTTGTTGAGCATGACCGTCTTGCCGACCCCGCGCAGCCCGGTCAGCACCGTGCTGCGCTCGGGCCGCCCGCGGGCGACGCGCTCCAGGACGATCTCGAACTGCTTGATCTCCCGCTCCCGGCCGGCCAGCTCGGGAGGGCGCTGCCCGGCACCGGGAGCGTAGGGGTTCCGTACGGGGTCCACGATCGGACTCTATTCCCGCTTCTAGCTCCAGCCGTAGATTTACGTAGAAAGAGCTACCGGCGTGTCGCGGGCGCGGGTTTCACCGGCATGCCGGCTTATGTTCGCGATCGCTGTCGTCATGGCGACAGAAATCGCGAACTTAGGCGCCAGTGACCGAGCCAGTGACCGAGCCAGCGACCGAGCTAGTGGCCACGGTTGATGCGCTCGAGGTAGGCGTTGTAGGCGTCGAGTTGCTCGTCGTCGGAGTCGATGTCGGTCCGGCGAGGCTTCGTCGAGGCTCCGGCGGCGCCGGAGACCGAGACGGCGGTGTCCGTCTCGCCCGTGGTCTCGGCGACCCGGTCGGCCAGGTTGGCCCGGCGCACGGACTCCAGCCAGCCCATGCCGCTGGACGGCCGCTTCTCCCTCGTCCAGCCGAAGAACACGCACATGATGACCACGAACATGATCGCGGCGCCGCCGACCCACATCACTCCGCCGCCGTCGTGGACGTCGGACAGCGGGGACGGCCCCCAGTTCCTCGGGTCCATCGGCGGGAACGGGTCGCTGCTGTAAGAGTTGATCACCACTCCGGTGAACGCGTCCACCGGCATCGCGATGAACAGCAGGAACAGCCGCAGCGGGTAGGACACCTTCCAGCCGGTGGGCTCCTTGCCGATCAGGGGCAGGAAGTACAGGTACCCGATGATCAGGAACAGGGCGTGCTCGAGGTTGTGGACGGTGTCGTTGGTCATCACCAGGTTCATGAAGCTGGTGAGGTGGGTGCCGATGATCGTCGCCGCGTAGGCGACCACGCCGAAGACGGGCCAGGTGATCGCCCGGATCGGCGCCGACCGCAGGACCTTCTTGGTCCAGGTGTGCAGCGGGTTGCGGCTGGCGTGCATCAGCAGCGTCACCGGCTGGCCGACCACCAGCAGCGGCGGCGCGATCATGATCAGCATCAGGTGCTGGATCATGTGGTCGTAGAACAGGGTGTCGTCGTAGGCGCCGATGCCGCTCTGCGTCGCCATCACGATGACCAGCAGGCCCAGCCCGAAGGCGATCGTGCGGCCCAGCGGCCACGGCCGGGCCGGATGACGGCGCCGGACCCGGGCCGCGCCCCAGAGGTACAGGCCGCCGAACACGATGACGGCCGCGCTCACGACCGGGGCGAACTGCCACTGCGTGAAGACCGTGGCCACGCTGAACGGCGGCAGCATCGGCGTATCCATACGACGAGAATACCCCTGTACTACAACATGTCGTAGCAGCCCCTGGCCAGGCGTTACGGGGCGGGTTTACCGGGCGGAGCGGGAGGGATTCGAACCCCCGGATGGCATACACCATCGGCTGCTTTCAAGGCAGCTGCGATCAACCAGACTCCGCCACCGCTCCAGGCGCGCCGGGGCCGACGCCGACGCGCACAACGCTCATCTTACGCGTAAGGCATACCCGGCGTGGGACGAGCGACCGGACGACGGGGGACGGCGAATCCGTCACCGACCAGAGCGGCGAGCTGGAGGTAGGCCTCCGCGGTCTCCGAGTCGAGCAGGTCGAGTTCGAATTCCGCGCCCTCTTCGAGGTGGGCGTCGTAGGGGATCCGGACCACCGCCCGGCAGCGGGACGCGAAGTGCTGTTCCAGCCGGTCCAGGTCCACGGTGCTCTTGCTCCGCGGCCGGATGGTGGACAGCACCACGACGGCGCCGTGAACCAGGTCGGTGTAGCCGTGCGCCTCCAGCCAGTCCAGCGTGGCGCTGGCGCTGCGCGCCCCGTCGACCGAGGGCGAGCTCACCAGGACGATATGGTCGGCCAGTTCGAGGATGCCAGCCATGGCCGAGTGCAGCAGGCCCGTTCCGCAGTCCGTGATGCAAATCGAGTAGTAGTGCTCGAGGACCCGGGACACCGCCCGGTAGTCATCGGCGCTGAACGCGACGGACACGGCCGGGTCCCGGTCCGACGCGAGAATCTCAAGCCGGCTGGGCGCCTGCGAGGTGAACGCCCGCACGTCCGCGTACCGGGTGACCTGGGCCCGCTCGTTGAGCAGGTCGCGGATGGTGGCCGAGGTCTCCAGCCGGACCTTGTCCGAGAGCGTCCCGCGGTCGGGGTTCGCGTCCATGGAGATCACCCGGTCGCCGCGCATCGACGCCAGCGTCGCGCCCAGTCCGACCGCGGTCGTGGTCTTCCCGACGCCGCCCTTCAGGCTCATCACCGCTACCCGGTGGTGGCCGCCGGCCACCGGCGTCCGCGCCCGGTTGACCAGGTCGCGGCGGCGCAGGTCCGCGCTGGACTCCCCGACGCGGACCAGTCCGCCGGTCGCCCGGTACAGCGTCCGGCGCCACCCGGCGGCGGGCAGCGGCCGCCGTCCGGACAGCAGCATCTCGGTGGTCAGGCTGTCGGCCGTCTCCCGGGCCCCCGGGGTTTCCGGGATGGGCTGGGCGACCGGGTCCCCGGACTGCGGGCCCGGGCCGGGCTGCGCGTAGGTGCCGGGCGGCGGAGGCGGCGGGTACGCGTTCGGCGCGGGAGACCCGGGAGCACCGTAGGCGTTCGGGGGCGTGTAGGCGCCCGGAGATCCGTACGGGTCCGGGGGCGTGTAGGTCGTCGGAGAGGCGTAGGTACCCGGCGCGGGCGAGGCCGGGGCCGGCGGAGCGGGAGCCGGGGAGAAGGACGGAGCCTCCGGGGCGGGTGCCACGGGTACGTCCACAGAGGTCTCGCCGGACGGGGGCCGCTCCGAGAAGGACGGCACCGGCCGGGCGGGCTCGTCCGGCCACACGGGCTCGGCGGTCCGTTCCGGCCGCTCAGGCGCGACGAACTGCTCAGGCTCCGCGGACTGCTCGGGCTCCGCCGGCTGCTCAGGCTCCGCCGGCTGCTCGGGCTCGGAGGCGGAAGACCGCTCGGGCTCGGGCTCGGGGCCGGCCGGGCCCTGGGAAACCGAGAGCGGCGGCGCCGACTCCTGGTCCCGCCCCGGATCCCGGACCTCTTCCGAGCGGGCCCCGGAGTCCCCCGGGCGCGACCCCCCGGACTCGAGCGGCGGGGCGGCCTCCGGCGAGCGCCGCCGCGTGTACGGGTCGCTCGGGAAGTGATGCTGGGAGGCCGTCGCGCTGGAAGGCAGCCGGAACGTCGTCGTGTCCTCCGACGATCCCGAGTTCTCCACCGGATACGCGGCCTGTTCGGCCGAGAACCCGGACGGTCCGGAGGGGAAGGCGGACGGGAAGGCTCCCGTCGGGAATCCGCCGGCCGGGAAAGCCGGCGAGTACCCCGCCATCACCGGGTACCCGGGGTCGGGCAGCGCGTTGGGATCCGGAAGCTGCTCCATCTCCGGAACGTCGGCCGGGGCGTCGGCCGGCGCGCCCGACGGCTCGTCCGGCGGGAACTGCCGGGGCCGGAGCCTCGGGAATCCCCCGGTTCCCGTGGGGCGCACCGAGGAAAACGGGTTGGCCCCCGAGGTCTGGTACGGGTCGGCGTCGGCGCTCCCGGCAGCGGCCCCGGGCTCGGAGTCGACTGGGTTTACGGAAAACGCGCCATCGGCCGCGGTTTCGTCGCGGCCGCGGCCCTGCGGGCTGTCATCACGATCGTTCGGTGTCACGGATGGTCCCATCCTCGCGAGTACCGGAGTAGTCGGCGGGGTTCGCTCTTACCTCCGAGCGTAAGACACCGGCCTGACCTTGCCGTACGTGTTCGCGACATCGGCTCAAAGCCGGCGGGAGGATCACGCGCCCGCCGGCTCACCTGGTAGACCCTGGTATCAGAACATTCCCGCGCATGGAGGTGCCTATGCACGCCGTTGTCATCGCTGAGGCCGGAGAACCGGATGTGCTCCAGTGGACCGAGGTTCCCGATCCCGTCCCGGGCGAGGGAGAGGTTCTGGTCGAGGTCGCCGCGGCCGGGGTCAACCGCGCGGACGTGATGCAGCGCAAAGGGTTCTACCCGCCGCCGGCGGGCGCACCGGAGTACCCGGGCCTGGAGTGCTCGGGCACGGTGATCGAGACCGGGCCCGGGGCGACGAAATGGAAACCGGGCGACGAGGTCTGCGCCCTCCTGGCCGGCGGCGGCTACGCCGAGAAGGTGGTCGTTCCCGAGGGCCAGCTGCTTCCCAGGCCCGCGAACCTGACCCTCGTCGAGGCGGCGGCCATTCCCGAGACCGCCTGCACCGTGTACTCCAACGTTTTCATGACGGCGGGACTCAAGCCGGGCGAGATTCTTCTGGTCCACGGCGGCGGCAGCGGGATCGGCACGACCGCGATCCAGATGGCCAGGCTCGCCGGCGCGATCGTCGCCGTCACCGCCGGGTCCGCGGAGAAACTGGCCGCCTGCAAGGACCTGGGCGCGGATATCGCGATCAACTACCGGGAAGAGGACTTCACCAAGGCCATCAAGGACGCCACCGACGGCCACGGCGCGGACGTCATCCTGGACATCATCGGCGCCGCGTACCTGGCGGGAAACGTGGACGCGCTGGCCGTCGACGGCCGGATGGTGACCATCGGCCTGCAGAAGGGCCGCAAGGCCGAACTGGACATGGGGAAGGTGATGACCCGGCGGCTGACCCTGGCCGGAACGACGCTGAGGGCCCGGCCCGCGGAGCAGAAGGCCGAAATCGTGGACGCGGTGAGGCAGCATGTCTGGCCCTTGGTCGAGAATGGGAAGATCAGCCCGGTCATCCACCGTGAGCTTCCCATCTCGGAGGCCGCGGAGGCGCACCGGATCATGGAGGCCTCGACCCACACGGGCAAGATCCTCCTGCGCGCACGGTAATCACTCGCAACAGGTAACGTGAGGAAGATGAGCGACGAAACGAACCCTGCGGACAACGAGAAGCCGCAGGTCGTAGTGGTCGGACCGGGTGGCATGGCCCTCGGAACCGCCCCCGGCGCCGAGGAAGCCGCAGAGGCCGAAGGCGCCGAGGAAGAAGGAAACGAGCGCCCGGTCATCGAGATGGTCGAGCAGCCCGCCAAGGTCATGCGCATCGGCAGCATGATCCGGCAGCTTCTCGAGGAGGTGCGGGCGGCGCCTCTGGACGAGAAGAGCCGCGCTCGCCTCCGGGAGATCCACACCAGCTCCATAAAGGAACTCGAGGACGGCCTCGCCCCCGAGCTCATCGAGGAACTGGAGCGGCTGTCGCTGCCGTTCGCGGAGGACTCCACGCCCAGCGAGGCCGAGCTCCGGGTCGCCCAGGCCCAGCTCGTCGGCTGGCTGGAGGGCCTGTTCCACGGCATACAGACCACGCTGTTCGCGCAGCAGATGGCGGCCCGGGCCCAGCTGGAGCAGATGCGGCGGGCGCTTCCCCCGGGCCTGGTCCCGCCCGGCCAGGAGGAGCAGCAGATCCCGTCGCCGACCCGCGGATCCGGCCCCTACCTGTAAAGGGGCGGCGTTAGCCTCGGCCGCCGCGGAGCCCAGTCAGCCAGGCGGCGGCCGAGGCGAACTCGGCGTCGGAGGTCCCGGGGCGGACGTGGGTCCGGCCCCCGTCGCAGCGCGGGTAGCTGCCGAGGAAGCGGATGTCGGCGCAGACCCGGCGCAGGCCCATCATGGCCTCGCCGACCCGCGCGTCGCGGATGTGCCCCTCGCAGTCGACGAAGAAGAAGTAGCTGCCGAGCCGGTCGCCCGTGGGCCGGGACTGGATCGTGGACAGGTTGATCCCCCGCACGGCGAACTCGGTGAGGATCTCCATCAGCGCCCCGGGGTAGTCGTCGCGGAGGAAGGCGGCCACGGAGGTCCGGTCTGACCTGGTGGGCTCCGGCTCCGGCACGGTCTCGGGCGCGACCACGACGAACCGGGTCACGGCCCTGGTGTTGTCATGCACGTCCGGGGCCAGCACGGAGATCCCGTACTTGGCGGCCGCGAACTCCCCGGCCAGCGCCGCGTCCAGTTTCCCCTCGGCGACCTGCCGGGCGGCCTCGCCGTTGGAGGCCTGGGCGACCCATTCGGCCCGCGGCAGGTTCGCGGCCAGCCAGCGCCGGCACTGAGGCTGGGCCTGCGGGTGCCCTCCCACGGTCTTGACGTCGGCCAGCGATGTCCCGGCCGCGGCGAGCAGGGCGAAGGCGATCGGCAGCCTGATCTCACCGTGAATGCGGACTCCGCCGCCCGTGGTGAGGTCGTCGACGGTGGCGGTGACGATGCCCTCCACGGAGCTTTCGATCGGGATGACCCCGCGCTCGGCCTGGCCGCCGCGGATGGCGGTCAGGGCGGCGCCGACCGTCGGGTACGGGACCGGGTCGGCCTCCGCTCCCAGGTTCAGGCTCGCGACCGCGGCCTCGGTGAACGTCCCCTCCGGTCCCAGATAGGCATAGCGCATACGCCCTATCTTGCCGCAGTGGCGGTATCGTGCGCGCCGCGCCCGTCACGGGCGTGCGGCTGGTCGTCGGCCGACTGGTCAAACCCCAGGCCCATCTTGGCCGAACGGATTGCCGCTTCCTCCTCAGGGCTAAGCTCCTGCACCCCTTCGCTGGCCTTCACGGTCTTGGCGTAGGTGCGGGTCTCGGCCCGTCCGTTGATGGAACTGACCACGACGCCGTCGCCGGCCGCGTTGAGCAGGGCGAGCGAGAACGACATCTGGCCGGACATTTCCTGCAGCGCGTCGTACCGGACGAGCCCGACGTCCCGCAGCGCGCGCGGGTCGGCGGTGCCCCTCGATCCGATCGCGCCCCGGACGAGGTCCTTGCACTCGCGTACCGCGCGGATCGACCGCTGCTGGGCGGTGATCGCCAGCACGATTCCGATGACTCCCACGAGTACCGCGGCGCCGGCCAGGGTGTGTAGCGATGTAATCACACCCAGCACTATACATATCACTCCGGGTAATACAGCGCACGGGTAACCGCAGGTCAGAGGCGCCAGGCCAGGGCCCAGGCCACGTCGGCGAACTGACGGAGCCGGTGCAGCTGGGACCGCCAGTCCGAGCCGGTGGCCCGGTGAGCCAGCGGAACCTCCACCTCGCGGATCCGCAGCCCCTTGCGGGCGAGGTCAATCGACATGGCCGTCTCCGCCCCGAACCCCCGGGCCAGCGGGAGAGCACCGCCGAAGGCCTTCCGGGACAGGCACCGTTGCCCGTTCAGGGGCTGAAGAGGGGTCCAGCCCGTGGCCCGCCTGATCCCGGCCGCGGACAGCCGCACGACGAATCCGTGGCCTCCGCGCTTGACCCGCTCGGTGAACGCGGCGATCGTCATGTCGGCCTCGCCGTCGGCGACCGGCGTGATCAGCGGCCCGGCCTCGGCCGCGGTCCCGCCCAGGTCGGCGTCCAGGAACAGCGCCAGCCGGCCGGCGTTTTCCTGGAAGACCCGACGGCCGCCGGTGGTCATCGCCGCGGCCTTGCCCCGGTTACGGGGATGCCGGATAACCGAGGCGCCCGCGTCCCGGGCGGCGTCGCCCGTGCCGTCGCGCGAGCCGTCGTCGACGACGATGACCTCGTCCACGCCGGGGAGCGTCGCCGCGGCGCGGACCGTCGCGCCGATCCGGTCCTCCTCGTTGAAGGCCGGGATGACGACGGCTACGGGGGTCATCGGCTACTTGCCGGCCGGGGCGCTCTCGCTCCTGATGGTGAACACCGAGTCCAGCCCCGTGACCTGCAGGATTTTCTTGACCGCCGGCCTCGGCGCGGCGAGTTCAAATCCGATCCCCCGCTCATTAGCCTGGCGGAGCGAGGTCAGGAGGACGTTCATGCCGGTGGAGTCGCAGAAATCCACGCGCGACATGTCGACAGTGACCCGGGACTCCGGGTCCGCCTTGGCGATAACCGCGGAAAGCCCGCTGTGCAGCCGCGGAGCGGTATATAGGTCGATTTCTCCACTTACGGTCACATTGACGTGATCATCGCGAGACCGACTTGAGACATTGAGCTCCACGGCTGAGACCCTACCGTCCCGGCGCGGTGCTCCGCTAGCTATGCCGCCCGGGCATTCTCGTCTGGCATGCTCGCCGGCTCTCGGCCGACGGGGCAGCACATGGCGCGCGGGCCGCCCCGGAAGCCGGCCAGTTCGCCGCCGGGAACCCGGATCACCTCGATGCCCGCGTCTTCGAGCCGGCCGTTGGTGAGCACGTTCCGCTCGTAGGAGACCACCGTCTCCGGCCCGAGGACGAGCAGGTTGCCCGCGTCGTCCCACTGGCCGCCGTAGAACCCGGACCCCCAGCCCTGGCCGTACCGGCTGGCCGGGCGGCCCGGCGCGAGGCCGGTCTCGATGACCCGCAGCCGGTCGATGCCCATCGCCTGGGCCGCCGCCTCCAGGAAGGGCTGCGGGTGAGACAGGCGGAGCCCGTCGGACCGCTGGGTGATCGTCCGCGCGACCAGCGAGTACGCCACCGCCGGGCGCATCAGGACCGTGTCCGGGCCCGCCAGCGTGCACAGGGTGTCCAGGCATTCGGCGGCCGCGTTCTCCGCGGCGGAGGTCAGCACGGCCAGGACGGTGTGCGCGAAGCCGCTGTCGAAGGCCCGCCGGGCCAGCCGCTCCATTCCCGCGGGCGCGGTCTGGCAGCCGATGCCGATCGCGACCACCCCCGGCGCGAGCAGCAGCACGTCACCGCCGGCCAGTTCCTCCAGGCCCGGCTCGTACAGGCGCTTGGTGCCGGCGAACATCGGGTGGTGCTCGAACACGGCCTCGGCCAGTTCGGCCTCGACCGTCCGCCCGGGCGGGCTGGTGCAGGCGACGCTGTCACCGATCCACACGCTGGAATCCCGGGCGAACACCAGGTTGGGCAGCGGGTCGATCACGTAGTCCCAGGCGTCGAGCAGGCCGAAGACCGCGCCGCGCCCGCCCCTGAACTCGTCGCGGGCCAGCCCCATGATCAGAAGCTGGGAGAGCTCCTCCGGCCCGAGACCGTCCAGGTGGGCGGCCAGCCGGTCGCGCAGTTCCTCCCCCAGCTTCGGATCCCGGAGCACCGCCCGCGTGACCTGAGCCCGGGCCGGCGCGTACTCCAGCGCGTCCTGCAGCAGTTCCGTCAGGTAGAGCACCTCGACGTCGTGGTCGCGCAGCGCCTGCGTGAAGGCGTCGTGCTCCTGCTGCGCCCGTTCGGCCCAGGGCATGGCGTTCAGCAGCATTCCGCACCGCTGCTGCGGCGTTATCCTCCGAAGTTCCGCTCCGGGCCGGTGCACGAGAACCGTGCGCAGTCGGCCTACTTCGCTGTCCACACCGTGAAACTGGGACACGTATCCCCCCGGATGCATGTCTTCATGCCTTAATTGTCCCGCCTGTGGAGGTACTGTCCCGCGACACCCTCCGCGCTAGTTATCACCACTTCCGGACGCGATTACGCGTCCGGGGACGATGCGATTGCCAGAGCGGGGACATCTGTGTACTCGACCGGCAGTTCTGCCCATACGGTGGTTTCGTCGGCGTCCCGCAGGACCCCCCAGTCCAGGCTCAGCCGGGCCACGATGCTCAGCCCCCGGCCCCCGAGGGCCGATCCGGCCGCCTCGTGCACCCGGGGGAAACTTTCGGAACCCCCGTCGCGAACGGCGACCAGGACGCACTCGGCACCCAGGTCCCAGGAGACCTTGACACTTCCCCCCGGCAGAGGAGTAGCGTGACGCAGTGCGTTGCTCACGAGTTCGCTGAGCACCAGCCCGGCGTCACTCGCGAGGGTCTCGTCGATACCCGCGTGAATAAGGTCGCAGACCAGGCGCCGGCGTGCCACGCCGACGCTAGAGGCTGTGTACGGGAGTTCACCCACGCCCGACGTAGCCACCTCCATTAGCACCCCGCCCCGCCGGATGCGAAACGAACCCGGTACGAGCGGAAATGCCCAGTGTCAACGCGGCGAAACCGTGACGGCCACATTTCACAAGCGTTATCGGGGCTGGAACAGGTGTGACCGGTCACTCCTTGCCCCCGACGGCTCCCGACAAGGTACTCTGGCGCCGTGGCAACCCCGACCGTAATCTGCGACGACTTGCACGTCGTCTATCGCGTCTACGGCGCAGGCGGCAACAAGGGCACCGCGGCGACGTCACTGATGCGCCTGGTTCGGCGCGAGAAGCGCGTGAACATCCGCGAGGTGCACGCGATCCGCGGCATCTCCTTCATCGCCAACCACGGCGACGTGATCGGTGTCATCGGCCGTAACGGCTCCGGCAAGTCGACCCTGCTGCGGGCGATCGCCGGGCTGCTTCCCGCCGAGGACGGCGCCGTCTACACCAGCGGCAAGGCCGCCCTGCTCGGCGTCAACGCCGCCCTGCTCGACGACCTCACCGGCGAGCGCAACGTGGTGCTCGGCTGCCTGGCGATGGGCATGCCGCCCCGCGAGGTGAAGGAGCGGTACCAGTCCATCGTGGACTTCTCCGGCGTCGGCAAGTTCATCGACCTGCCGATGCGCGCCTACTCCACCGGTATGGCCCAGCGCCTGCGGTTCGCGATCGCGGCGGCCAAGAGCCACGAGATCCTCATGATCGACGAGGCCCTGGCCACCGGTGACGCGTCCTTCCGGGCCAAGAGCCACGCCCGGATCCAGGAACTGCGCGACGAGGCCGGGACGGTGTTCCTCGTCGCCCACAACCTGGGCGAGATCGAGCAGAGCTGCAACCGGGTCATCTGGATGGAAGCCGGC
>WRBL01000211.1 GCA_009784565.1 Streptosporangiales bacterium | reverse complement strand
GTCCTGGTTGCCCTCGGCGGTGTGGTTGTAGACCACGTCGAGGATGACCTCGATGCCGCTGGCGTGCAGGGCCTTCACCATGTCCTTGAACTCGTTGACCTCGTTCTCCGGATTGGCGGCGTAGCCGTGGTACGGGGCGAAGAAGCCGATCGAGTTGTAGCCCCAGTAGTTGGTCAGGCCATTGGAGAGCAGGTGCCCTTCGGGCAGGAACTCGTGGACAGGCAGCAGTTCGATGGCGGTGACGCCCAGGTCCTTGAGGTATCCGACGACGGCCTCGTGGCCCAGGCCCGCGTAGGTCCCTCGCAGTTCCTCGGGGATCCCCGGGTGCAGCTTCGTGAAGCCCTTGACGTGGGCCTCGTAGATGACCGACTCGGCGTGGGAGTACAGCGGCGGGGCGTCGTCCTCCCAGTCGTAACTGGTGTCGACCACGACCGACCGGGACATGTGGTCCTTCGAGTCAAGCTGGCTGGGCTTGCCCGGGTCGGCCGGGTCGTGCCCCAGCAGTTCGGGCCCGTAGGTCACCGTCCCGCTGAACGCCCGGGCGTAGGGGTCAAGGAGCAGTTTGGCCGGGTTGCAGCGCACCCCGTTCTCCGGATCGAACGGCCCCCGGACCCGGTAGCCGTATCGCTGGCCCGGCTTGACGCCGTGCACGAACCCGTGCCAGACGCCGGCGTCGTAGTCCATCAACGGGACCTGCGTCTCGGCGCCGGTCTCGGCGTCGAACAGGCACAGCAGGACCTCGTCGGCGACGCTGGAGGTGACCGCGAAGTTCACGCCGTCCCGGCCGGGAATCAGCGTCGCACCGAGTACGAAGCGGTCACCCCGGGTTACCCGCGGTAGCGCGTCAGGCTCAGAAGTCATCACACGTCTCCGATCAGGTCGCTCATGCCGTCCGGGGTGCGCACGGCACCGTGCCGACGCCGGATGACGTCCGCGATCAGCCCGGTCCAGCCCGTCTGGTGGGAGGCACCGAGCCCAGCAGCGTTGTCCCCGTGGAAGTACTCGTTGAAAACGATGTTGTCCCGCCACCGGGGGTCGCTCTGGAGCCGTTCCACCCCGCCGTAGCAGGGACGCCGGCCGTCGGAGTCCCGGGTGAAGATCGAGATCAGCCGGCCGCGCAGGTCGTCGGCGATCTCGCCGAGAGTCTTCTTTACCCCCGATCCGGCCGGGTACTCCACGATCAGGTCGTCGCCGAAGAACTCGTAGTACTGGTCCAGGGAACTGATCACCAGGTAGTTGACCGGGAACCAGATCGGGCCGCGCCAGTTGGAGTTCCCGCCGAACATCGCCGTGGTCGACTCCGCGGGCTCGTAGTCGATCGACGCCGTGGTGCCGTCGATGTGCAGCACGTAGGGCTCGTCCCGGTGCCGCGCGCTCAGCGATCGCAGGCCGTACGGGGACAGGAACTGGGATTCGTCGAAGAGGGACTCCAGCAGCCGGGTCAGGCGCTCGACGCCGACCACGGACAGCAGCACGCGCGCGTCGCCGTCGGTGCCCTTGAGCAGGCCGCGCTGGCGGAGTTTCCCGGGGTCGTCCATGCCTTCCTTGCGCAGGAAGTCCGCGAAGCCCTTGCCGAACCGGGCGGCGTTCCGCAGCATCTCGTCGTGCGCGATCCCCACCGCGAGCAGGGGGATCATGCCGACCATGGTGCGGGCCTTCAGCGGGACGACCTCGCCGCCGGGCAGCCGGAGCTGGTCATAGAACATGCCGTCGGCCTCGTCCCACATGGCCCGGCCCTCCATCGCGTCGGCGATGGAGGCGTAGTGCTCCAGGAACTTGAGAACCAGGTCCGCGCCCTGCCGCCGGCCGTCGCGCCAGAGGATCGTGGCGATCTCGGCCATGGACAGGGCGTAGAACGCCATCCAGCCGGTGGCGTCGGACTGCTCGAGGGTGGCGCCGGGCGGCAGGTGCGACCGGTCGATCGCCCCGATGTTGTCCAGTCCGAGGAACCCGCCCTCGAACAGGTTGTTGCCGTAGGCGTCCTCCCGGTTGACCCACCAGGTGAAGTTGACCAGCAGCTTGTCGAAGACCCGGGACAGGAAGTCGAGGTCGGTGCCGCCGTCGAGCGCGAACACCTGCAGCGCCGCCCAGGCCTGAACCGGCGGGTTCACGTCGCCGAAGTCCCACTCGTAGGCGGGCAGTGCCCCGTTGGGGTGCTGGAACCACTCCCGGCACAGGAGGATCAGCTGATACTTGGCGAACCCGGGGTCGACGTGGGCCAGGCTGACGGTGTGGAAGGCCAGGTCCCAGGCGGCGAACCAGGGATACTCCCACTTGTCCGGCATCGACATGATGTCGAAGGCGTTGAAGTTCCGCCACCGTGCGTTCCGGCCGCTCCCGCGGGTCCCGGGCGGGGCCGGCTGGCCCGGGTCGCCGTCGAGCCACCGGCCGACGTCGTAGTGGTAGAACTGCTTGCTCCACAGCATCCCGGCGAACGCCTGCCGCATCACCGACGCCTCGTCCGGGCTGGCCAGCGGAGGGGTGAGCGAGTGGTAGAACTCGTCGGCCTCGGCCCGGCGCCGCGAGACGGTCACCCCGAAGCCGGGACCAAACGGATCTTCGTTCTCCGACTTCGGCCGGAGCCGTACCCGGATCTCCTTGGTCTCGCCGGGTTCGACGGTGAGCCGGTACCAGAACGAGCACTTCGTGCCGGTCCCCGCGGGGTTGACGGTGGCGGCGCCGCTGACGACGTGGTCGTTGATGCCGTCCTTGGGGTAGGGCGTGGTCGCCTCGGCCCCGTACAGGCGCTCGAGGTTGGTCTCGTTCTCGCAGAACAGCACCTGGGGCTGCCCGTCCGCCGTGAGTTCCAGTTCGCCCAGGAACGGATGGTCGACGGCGACGGCCGCTCCCCGCGCGGTGAGGGCCGGCCGGGCGGCGCCCGTGTTTGAAGGCGCGGTCTCCCAGGACCAGGTGTTGCGGAACCAGGCGGTCGGCAGGACGTGGATCGTGTCCTTCTCCGGGCCGGCGTTGGTGACGGTGACCGTCATCAGCAGGTCGTGCGGGTCATCGCCCTTGGCGTAGCTGACCTCGGTGACCCAGTACCGGTCGTCGTCGAAGGCCCCGGTGTCCAGGAGCTCGTATTCCGGGCTCCGCCGGTCGCGCCGCCTGGTCTCGGCGAGGAGCGCCTCGTAGGGGAACTCGCCCTGCGGGTAGTGGTACCGCCACCGGTTCCAGGCGTGGCTGGGCACGGCGTCGAGGTACCACCAGTGTTCCTTGACGTCCTCGCCGTGGTTGCCCTGCGGCCCGGTCAGGCCGAATGCCCGTTCCTTGAGGTACGGGTCGCGCCCGTTCCACAGGGCCAGCCCGAGGCAGAGCCGCTGCTCGACGTCGCTGAACCCGGCGAGGCCGTCCTCGCCCCACCGGTAGGCCCGCGACCGCGCGTGGTCGTGCGGCAGGTAGTCCCAGGCCTCGCCGTCCTCGCTGTAGTCCTCGCGGACCGTGCCCCACTGCCGTTCGCTGACGTAGGGGCCCCACGTGTACCAGGGGCCGGCCTGCTTGAGCCCGTCCTCCATCCGGCCGAAGCCGGAAACGCGGTCACCTTCGATTGTCATACCGTTTCCCCCGGCGTAATCGGCGCCTTTATCCCATTCCCGGGGCCACCCTACCGGCGCGGTCCGAACCTATGCGCGAGGCTTGCGAAGGGTGACCGCGGAGAGGACCGCGGAGAAGAGAACCAGCCCCGCCGCCAGGTAGAGGGCCACGTGGAGGCCGTCGCCGAAGGCGCCGTAGGCGGCGCTGAGCACGTCCTGGACGATCGCGCCCATGCTGGAGTAGTTCTTGGCCATTCCGGTCTGGCCGCTCTCGAGCACGTGGATGATCGTCGGCACGAACCGCAGGATCATCGGCTTGTAGGCCGCCGGGATGTTCAGCGCCTCGATCTTGCCCGGAAGCTGGGCGGCCAGCTGGGCGAAGACGATCGCGCCGAGGACGGAGACCCCGGTGACGGCGCCGATCTCCCGGCTGGTGTTGGCCGCCGACGCGGCCATGCCCGATCGTTCCGCCGGGACCGCGCCCAGCACGGACGTGGTGGTCGGCACCACCGTGATGCCGATGCCGGCCCCGGCCAGCGCCAGCGCGGCCGACAGTTCGGTGTAGTCGGGGTGCTGCTTGATGAGCGAGGTGGTGACCAGCAGCCCGGCCCCGAACAGCAGGCACCCGATCGTGATCGGCCAGCGCGGCCCGGCCGCCCCGGTCCAGTAGCCGGTGAGGACCGAGGCCGCGATCATCAGCACGGTCATCGGCAGGAAGACCAGCGCGATCTTGTAGCCGGAGGCGCCGACGACCTCGTTCAGGTACAGGGCGGTGAAGAAGAAGATCGCGAAGGTCGCGAAGTAGCTGCAGAAGGCGACCACGTTCGGGACGGTGAAGTGGGCCTTGCGGAAGAACTTCAGGTCGAGCAGGGGGTTGGCCGCCCGCCGCTCCCACACCACGAACGCGACCGCGCACACCGCCGCGACGACGAACAGGGTCACGGGCAGGGTGGCGCCGAAGCTGGAGGTCTCGGCGTTGATGATCGCGAAGGTCAGCGCGGCCAGCGCGCCCGTGCCCAGCACGGTCCCCGGAAGGTCGACGCGGCCCGCCTGCGGGTCCGAGCTCTCCGGGACCACGATCGCGGCGACGATCAGCGCGGCCAGGCCGAACGCCAGGTTGAACCAGAAGATTCCGCGCCAGTTCCACAGGCCGACCAGGGCGCCGCCGACGACCGGGCCGAGGGCGAGCGCCAGTCCCGAGACCGCCGCCCACACGCCGACCGCCCGGGCGCGGGCCCGCTCGCCGGGGTAGATCTGCCGCAGCACCGACAGCGTGCCCGGCTCGCTCGCCGCCGCGCCGATCCCCATGATGACGCGGCCCGCGATCAGCGTGTCCGGGTTGGGGGCGACGGCGCACATCACCGATCCGGCGCAGAACACGACCGCCCCGGCCAGCATGACCTTCTTGCGGCCGAACTGGTCGCCGAGCATGCCGCAGGCCAGCATGATGCTGGCGAAGGCGAGGGCGTACCCGCCCACCACCCACTGCAGGGCCTGGACCCCGGCCTGCAGGTCCGACTGGATCGGCCCGAGGGCCACGCTCACGACCGTATTGTCGAGGAAGGTCAGGAACAGCAGCGTGCACAGGGCCGTGAGCGCGATACCGCTCGCGTATCCGCGGCCGGTGTTCTCGTCGGTGTCAGCTAGCTTGCCGAACTGCAGACCGATGGCGGTTTCCCTCCGTTCTCGAGGGTGAGCAGCTGACAGAAGCTAGCGTCGCTCACCTTCCAGGCGCCGTTTTCCAGGACCGCGACGCCTTTCGCGTTCGGCAGGGCCGCGGTTTTCCCGAGATACACCGTATAGGTGACTGTCGCCTGTTTGGGGGACGTCAGTTTGACCGAGGCGACCTTGGCCGACGCGGAGTTGCCCATGGCCGACATCCCGCTAATGGTCTTGGCGAAGGTCGATCCGTTCTGGAGCAGTTTTTCCCGCTGGGAGTTCGGCGTTGACCCCTTGAAGAACTTTTCCCAGTTGGACTTGACCGTCGCGGTCGAACCGCTGCCGGATCCGCTTCCGCCGCCGGATCCGCCGGCCGGGGCGGCGGACGTGGCGGGGGCGCTGGATGCCGGGGGCTTGGCACTGGAACTCGGGCTGCTGGAGCAGGCGGTTATCGCCATCGTGACCGTGATCGCGGTCGTCGCGGCGGCGAGGAGCGGGCGGGACATGGCGTGCGCCTCCGTGTGCTGGGAAATACCGCGTTTGTTGAGCCGATTGTCTCTCCGTTGCCGTGGTCGGTAACGGGGATAGCCGACGCTCGTGTCAGCTTGGGACGACGTGTGCCCTGACCGCCTGGGAAACGCGGCGGTGGACCGGGGACATGGCGTCCTCGTGATGGCGGATGAGGGAAGCGCAGCGGGAGAGGACGCCCGGGTCGGCCGCGGCCAGGGTCGCGTTGAGGAGCACCCAGCTCAGGTCGTCGAGGGCCTGGCGCACGGCGCCGTGATCGCGGGTGCGCCCGCAGGCTTCGCCCAGGAGGTCCAGCAGCTTCACCGCGGCCGGGTCCGGCGCGAATTCCAGGCGGAAAGCGTCAGTGCGGGGACAGACGGACGGGACGGCCGCCGCGGTCTCGAACGCGTTCATCAGCGGGCTGACGTCTCCGGCCGTCGCCGGGTCGTACAGCCCGGGGAACGCGACCTCCTCGTATCCCGGGTCGTAGCCGCTGATGTAGAGCGGGGTCCTCGACCCCGTCTCCCGCAGGACCCCGACGGCGACGTCCAGCAGGCAGACCGGCCAGCCCAGGTCGGTGATGGCGTGGACCCGGAACTCCCCGGGAACCGCGCCCGCCATCGCGGTCAGCAGAAGCTGCGCCGACTCGACGGCTGACTGCGCGTAGAACGAGATGTCCTCGCCGTGCAGCCGCATGGAGGCCCGGCGGTCACCAGCCCAGGCCCGGAGGCGTTCGTGGACGATGGAGTTGTCGACGACATGGGTGAACCGGGCGGCGGACAGGAGCATGCCGGTGGAGGCGGCCAGGTCGGCACCCATCCACTCGGCCGCCCGCTTGGAGGCCGTGTAAACCTCGGGCGAGTACGGCCGCAGCGCCTTGCCGGTGGACGCGCACACCACCTGCGGCACCCCGGTCTCGGCCGCCGCCCGCAGCACGTTCCGGGCGCCGGCCGTGTTGGCCGCGACGGTGCCGCGAACCTCGGTCTCCGCCAGGGCGGGGGACCTCTGGGCCGCGACGTGGAAGATCACGTCCGGGCCCACGTCGGCGATGACCTCCCGGATGGCGGCGGCGCTCGTGATGTCCGCCTGCCGGTACTCGGCGCCGGGCTGGACCGGCCAGCCCAGGGTGCGGCCCCGGCTGACGCTCGCGAGCCGGCCCGGGCGCAGCCGGGCCAGCTGGGCCATGAGGGCCGACCCGACGCAGCCCGTCCCGCCCGTGACCAGGACGGTCGCTCCCTCGATCCGGCTGGCGACCGCCTGCTCCGGCAGGCAGAGTTCCCGGCTAGCGATGGACCGGTAGCGCTCGTATTCGGCGGAGGCCCCGGTCCTGGCCTCGACGAGCTCTCCGGTCAGCTTCCGGAGCGCGGACGCGTCCGCGTCGTCCAGGGCCGGGCGGGCCGGGGGCACCGCCTGCCGCATCGCCTCGATTATCCGTTCTGACTCACCCACGCCGACCCCCTGTGGCCATTTGAACGCACAAAGTAGCAGTAGGTAAGTAAACCGCTATAGGGGATGATCGTTCAGCGGAATGCCGATGCTGGGGCGGGCGAGGCTTACTTCCAGCGGAGGTGGACGAAGAGGCGGCCGAAGTTCTTGGAGTCCTTTTCGATGCGGTAGTGCTTGGCCGGAGGCTTGTTCTTCTCCAGGTACCGCAGGACGTGCTTCTTGAGCTGGCCGGATCCCTTGCCGGGGATGATCTCGATCAGCGGCGCCTTCTTGGCCTCGGCTTCGTCGAACACCTGCTTCAGGGCCTTCTCGATCTTGTCGCCCTGGTTGTAGATGTCGTGCAGGTCCAGCTTGAGCTTCACGCCTCCAGCGTAAGGCCTGCGGCCTTCAGCGCCGAGAGGACCGCCTCGGCGGTCTCGGAGACGCTCCCGGTCACCGGCACCGTGACCGCCGGCTCGTCCGTCCCGGGCAGTTCCAGGTCCGCGAGCTGGCTGTTCAGCAGCCGTTCCGGGAAGAAATGCCCGTGCCGCGAGGTCAGGCGGTGCTCAAGCTCGGCCCGCGGCACGTCGAGGTAGGCCACGACGGCGTCGCCGCGCTCCCGGCCCGATAGCAGGATGTCGCGGTAGGAGCGCTTCAGCGCGGAGCAGGCGAGCACCTCAGACTCGCCGGCGGCGATCCGCTCGTCCATCCAGGACGAGATCGAGCGCAGCCACGGAAGGCGGTCGGAATCGGTGAGCGGGGTACCGGAACGCATCTTGGCGACGTTGGCCGCCGGGTGGAAGTCGTCCGCGTCCGCGAATCCCCAGCCGAGACGGCCCGCGATGAGCGCGCCCACTGTGGTCTTCCCGCTTCCGGAGACGCCGCCGACGATGAGGATCATCAGTGGATGAAGGCGCCGACCGCGACGAAGACGAAGAGCACGGTCAGGTAGGCGACCGACAGGTGGAACAGCCGGATCGTGACCAGCTTGCTGGCGTCGATCTTCCGGGACTGGGCGTACAGCCGGTGCACCTCGTACAGGAAGGCCGCGCCGCAGAGGACGGCCGCGACTCCGTAGACCGGGCCGATCCAGGGCCAGGCCGCCAGCGAGACCGCCACCATCAGCCAGCTGTGGATAACCGACTCGGCCAGCACCCGCCGGGTGGTCGCGACGACCGGGAGCATCGGGATGCCCGCGCTGCGGTAGTCGTCCTTGTACTTGATGGCCAGCGCCCAGAAGTGCGGCGGCTGCCAGAAGAAGATGACCAGGAACAGCAGGAACGCCGGCCACGACAGGTCGTCGCGCGCGGCGGCCCAGGCGATCAGCACCGGAGCCGAGCCGCAGACCCCGCCCCAGAGCGTGGACTGGGAGGTGTGCCGCTTCAGCAGCATCGTGTAGACGACCACGTAGTAGGCGATCGCGCCGAGCGTGAGCGCGGCGGCCAGGAGGTTCGTCGTGGCGGCGAACAGCGCGACCGAGATGACCCCGATCACCAGGCCGAACACCAGGGCCGCCCGCGGCGACACCGTGTGCTTGGCCAGGGGCCGCGAGGCGGTCCGCTGCATGAGCTGGTCGATGTCCCGGTCGATGTAGCAGTTGAGCGCGTTGGCGCTGCCCGCGGCGAGCGCCCCGCCGACCACCGTGACCACGGTGACCATCAGCGAAGGCAGCCCGTGATAGGCCAGGAACAGCGTCGGAACCGCCGTGATGAGCAGAAGCTCGACGATCCTCGGCTTGCAGAGGGCGACGTAGGCGCCCACGGTCGCGCGCATGCGCGACAGCCCGGTCAGCTCGTGCGCGTGCTGCTGCGCAGGAGAAGCCGGGGGCCGTTCTACGTTTACCGCGCTCACCTGGGACAAAACCACCTTTCGGCCCGCGGGAGCCCGGGCACCCCATCGAGACTACACGGCGTCGTAGTGTGCCGCCGCGCAGGGACCGTACTAGCCGGTTTGCTGTTCGTCACAGCGGTGAGGAGTGGAGAGTGGCGACACCACCTGTCTCGACCTACCGGCTCCAGCTCACTCCGGACTTCGGGTTCGAGGAGGCGGCCGCGCAGGCTTCCTACCTGGCTTCCCTCGGCGTGACGCACGCCTACCTCTCCCCGATCCTGCAGGCGGCGCCGGGCTCGTCTCACGGCTATGACATCACCGACCACTCCCGTATCAGCGCCGAACTCGGCGGCGAGGACGGGTTCCGCGCCATGACGGACCGGTTCAGGCGGGAAGGGCTCGGCATCGTGCTGGACATCGTCCCGAACCACATGGCCGTCCCCGCCCCGGAATCCCTGAACCGCCAGCTCTGGGACGTCCTCGCCCGCGGCCCCGGCTCGGAGTACGCCCACTGGTTCGACATCGACTGGGAAGCCGGCGACGGCAAAATGCTGATGCCCTTCCTGGGCAAGCCCCTGGACCAGTCCCTCGATGAGATCACCGTCGACACGGCCGTCCACTACTACGATCACGAGTTCCCGCTGCGGCCCGGTACCGAGGACCTGCCGCTGCCGGAGCTTCTGGACGCGCAGCACTACCGGCTGGCCTGGTGGCGGGAAGGCCTGACGACGCTGAACTGGCGCCGGTTCTTCGACGTCACGTCGCTGATCGGGGTCCGCGTGGAGGACCCCGGCGTTTTCGCCGCCACGCACGAGACGGTGCTGCGACTCGTGCGCGAGGGTCTCGTCGACGGCCTCCGCGTCGACCATCCCGACGGCCTGGCCGACCCGCGCGGCTACCTCCGCAGGCTCACCGCGGCGGCGGGCACCTGGGTGGTGGTGGAAAAGATCCTCCAGCCGGCCGAACGGCTTCCCGCCGACTGGCCCTGTGCCGGAACGACCGGATATGACTCCCTCCGCGTGACCGACGGCCTGTTCGTCGATCCCGCCGGAGGCGACCGGCTGACCCGGGAGTACGAACGCTACGCGCGCCACGCGGGCGGCGGCCCGGTTCCGGTGCGCTTCGCCGACGTGGCGCTCGCCGCCAAGCGCGAGATCGCCGGCGGCGTGCTGGGCGCCGAGGTAGCCCGGCTGGTTCCGGCCCTGGTCCGCGCCCGCCCCGGTACCGAGGAGGAGAAGGCCGCCCGGACGGTGACCGAGGTGCTGGCCGCGTTCGGGGTGTATCGGGCGTATACCTACCCGGGAGAGCGGACGTCGCCGACGGCCCGCCGCCAGGTCCGCGACGCCGTCGCCGCCGCCAAACGCCACCTGCCCGGGTCGCTGCGGAGCCTGGCCGACACGGTCGGGGATCTCGCCCTCGGCGGGGACCGGGACTTCGCGGTCCGGTTCGGCCAGACCACCGGGCCGGTGCTGGCCAAGGGAATCGAGGACACCGCCTCCTACCGGTGGCCCCGCCTGGCGGGACGGAACGAAGTCGGCGGCGACCCCGACCGGTTCGCGGTCGCTCCGGCCGAGTTCCACGAGTTCGCCGCCCACCTAGCCGCCCGCTGGCCGCGGACGATGACCACCCTGTCCACGCACGACACCAAGCGGCAGGAAGACGTCCGGGCCCGGCTGGCGGTCCTGGCCGAGATGCCCGCCGAGTGGGGACGGCAGGCGGCCCGGTGGCGGGAGAGGGCGGCCAGGCTCGTCCCGGAGAGCCGGGACCTGGACCCGGAGATCACGTACCTGCTGTGGCAGACCCTGGCCGGAGCCTGGCCGATCTCCGAGGAGCGCCTCGGCGGCTACCTGGTCAAGGCCATGCGCGAGGCCAAGACCCGCACGTCCTGGCTGTCGGTGGACGAGGACTACGAGCGGACGGTGCTGAAAGTGGCGAGCGCCGCGCTGGCCGACGGCGAGCTGAGCGCCTCCATCGAGGAATTCGTGGAATCGATCAAGCCAGACGGGACGGTGAACGCGCTCGGCGCCAAGCTGGTCCAGCTCACCATGCCCGGCATTCCCGACGTCTACCAGGGCTGCGAACGGCCCGCCCTGTCCCTGGTGGACCCCGACAACCGGAGACCGGTATTTCCCGCCGGGGACACGAGCGGGGGCAAGTTCCAGGTCACCTCCAGGACCCTGAACCTGCGGCGGGACCGTCCCGAGTGGTTTCTCGAGGGCGGCTACGTGCCGTTGTCCGCGTCCGGCCCCGCCGCCGATCACGTGGTCGCGTTCGCCCGGGGCGGGAAGTCCGTCACCGTCGCGACCCGGCTGCCCCGGGGACTGCGGGAACGCGGCGGCTGGGGAGAT
>WRBL01000210.1 GCA_009784565.1 Streptosporangiales bacterium | reverse complement strand
TCCGCGGTCGTGATGATGGTCGCGACCGCGCCGTTGACCGGGTAGTCGCAGTCGAGCAGGCGCAGCGGGTCGGCGATGGTCCGTGAAGACAGGTAGTCCTCCATCGTCACGGGCTTGCGCAGGACCGCGCGCGGGTTGAGGGCGGCCCAGCGGCGCGCGTTCACGGAGATGTGCCCGAAGTCGTCCTCCGGCCGGGCGTACTCCGCCATCCAGCGGCGCTTCTTGAGCGCCATCTCGACCAGGATTCCCCCGAGGTAGCCGTAGGGCACCAGGAACTGGTCCCGGTCCGGGACCCGCCGGGGCCCGGTGGCCAGGCCGCCGTTGTGCCCGGCCGCCCGGGTCAGGCAGCGGTACACCAGGGCCGTCTCGCAGGCACCCGACGCCACGGCCATCACGCCCGACAGCGCGCCCGCCAGGCCGGACGGGCCCGACGGCACGATGTCGGTGAACGCGGCGAGGTCGGCGATGCCCAGCAGCCGCGCGGCGTCCTGGGCTCCCGGCGACTCCGGCCCGAACTTGTACTCGAAGATCCCGTCGACGTCCGTGCCGCGCAGTCCCGCGTCCGCGAGCGCCTCCCCGGCCGCGGCGAGCAGGAGCCGGCGCGGGTCCGGTTCGCCCGCCCGGGACAGCTCGGAGTAGCCGACGCCGGCGATGGCCACGTCCCGGGCCAGCGAGGTCATGAGGCCGCCCCGGCCGCGACCCGGAACTGGGGCAGCGTGACGTCGCCGCGCCGTTCGTAGGTGACCTCGACCGGCGTGCCGCACGACAGGGGCGCCTGCGGGCCGTCGATGATGTTGGCCATCAGGCGCAGGCCGGGCTGCTCCTCCAGCTCGACGAGCGCGACGACGTAGGGCACCGCGTCCACGAAGCCCGCGTGCAGCGGCCGCTCGACCAGCGCGTAGGTGTAGACGGTGCCGCGCCCGCTGAGCTCGGCGTGGTCCAGGTCGCCGGACTGGCAGTGGACGCAACTCACGTCGGGCGGGAACTGGAACGCCTCGCAGGACCGGCACCGCTGTGCCAGCAGCCGCCCGTCGGCCGCCCCGTCCCAGTAGAACCGCGTCGTCTCGTCGGGCTCCGGCACCGGCAACGGGCTGGGCGGTGTTGCCGGAGGGTCCGTCAAGGCCATGGGGTATTTCCTCTCGCCGCGGCACTGGGGGCGACCGGAGTCGCCTGCTGCCCCTTCATTTACTCCTATAAAGAGAGACCTAGTCAACTGTTTCTGAGGCAATCGCGGGTGGAAGGGGATAAGAACGGGGATTCCGGAGAACATCAGGTTTTAATCGTTGAGTAGCTCGCAGATATTAGTTAGCGTGACGGGGGCCAGCCGCGGGGCGGGCGGCCGCTGCGAGCCGAGGAGGAGCAATGGCGGGACTGCTAGAGGGCAAGGTCACCTTCATCACCGGGGCCGGCCGCGGGCAGGGACGGGCCCACGCGGTCCGGCAGGCGGGGGAGGGGGCGAAGGTCATCGCGGTCGACATCTGCGAGGACATCGAGTCCACCCCGTACCCGATGTCCAGCTGGGATGACCTCCAGCACACCAGGGAACTCGCCGAGAAGGCGGGCGGCGCGTGCCTCGCGGTGAAGGCCGACGTCCGCCAGCGCGATCAGCTGGCCGAGGCGGTCGGGCGGGGGGTCGCGGAATTCGGCCGCCTGACCACCGTGTGCGCCAACGCCGGCATCCTGCCGCTGGCGATGGGCGACCCCCAGCCGCTGGACTACCAGGACGCGATCGACGTCGACCTGATCGGCGTGATGAACACCGTGGCGGTGTCGGTCCCGCACCTGCTGCCCGCCGGGCGCGAGGGCTCGATCATCATCACCGGGTCCACGGCGGCCCTCATCCCCGACACGAGCGCCCCGGGAACTCCTTCCTGGCCGATCATGGGACCGGGCGGCGCCGGCTACAGCTTCTCCAAGCAGACGCTGGTCACCTACACCAAGCAGATGGCGCTGCACCTTGCCCCCTCCGGGGTGCGCGTCAACATCGTCCACCCGACGAACTGCAATACGCACCTGATGCACAACCAGGGCATCTACCACGTCTTCCGGCCCGACCGGCCCGACCTGGCGGACGAGATCGCCAAGGAGGACTTCCGGCCCGCCTCGGAGGCGTTCCACGCCCTGCCCACCGCCTGGATCGAGCCCGAGGAAGTCGCCGAGCTCGTGCTCTTCCTCGCCTCGGACGGGGCGAGGAACATGACCGGCACCAGCACCCCGATCGACGCCGGCTGCCTGATCAAACGGCCGAACGGGCCCGGCCAGTAGGATGACGTAATGGCCGAGCCCCTCACCGCCGGGAAGCCGTGGACTCCCCGCTACCAGCGCAGGACCAGCAAGACGTCGCACGTCATCGCGGCCAGCCTGCGCCGGCAGATCCTCAGCGGCGAACTCGCGGTGGGCCAGCGCCTGCCGTCCGAGGCCGAGCTCACGCATGTCTTCGAGATCTCCCGGGAGACGCTGCGCGAGGCGCTGCGGGTCCTGGAATCGGAGTCCCTGGTCGAGATCCGCCGCGGCCGCGGCGGGGGAGCCGTCGTCCGCCAGCCCGACCTGTCCTCCGTGGGCCGGTACGTGGCGCTCCTCCTCCAGGTGGACCACGCGACCCTCGGGCACCTGGAGGAGGCCCGGTCCGTCATCGAGCCGCCGGCCGCGGCGCGGGCCGCGGACCGGTGCGGCCCCGCCGACCTGGACCGCCTCGTCGCCCTGCACGACCAGGAACGGGCGGCCGAGGCCGACCCCTTCGCGTTCACGGCGGCCGTCGTCTCGTTCGACCAGGTCGTCACCGAGCTGGCCGGGAACCGTTCCCTGGGCGTGATCGCCGGCGTCCTCCGGCACATCCACGCGGGCCAGGTCTACGCGGCGGCCGGCGCCCCGGACCGCGCGGGCGCCAGCCGGGCCGCGCGCCGGGTCATCGTCGCGCACAGCGCCGTCCTGGAGGCGCTCCGGCGCCGGGACGGCGCCCTGGCCCGGGAAGCGTGGAGCGACTATCTCTCCGGCGGCCGGGGAGACGGCCAGCGGCTCATCGACGTGGTGCCGCTGTGGCGGGCCCAGGCCAGCCGCGCGGACGGCAAAGGCGCGCCGCGGGCGGCGGCGGAGGTGGCGACGGAGATCCGTTCCCGGATCGCGACCGGCCGGCTCCGCGACGGGGACCGGCTGCCCTCGCTGGCCGACCTGGCCGCCGAGTTCGGAATCTCCCGGCCGACGCTCCGCGAGGGGCTGCGCATCCTGGAGATGGAGCTTCTCCTCGACCTGCGGGCCGGGGACCGGGGCGGGGCCATCGTGCGGCGCCCGGTGCCGAAGGTCGCCGCGCAGCTGGCCGGCACCGTCCTGCAGGCCCGGGAGGCGACGCTGGCGGACTTCTCCCGGGCCCTGCGGCTCTTCGAGCCCGCCATGATGGAACTGTCCGCGGCGCGGATCGGGCCCGGCTCGCTGAGTACCCTGCGGACCCTGGAAGCGGACCTGGCCGCCCAGGTGGACGACACGCCGCGGTTCGTGCAGACGTGGCGCCGCGCCGCCACCGTCGCCTTCGTCGCCGGGGAGAACCCAGTCCTGGCCGTGATCGCGCAGACGCTGCAGTGGGTGCTGGCGGGGGCCGAGGCCGCCCTGACCGTCGGAGCGCTGAGCCTTCCCTGGGTCGGGACGACGAACCGCAACGCCCACCGCCTGTTCGCGGAGCTCATCGCCTCGTTCGAGGCCCGTGACGCCGCGAAGGCGGCGGGCGTCTGGGACCAGTTCCTGACCGCGAGCGCCCCCTTCGTCGAGTCATCCGACCTCGCGCAGCGGCTGATCGTCGACCTCATGGAGTAGGCGGGCCCTCAGTTGATGACGCCGTCGACCTTGAGCTTGATGATCTCGTCCCAGTCGCTGCCCAGCTCGAGCAGGACCTCGTCGGTGTGCTCGCCCACGCCCGGGGCCCGGGTCACGGCCGCAGGCTGGCCGTCGAACTGGGCCGGCCCCGTCACCAGCGAGTGCGTCCCCGTCTCGTAGCCAACCTCCGCGAGGTAGCCGTTGGCGAGCACCTGAGGGTCGGTGAGCAGTTCGGTGGCGCTCTGGCTCACCGCCCAGGCGCCGCTCAGCCCGGCGAGCTTCTCCCGCCACTGGTCCAGGCTGTGCCGCGCGAAGGTGGCGTCGAGTTCGGCCAGGCAGGTCTCGAGGTGCTCCGCGCGGGACCGGGCCGTCCGGAACCGCTCGTCGGAGGCGAGATCGGGCCGCCCGATGCGCTCGCACAGTTCCGGCCAGTACCGGTCGGCCTGCAGCATCACGAACCAGATCCACCGGCCGTCGCTGGTCCGGTAGCAGTTCGACAGGGGGTTCCTGGCCGCGTCGCGGGTGCTGGCGGGGATGCCGCCGGGAGCCGCCGCCGCGGCGACCACGTCCGGGCTCATCACCCACAGCGCGGTGCCGAGCAGGGACACGTCGATGACGGACGGTTCACCGTGGCGCTCCCGGCCGTACAGCGCGGCGGCGATGGCCCCCGCCAGGGACAGGCCGCTGATGCCGTCGCCGAACGAGGGACGCGGGGAGAGCGGGGTGGGCGACCCCGGCGGCGTGAGGTGGTGGGCGACCCCGCCCCGGGCCCAGAAGGTGGCGGCGTCGAACCCGGGCCGGCCGCGCTCGGGGCCCTGGTCGCCGGCGCCGTGGGCCCGCGCGTAGATGATCCCCGGGTTGACCGCGCGGACGTCCTCGACGTCGAGCCCCAGCCGGCTCCGCAGCCGGGGCAGGAAGCTGGTGACGAACACGTCGGCCTGGCCGATCAGGCGGTCGAGGACCGCCTTGCCGTCCGGAGTGGTGATATCGAGGCCGACGCTGCGCTTTCCGTGGTTGGCCTGCTCGGCCATGAAATTGAGCCCGTCGGGACGCGGGACGCCTCCCGTCACCAGGCCCCGGATCGGGTCTCCGTTGACGGGGTGCTCGATCTTGATGACCTCGGCGCCCCACTCGGCGAGGAGCATCGAGGCGGACGGGGCGAACCACCACTGCGCGACCTCGAGGACCCGCACGCCGCGCAGTACGTCACGCACCGGCGCCACCGGCCTCCGGGGCGGCGGCCCGTCCCATCATCGCGATAGCGTCGGCCGCGTTGCCCGCGGCCCGGGTGCTCTCCGGGCGCAGGTGCCGGGTGGCCCGCACGCTCACGTCCCAGCCCGCGGACTGGCCCCGCAGCGCCGCCACCGTCGCCTCGGCCCGGGGAACGTGGGCGAACGGGTCGTACTGGAAGTGGCGCATCGCGTTGAGGTGCGTGATCTTGTCGATCTCCTCGCGGGACAGGGCGGACAGGTACTGCATCGCCATCTCCGGCGACTTCGGCCAGGTGGTGTCGGAGTGGGGGTAGTCGCACTCCCAGGCGACGTTGTCGAGGTTGAGGCGGTGCCGGGCCTCGATGCCGACCGCGTCGTCGATGAAGCACAGGATGACGTGCTCGCTGAAGATCTCGGACGGCAGCCGGCCGCCGAGGTCCATCCCGGACCAGTGCTGGGTGTGCCGGTAGATGTAGTCGACGCGTTCCAGGAAGTACGGCACCCACCCGATGCCGCCCTCGGAGAGCGCGATCCGCAGGCTCGGGAACTTGCGGAACAGGGAGCTCCAGAGCACGTCGCCCGCCGTCTCGATCAGGTTGATCGGCGAGAGCGTGTAGATGAGCTCGACCGGAGCGTCGGGGGAGGTCGTCGGCACCGTGGAGGAAGAGCCGAGGTGCATGCACGGCACGGTGCCCTCGTCCGCGCACGCCTGCCAGAACGGGTCCCAGTGCTCGGAGTACATGCTGGGCAGGCCGAGGGCGTGCGGGTTGGAGGAGAACGTGACCGCGTGGCAGCCCTTCCGGGCCAGCCGCCGGACCTCGGCGGCCGCCGCCTCCGGGTCCCACATCATCGGCAGGGCCAGCGGGATGAACCGTCCGGGGTAGGTGCCGGCCCATTCGTCGACGTGCCAGTCGTTGTAGGCGCGGACCATGGCCGCCGCCTCGTCGGTGTCCCGCGTCGCCTCCATGAACAGCTGGCCGCAGAAGCGCGGGAACGACGGGAAGCACATGGACCCGAGCATCCCGTTGGCGTTCATGTCCTTGACGCGGCTGTGGATGTCGTAGCACCCGGGGCGCAGTTCCTCGATGCAGGTCGGCTCGAACCCGAACTCCTCCGGCGGCCGGCCGGCGACCGCGTTCAGCGCCGTGTTGGTGATGACCTTGCCGCCGTACAGCCAGGCCATCGTCCCGTCGTCCTGCCGCACGAACCGCGGTGCGCGGTCCGCGTACCTGGCGGGCACCCTGTCCTCGAACATGTGCCCGGGTTCGATGACATGATCATCGACGCTCACCATGATCAGGTCACCCGGGTCTGTCGCCGTCCTGCTGGTCATGCTGCCACTTCCTTTCCGCGATGGGTCACAGCGACCGGAACAGGCCGCCGTCCGCGAGGATCTGGGCCCCGTTGATGTAGGCCGACGCGTCCGAGGCCAGGAAGACGCAGAGGCCGGCATAGTCCTCGGGCATGCCGATGCGCTTCATCGGGTTGATGGCGGCGGCGTTCTCCTTGGCGGCGGGGCCCCACGCTTTCGTGATGTCGGTGTCGACCGCGCCCGGAAGCACGGTGTTCACCCGCACCTTCGGCGCCCAGGCGCCCGCCAGGCCCAGCGTCAGGGCGTTGAGCGAGGCCTTGGCCATGGCGTAGGGCAGGTCGTTCGTGTCCGGCCGCCACGACCCGGCGGTCGAGACGTTGATGATCGAGCCGCCGTCCTCCTGGCTCATCCGGGTGCCGAACAGCGCGGACAGCCGGAACGGGCCGCGCGCGTTGACGTTGTGGGTCTTGTCGTAGAGCGCCGCCGACACCTTCGTCACGTCCCCGCCGTACAGCGGCGAGACCCCGGCGTTGTTGATCAGGACATGACAGCGCCCGAAGTGGTCGTAGACCGTGTTGTAGAGCCGCTCGCAGTCGTCCCAGTCGCTCACGTTGACCGCCACGGGCAGCGCGCGGCGGCCGGTCTCCCGGGTGACCTCCTCAGCGGCCGCCGTGCAGTTGTCGATCTTGCGGCTGGCGATCACCACGTCGGCCCCGGCCCGGGCCAGGCCGCGGGCGACGGCGCGGCCCACGCCGCGGCTGCCGCCCGTGACCACGGCCACCTTCCCGGAGAGATCCAGTTCCAGGCTCATCGCGTCCCCTTGCCGCCGACCGACGGTAAAATAGTTGACTAAGTCGTTTATAAACGTAGCAAGCGGTGAACTGGACCGCAATGCGGCAGCCCGGGCCTCGCGGCGCTTCAGCGCTCCGTGTCCCACTCGAGCATGAGGTGATCGACGCCGCGGAGCGGGTGGGAGTTCCATTCGGGCGTGTAGCCGGCTTTCAGCCGGTAGTCCGGGATGCGTTTGTGCCACTCCCGCACGACGGTCCGCAGTTCCATGCGGGCCAGGTGCGAGCCGAGGCAGCGGTGCGGGCCGCCGCCGAAGGCGAGATGCCGTTTGTCGCCCCGCCGTACGTCCACGGTGCCAGCGCCGGACGCCGCGGGATCGATGTTGGCCGCGCCGATGACGAGCTCGAGCACCGATCCGGCTTTGACGGGGCATTCGCCGATCTCGGCGTCACGCGTCGTCGTGCGCAGGATGGACTGGACCGGCGATTCCCAGCGCAGCAGTTCCTCGATCACGTTGTCCGCGGAGCCGGGCTCGTCGACCAGCAGTTGCCGCGCCTCGGGGTGCGTGGCCAGGTAATGGAAGATGCACTGCAGCGAATTCGAGACCGTGTCCAGGCCCGCCGAGATCAGCAGGAACACCGTCCGGGTGATCTCGTTGTCGCTCAGCGCGCGGTCGCCGTCGACCCGGGTCCGCAGCAGGCGGGTGATCAGGTCTCCGGCGGGCTTGTCCCGGCGGTCCGCGATGACTTCCTGGATGTAGGAGTAAATCACCGGCACGGTCTTGGCGCGGAGCTTGTCGCCCGCCTCGATCCCGCCGGCGACCTTCGCGGCGTGGATCATCACGTCCTTCCAGTACAGCAACGTGGGAAGCTGCGACTGCGGCAGGCCAAGCAGGTCGATGAAGGTCGTGGTCGGCAGCGGAACGGACACCGCCCGCGAGAAGTCGCATTCCCCCTGGCCGATGACATCGTCGATGAGCGTGTTCACCCGGTCGGCGACCTTGGGTGCGAGTTCGGCCACGCGGCGAGGAGAGAAGGCAGGGTCGAGCAGTCTCCGGTACTCCGAGTGCAGCGGCGGGTCGACCCCGATCGGGATGGGCGGTTCGGCGCTGCCCATGATGGCCAGCTCGCTGGAGAACAGGCCCGGGTCGTGCAGGGCGGCGTCGACGTCCTCCTGGTTGATCAGCTCCAGGTGTCCCCAGGGGTTCTCGCCGGACAGGACCGGCCCGCGACCGCGATGCTGGGCGAAGTAGCCCGCCGGATCGGCGGAGCGCCGGTACGCGATCTCGCGGAAGCGCTCCTCGTCAGGGGATGTCTCCATCAGAGGAACCGCATGTACTCGTTGTTGGGCGTGCGGTCGCCGCCGAGCCAGCGGGACAGCGTCTCGTGCGCGTTCTCCCGCTGGTCGGCGTTGATCTCGCCGATGTTGCCGGGTTCCCGCACGAATTCGACGGTGGTGCCGTCAGGGTCCTTGCAGTACAGGGACACGCAGTAGTAGTGGTCGATCATGAACGGCGAATGGCCGGCCGCTTCGAGCCGGGCCTTGAGCTCGAGCTGGTCGGTTTCGGTCACGTACATCGCGACATGGGCCAGGCCGTTGCGCTGCCGTCCCCACTCGTAGACGTCCTCGTCCGCGTACCCGAAGAACGCGAGCGTGGACCCGTCGGCGAGGGCGTAGAACGCGTGCAGGTACTCGATCTTCCGGCCCGGGAAGTTCGGGTACTCGTTGACCTCCGCCCACGCGGCGATCAGCGGCATCCCGAGGATGTCCTCGTAGAAGTGCCGGGTGGCCTCGTGGTCCTTGCAGACGTACGCCACGTGATGCCCCCGCTGGGGCAGGATCCTGGCCATGGTCTCATCTCTCCGATCCGGGTAGTGCTGTCTTATCCGCGGTTGATCGAGCCGGTGGCGTGTCCGCCGTCGGCGACGAACTCCGAGCCGGTCGAGAACGTGGCGTCCGCGACGCAGAAGAGCACCATCTTGGCCAGTTCCTCCGGTTCTCCCTGGCGGGGAATCGGCCGGTTCCTGACCCGCTCCCGCATGAAGTCGCTGTCGGTGATCGGGGTGCGGACCACGCCCGGGTGGACCGACAGGACGCGGATGTTGTCGTCGGCGAACTCCAGGGCGGCGACCTTGGTCAGGCCGCGCAGCGCCCACTTGCTGGCCGAGTAAGCCGCGATGCCGGGGGAGCCGACCAGGCCCGCCACGGAGGAGACGTTGACGATGACGCCGCCGCCGGCCTCGGCCATCTGCGGCGACACCTCCCGCATCCCGAAGAACGGCCCGTCGACGTTGATCGCCATGACGCGGTGCCAGTCCCGGGTCGTGGTGTCCCGGATCGTTCCCCCGGTCCCGACGCCGGCGTTGTTGACCAGGACCGTGACCGGGCCGAGGTCGGAGCTGATCCCCGCCGCGGCGTCGGCCCAGTCGTTCTCGTCCGTGACGTCGAGCCGGTAGAACGTGCCGCCGATGCTCTCGGCGAGCTGCTTGCCGTCGGCTTCGTTGATGTCGCAGACGGCGACGCGCGCGCCCTCGGCGGCGAGGAGCGCGGCGCTGGCCGCGCCGATTCCTCGCGCCGCGCCGGTGACGAGGGCGACGCGCCCGTCGAGCTTTCCCATCAGCGGCTTCCCCGTCCCGGTCAGTGGGCGGCGCTGGCGAGCGGCCGGTGCAGGTCTCCCCGGTGCACGCTGTCCGTGGTGGCGCCCGACAGATCCGCGGGCGGGGTGAGGATCTGGTCCGTGGCGGGCCCGATGCGCTCGGCGACACGGGCGAGCTTGTCCAGGTCGAACCCGAACACCCCGGCCGCGGTCCGCGAGAGCATGGTCTTCGCCTCGTCCTCGGTGACCCGCTCGGCGCCGAGCGTGGCCCGCAGGTAGAACTCGGTGCCGTGCCACCACGATCCCTCGTGGTGCGGCACGTCCATGCCGAGCATCATCTTGTCGACGCCGATCGTGTCGCGGGCCCCGATCTCGGCCCGCGAGAACAGCGACGATCCGAGGTAGCACTGGCGCTGCCAGTACTCGCGCGGGCTGAGCGGGGTGATGTCCCTGATGTCGCGGGTCAGCGCGCTGTGGTGGAAGGAGTGCTCCATCTTGGTCAGCGAGCCGACGACCCAGTCCGACTGCATCTCGGTGAGGACGAGCTTCAGCCCGGGGTGGCGGGCGAGGACCCCGCCGAAGATGAACTGCGGCAGCAGCTGGTGGGCGCGGACCATCATGTCGTTGCCGATCATGGCGGCCGCCGAGGCCCGGCTCGGCGCGCCCGTGTACGTCGGCGTGGAGTTCGAGATCGCGGTGTGCGCGTTGAGCGGCAGGCCGTACTCCTCCAGTGCCGAGTACACCGGGTCGTACTTGGCCTGGTAGATGCGGGCGGTGTCGGGCACGACCGGCAGGGTGACGCCCGCGAAGCCGTGCTCGGAGGCCCAGCGGATCTCCTTGATCGCGGCGTCGACGTCCTCGAACGAGACGGCGAGCAGCGGCCTCCACCGGCCGGGCGCGGTCGAGGCGAAGTCGGCGATCCACCGGTTGTAGGCGCGGCGGCCGGCCGCGAGCTGGTCATCGCTCGGCGGGGCGATGGCGTCCTGCGAGGCGTTGCTCGGGGTGCTCAGCACGAAGGGAGTGACGACATCCTGGAAGATGATCTCGCCGGCGATTCCCTCCTGGTCCAGGAGCTCAAGCCGGCGCTCCGGGTTCCAGTAGCCGTCCAGCTTGCCGGGCGCGGCGGCCTTCTCGGCCCATTCGTCGTACATCTCCCGGTCGAGCCGGTTCAGCAGCGCCTTGGGGTCCGTCGCGTTCACGCCGTGCTTTTCGTAGACCTTGACGAAATCGTCGAACGCGTCCCGGTACCCGGGCTCCATGTAGGGACGGTAATCCGGCATCCGGGCCGCGGCGTGCCCGTCGCTGGAGATCACGGTCAGGCGGTTCATCACACGCTCCTGTTATCTGTCGGTCGTCCGGTCAGCGGGTGCCCGCGGCCAGCTTCTCGGCGTAGCGGGCCCGGTAGACCTCTTTCGAGGTCGTGCTCACGTCGACGTCGCGGGCCCGGGCCCGCAGCGCGCCCACGGTCGCGGCCGCCCGGTCCCGGTGCGCGAACGGATCCCACCGGAAGAACCGGCAGGCGTTCTCCCAGGTGATCTTGTGGATCTCCTCGTCCGCGCAGCCGGCCTCGGCCAGCTGGCCGAACAGGTTCTCCGGGGAGTTCGGCCAGGTCGAGTCGGTGTGCGGGTAGTCGCACTCCCAGGCGATCGAGTCGATGCCGATCCGGTCCCGGACCCGCAGCGCCGTCGGGTCGTCGATGAAGCAGGCCAGCATGTTCCGGCGGAACACCTCGGTCGGCGTCAGG
>WRBL01000209.1 GCA_009784565.1 Streptosporangiales bacterium | reverse complement strand
TGGTCACGGGGATGCGCTTCCTGGCCTTCGGCGCCATTCCGGTCGGATCGCTGCTCGCCGGCGCCCTCGGCACGGCGATCGGGGTACGGGACGCCGTGTGGGTGTTCCTCGCCGCCAGCGCCCTGACCGGGGTATTCCTGTGCGCGCCGGCCCTGCAGAGTACGCGGGACCTGCCGTCCCGGGAGAGTGGCGGGGCAATTGGGGCGGAAGAGGGAGAATGATCCGTTCGGGATAAAACAAGAATTAGTGACCGATAGGGATATCGATGGTGGCATAGGCAAAAATGATCGCCTGAACCCCCGGAAATGCCCGGCCTTCCTGGCCGAAGGGCAATAGAGTACAGTCGGGATTCGTAACTCGCAGTTAACTGTGGGTGACGAAAATGGAAACGCCAAATGGGAATTCCCAGGCTGTGAAGGCTGAAAGCGGAAAAGGACGGGACCGGTCGCAGTGAGCGTTGCGGAATACGACTACATCGTCATCGGCGGCGGCTCGGCCGGGTGCGTGCTCGCGGCCCGGCTGGCCGAATCCGACGGGGCGCCGGAGGTGCTCCTCATCGAGGCCGGCCCGGAAGGCCGCGGCGTCGCCGAGATCACCGAGCCCGCGCTGTGGCCATCCCTGACCAAGACCAGCCTGGACTGGGGCTACGATTACGCGCCCAGCCCGCACACCGGCAACCGCGTCATCCCGCTGCCGCGCGGCAAGGTCCTCGGCGGCACCAGCGCGATCAACGCGATGAACTGGTACCGCGGCCACGCTGCCGACTACGACGCCTGGGGGCCGGAGTGGGACTACCAGGCGCTCCTGCCCTGCTTCCGCCGGTCCGAGGACTGGGAAGGCGGCGAGACCGCGCAGCGCGGCGCGGGCGGTCCGCTGCGCATCACCCAGCCGCCCACGCCGCATCCGGTCGCCTCCGGCCTGCTGAACGCCGCGGCCGAACTCGGGTTCAAGCGCCTCGATGACGCCAACGAGGCAGACGCCGAGGGCGCCGCCCTGGCCAACCTCAACGTGTCCGGCGGCTACCGGCACAGCGTCGTGGACGGCTACCTGGCCGACCCGCCGGAGAACCTCACCATCCTCACCGGCTCGGTCGCGACCCGCCTCGGCTTCACCGGCGACCGCTGCGACTCGGTGTTCCACATCGCCGGAGGGGCCCTGACCCAGACCCGGGCCCGGCGCGAGGTGATCTGCGCGCTCGGCGCGATCGGCACGCCGCTGCTCCTGCTCCGTTCCGGGATCGGCGACCCCGGGGACCTGGCCCGGCTCGACGTGAAGACGCGCTCCGCGCTGGCCGGCGTGGGCCGGAACCTGCAGGATCATCCGCTGGTCGCGGGCCCGCACTTCCGGCTGAAGCGGCGGCTGGGCCTGGTGCGGGACAACGCCAGCGGCGCGATCCTCAACTGGCGCAGCGCGGGCGCGGACCGGCCGGACCTGCACGCGATGGTCATCCAGGGCAAGCTCGGCAGCGGGCTCGGCGCGACCGGGGACATCTTCGCGATCGCGCCCGGGCTCATGGGGCCGAAGTCGTCCGGGTACCTGCGGGTCCACTCGGGCGGCGTCGAGATCCAGCCGAACTTCCTGGCCGAAGCCGACGACGTGGCCGCGCTGGCCGAGGCGGTGGACACGGTGATGGACCTGGCCGGAACCTCGGCCTACCGGGAGCTGATCGACGGCCCGGTGGCGCCCCCGTGGCGGCTGTCCCGCGACGACGCGAAGACGTTCGTGCGGGAGAACTGCTCATCGTTCTTCCATCCGTGCGGCACGGCGGCGATGGGTGACGCGCCAGAGGACGGGGCGGTCGTGGACCGGGCCCTGCGGGTGTTCGGCGTGTCCGGTCTGCGGGTCGCGGACGCGTCGGTGATCCCGGTGATCCCGCACTGCAACATCCAGGCTCCCGTCGTCGCGATCGCCGAGCGGGCGGCCGACCTGGTGACAGGCGCGCGAATAGGTTAACCAGGAGCGCAGATTCCGGCCTCGTCCCGGACGGGAGACGTTCACCTGCCCGCCTCTCCGGGCTGCGCGTCCGGTTACGAAGCTGCCCTAAAAGTTGCCTTGTGGATATTTTCAGCTTTCGCGCAGCTACCTGGCTGGGCGTCGCGGTCGTGGCGGCGGGGACGCTCGGCACGGCCGGGTGCTCCAGTTCCAGTTCCAGTTCCAGTTCATCGGCGTCGGTGAAGTCTTCGGCCGCGAGCGGCGCGTCCGGCAATCCGGGCGGCGGCCTGTCCGTCCGGCAGCTGGTCTTCGGCTCCACGCTGAAGCACACGTTCCAGCCGGACGGCAAGGGCGCCGGGAAGTCCGAGTCGCTCAGCAAGCCCGACGACCTGACGTCCCTGGGCGGCCGCCTCTTCGCGGCCTTCCAGAACGGCGTCGACTCCCAGGGCGAGACGGCGCCGAGCGGCAACAACGACAGCACGGTCGTCGAGTTCACGCCGGCCGGCAAGGTGGTCCGGCAGTGGGACGTGACCGGGAAGGTGGACGGCCTCGGCACCGACGCCGGCAGCGGCCAGGTCATCGCGACCGTGAACGAGGACGGGAACTCCAGCCTGTACGCGATCTCGCCCGCGTCGGCCTCTGCGACGCACTACACCTACAGTGAGAAGCTGCCGCACCTGGGCGGCACCGACAGCGTCACCTCCTACGGCGGCAGGCTGCTGATCAGCGCCTCGGCCCCGGGCACCAGCGGCAAGCAGCCCGCGTCCGCCCCGGCCGTCTACGCGGTCACCCTGAAGGGGACGACCGCCCGGGTGTCCCCGTACTTCGCCGACAACGCGACGGCGACCGTGGTGAACGGGCCGAAGGCCGGCAAGACCACCCTGGCGCTGACCGACCCCGACTCCAGCGGGGTCGTCCCGTCCGGATCGTCGTCCTACGCCGGGGATTTCGTCCTCGACAGCCAGGCCGACCAGGAACTGATCTTCACCAGCGGCTCCGCCGCGAAGCTGTCGGTGCTGAAGGTCAAGCAGGCGGTCGACGACAGCGCGTGGGTGACCTCGGCCCGCGGCACCCTGTACGCGAGCGACCCCGGGTCCGACACGATCGACGCGATTACCGGGCTCAAGCCGGGCAGCGTGTACAGCGCGGAGACCCCGTGCGACGCCGCCAACGCCCCGACCGCCTGCCCGGGACCCGGCTTCCCCGCCAACTCCCTGGTCCAGCTCAACCTGAAGACCGGCGCCCTGTCCAGCGTCGCCGGCACCACCGCGGTCAACCCCCAGGGCCTGACCTTCGTCCCGTAGCGTTTCCCGCCGGCACCGGTCCCGGACGCGCACCGCCCGGGACCGGTCCGCGCTCACGCGTCGCTGCCGGCCAGGCGGCGGATGACCGTCTCGCATAGGGTGACCGCGCCCGCGACGCAGTCGTAGTCCACGTTCTCCGGGGTGTCGGAGTACTGGTGGTAGTTCGGCAGCAGTTTCGCGTCGTCCACCGATACCAGGGTGGCCGAACGGAACCCGTAGTGGTTCGGGACGCATCCGTCGGTGCTGTTCCGAGACCGGAGGCCGCGCAGCAGCGTGACCCGGGTCCGGTCGGCGCATTCGGCGATCAGGTGCTTGAACTGCTCGCCGTAGTCGTGCATGCGCACCGTGCCCTCGCCCTCCAGCAGCACGAGGCGGCCGGAGCCGACGGTGTCGAGGGTCAGGAACCAGGTGCTCTGCTGGTCGAACTCGCCGAAGTGCTGGTCGGCGTAGGCGCGGACACCCTGCTGCAGTGCCTCCTCCGCGCCGGCCGACACGAACAGCACCCGCAGCCCCGTGACCGGCTTGTCCCGGAGCCGCCGGGCGAGGACGAGGGCGACGGCGACTCCGCTGAGGTTGTCGTTGGCGCCCGGCACCGCCGGACGTCGCGCGATGTCGGCCAGGGCCGCGGTGGCGATCGCGGACACCGCCACGCCCGCGCGGCGCAGTCCCCGCTTTCCGAACAGGCTCCCGGCGGCGACCAGGGCCGGGCCGGCGATGACCGGCCACCACAGCGGCGGGTTGGTGTCGATCTTCTCGATGATGCCCGGATGGCGGTCGGCCAGCCAGCGCTCGGCCTGCTGCCCGAAGATCACGCCTGAGGGGGCGGCGTCGTGATGGACGAGGACCACCAGGGTCTTGTCCGCGGCCGGGTCCCCGGCCTCGGCGATGACGTTGGTGGTGAGCCGCCGGGGCATGAGCGCCTTGCGGGCCGCCATCCGTCCCACGGTGATGTCGTCCACGATCCCGACCGCCGCCGCTGCCCCAGCCGCGAAGCCCAGGGCGCGGCGCACCGTGCCCTTCCCGGCCAGCAGTCCCGCGGCGGCCGCCGCCCCGCACAGGATGCTGAGCGGCCGGGCGTAGGAGTCGAAGGCCGGGACTTCCTCGATCCGCGCCGCGCAGCCGGCCGCGATGAACCGCTTGCCGATGCTGTCGGCGGCCTGGCGCTCCCCGGCGGATGCCGGCAGCCGCTGGAGGGGCGCCAGCTCCTCGATGATCTCCGCGAGCTCGTTCCTGGTGGCTGTGGTCTCGGTCACCGTCTCATGATGACGGTTTGCGGGCGTTCGCGTCAGGTGATGCGGTATTCGCCTTCGCTCAGCCGGACCACCCGGGGCCCCGGAGCCCGACTGTCCGTCGTCCGGCTGCCCTCGGTCCCGTTATCGGGGGACAGGGGGTCCATCGCCTGCCGGATCAGCGACCGCACGTGCCGCACGCCGACCTTCGCCGCGATCGTCACTCCCGCGACGGCGGCCAGGACCGACGCGCCGAACAGCGCGAGCCCGCCCGCCGCGTGCCCGATCAGGATCATGACCAGCCCGGTGAACAGGGCCACCGGCACCGCCGCCACCAGCACCACGGCCAGCGCCGCCGCCGCGATCACCAGCCTGCTCCGCCAGCTCACCGTCCGCATCGCCGCATACCAGCGCGCCATGTCGTCTCCCCTCGCCGGATTGCCCGTATTTAAGATATGTCGCGTATTGAACGGACGCAAGCGCGCTATGCCGTGAGCTCCGGGTGGCGGGACTCCCACTCCGCGATCGCCTCCGTGTCGAGGTAGAGCTGATCGAGGACGATCTTGCCCCAGCGCATCCGCATGTAGTGCATGCCTTCGTTGGAGTAGTCGTCGCCGATCCGGTCGCGGATGCGGACGCCGACCCGGGTATTCCACGGGGGCCCGGCGACCAGGACGTCCTCGACCTCATAGCTGGGCCGGAGTTCCCGGAAGCGACTGAGCCAGGCCTCGACCGCGGCTTTGCCGCGCACGTCCGCCGCGAACGAGCTGTGCCCGGGGAACCGGAAGCGCACGTTGTCGTCCGCCATCCGGGACAGCACCGCCGTGTTGCCGTTCACCATCTGAAGGACGCCCCAGCGGGCGACGCGCTGGACGATCCAGTGGTACATGGATACTCCTCTTCCGTCTGCATCTTGACACTGGAAAGTTTCTGTCATGTCCACCGAACTTGTCAATGTCAAGATGTTCGGACAGACTGGGGCGGTGCCCACGCCGACCCGCCCGTACCATCACGGGAACCTGCGCTCCGCTCTGATCGCCGCCGCGGTCGCGGAGATCGAGAGCGCGGGGGCGGCCCGGCTCAGCCTGCGGGAAATAGCCCGGCGGGCAGGCGTCTCCCACGCCGCTCCGGCGCACCACTTCGGCGGCAAGACCGGAGTCTTCACCGCCATCGCCGCCGAAGGCTTCGGCCTCCTCGCGGAGCGGACAGGGCGCCGGGCCGGGCAGCCGGACGCCCTGCTGGCGACGGCCCTGGCCTATATCGAATTCGGGGTAGAGCACCGGGGCTACTTCGAGGTGATGTGGCGGCCCGACCTGCACGACGCGAGCGATCCCGGCCTGGCCGCGGCCCGTGACCGGGCGTTCGAGATCTTCTACGCCACGGTCGGGACCGGCACCGACTCCGCCGACCCGGACGCCCTGCGAGACGCGGCGGTGGCGGCCTGGTCGGCCGTCCACGGCTTCGTGGTTCTGTGGCTGTCGGGAAACCTGCCCGCCGAACTCGGCCGGGATCCGGCCGCGGCCGCGCTGTCCGCCGCCCGCGGAATGATCGCCGTGGGCCGCGCGACCGAGCGGCAGCTGAGCCCGGAGGAACTACCGTCGTCGGAGTAACCGCCTGAGAGGAGAACAGCGGATGAGCGATCCGTACCGGCTGGAGCGGTTCACGGCGGCGCAGGACCGCGGCGGGACCTACGACCGGGCCGTCGCCGAGCTGCGGCGCGAGAACAAGACGGGGCACTGGATGTGGTTCGTCTTCCCTCAGATCGCCGGTCTCGGGTTCAGCGCCATGTCACGGGAGTACGCGATCTCCGGCCTGGACGAGGCGCGGGCCTACCTCCGGCACCCCGTGCTCGGGCCGCGGCTGCGCGAGTGCGCCCGCGTCGTCGCGGACGCGGCGGACACGCACCCCGAAGGAATCTTCGGCTCGGTCGACGCGATGAAGCTCCGCTCGTCCATGACTCTTTTCGCCGCCGCGGACCCGGATGACCCGGTCTTCACCGAGGTTTTGGCGAAGTACTTCCACGGTGAACGCGACGACGCGACGCTCGCCCGGATCTAGGTGCCTCAGCCGGACACGTGCTTCGCCGCGTCGGCGTAGACGCTCTGGTCCACGATCTTCGAGTACGAAGGGGCGGTCGAGGGCGACAGGTTGCCGACCGCCTCCTGCACCTTGATCATCTTGCTGACGTTCGCCGCGGGCATGCCAGATCCGTTCAGCGTCCAGAACCCCATCGCCAGGTACTGCCGCATCGCCTGCTTCATGACGCTGGCGGGATCCCCGACGACGGTGCCGAGCTGCGCGACCTTCGCCTGGTTGGCCGGGTCGGCCATCCACTTCAGGGTGGCGATCTGGGCCGCGACCATGTCGACGAAGGCCTGGCGCTTCTTCGCCAGGTTGGGCTTGAGGGCGCCGTACATCTCGTACATCGTCCGCGGGCTGGTCTGCGACATCTTCATGACGACATGCACCTTGCCGGCGCCGAGCTGCCGCTGCACGTCGATGAGCTCGTTGAGGTGCAGGACGGCCTCCTTGACCTGCCCGGCGATCAGGGCCTGCGGGGCGTTGCTTCCCGGAAGAGGCACTGGCTTGACGTCCTTGATCGTGAGGCCGCAGGACTTGACCATCGAGGCCAGCGCCGTGTAGCGGATGCCGCCCACGGCGTCGACACTGACGGCCTGTCCCTTGAGCTTGCCGCAGGTCGCGGCGGCGGGGTCGGTGGACACGGTGACCCAGTCGGGGACTTCCTGGCCCTGGACGCCGACGAGCGGGATCCCCTTGGCCGCGAGCTCCATGAGCTGGGCGGGCGGCATGATGGCCGTGTCGATCTGACCGTCGGCGACGGCGCGGGTGGCGTCCGTTCCCGTGCTGAAGCTCTTGATGATCACGTTGACGCCGTACTTCTTGTAGAAGCCCTCCTTCTGGGCGATGTAGGGGAGCAGGCCCGAGATCACCGGCGGCGTCCCCGGCGAGCCGAGCGTGATGGCGGACGACCCGGAGGCCCCGCCGCCGGCCGAGCTCCCGCACCCGGCGGCGGCCAGGGCCGCCGCGCTCGCGAGCGCGGCGGCCGTGGCCCTGAAGCGCAGTCTTCTCATGTCAGTCAGCCGTCCCTTCACTAGGCTTGCCCGGAGAGTTGTCGTTGCCCTGTCCCTTCATCACGACCGTCCACAGGTAGTCGCGGACGATCCGGAACCGGTCGCTGTCAGCGGCCTCCCGTCCCCGCGGCCGCGGAATGCCCACGTCCACGACGTCATGCACGCTGCCCGGATGGCCGGTGAGGACCACGATGCGGTCGCCCATCAGCACGGCCTCGTCGATCGAGTGCGTGACGAAGAGGGTGGCGGCCGGCCGCTGGTCGAGGATCCGCAGCATCTCAAGCTGGAGCAGGTCGCGGGTCTGCGCGTCGAGCGACGCGAACGGCTCGTCCATGACGAGTACACGGGGCTCGATCGCCAGGGCGCGCGCGAGCCCGGCCCGCTGCTGCATGCCGCCGGACAACTGGTGCGGGTAGGAACGCTCGAATCCCTCGAGGCCGACCATGGCGATGAGGTCACGGACGCGCGCCGTCACCGCCGCCCTGGGGGTGCCGCGCACGGTTAGCCCGTAGGCCACGTTCCCGGATACCGTCTTCCACGGGAAGAGGCCGAAATGCTGGAAGACCACGCCGACTCCCTCGGGCGGCTTGGTGACCGTCTGACCTCCGATGCTGACCGTCCCGCCGCTCGGCTCGGTCAGGCCCGCGACGCAGCGGAGCAGCGTGGTCTTCCCGCAGCCGGACGGCCCGACGACCGACACGATCTCGTGGGGCCCGACATCGAAGCTGACCCCGGACAGCACGGTCCGGGGGCCGTACTTCTTGGTCACCTTCTCGACCCGGATCAGGGGCGCGTCTGCTGGCTGGGTCACGGCGTCTCCCTCATCTGCTGGCCTCATCCCGGTACCAGGGGAGCCTGCGGCGCACGAACAGGCTGACGAACCCGCGGACGGCGAGAGCGAACATCACGAGCACCACGAGCGCCACCATCGCCTTGTCCTCGGCGAACGAGCGGACGTTGAACAGGATGTAGTAGCCGAGGCCGTTGAGCGAGGCGATGAACTCGGCCACGACGGCGCCGACCAGGGCCCGGCCGATGGCCAGGTCGATACCGCCGAGCAGGTACGGCAGCGAGGCAGGCAGCACGATCCCCGCCCAGACCCGCCACCACGGAGCACGGTAGGCGCGGGCCACGTCGGTGAACTCGGCGGGCAGGGACCGCCCGCCCTCGGCCACGCTGAAGATGACCGGCAGCATCGCCTCGATGACGACGACCACCAGCCGGGCGGCGGACGTGTAGCCGAACCACACGGTCAGCAGCGGGATGAGCGCCACCAGCGGCATCGCGTAGAAGCTGTCGACGTACAGCCGCATCGCCCGGTCGACGTCCCGGAGCCTGCCCATGACCAGGCCGGCGGCGGTCCCGATCACCACCGCGATGATCAGTCCCTCGGCCACGGCGAGCAGCGTCGAGCCCGCGGCCGACCAGAACGACTGGTTGCCGAGGACAGCCGGCACCTGGGCCAGGATTCCCAGGGGCCTGGCGATGTAGTGCGGCGCCAGTGCCATCGCGCAGACCTGCCATGCCGCGACGATGCCGAGCCCGGCGGCGGCGCGGACGGCGAGCACCTGCCCGCGCTCGCGACGGCGGTCCGCCGGTCCGCTCCCGCCGATGCCTGCCGGGCCGCCGGGCGTGTCCGTGTCGCGGCCCGGCGCGAGGGCGTTCACGAGGTCACCCGCCAGCGCGCGAACCGGCGCTCCACCGCCCGGCCAGCCGCCATGAGGATGACGCCGGCCAGCGTGATGACGAGGGTGGTGGCGAGCATGCCTCCGGTGTCGAACTGCTCGGACTGCGTGATCAGCAGGCTGCCGAGGCCGCCCGCGCTGAGGAAGAACTCCGCGGCGATCATGCCGACGAGGCCGCGGGCGAGGGCCTGCCGGACACCGGTCATCAGGTACGGCAGTGTGTACGGGATCACGACATGCCGCCAGGTCTGGCGCTCGCTGGTGCGGTAGGAACGGGCCACGTCGAGCAGTTCGGGGGAGATGCTCTGCGCGCCGCGCTGGGTGCTGAACTCGACGGGGAAGAACGCGAACAGCCAGACGACGATTACCTTGGGCCAGAACCCGAGGCCCACCAGCGCGAGCAGGAACGGAATCAGCGCCACCATGGGGATGGCGTACAGCGCCGTCAGGTACGGCTCGAAGGCCGTGCGCAGCAGCGGGCGCCGGGCGAGCAGCAGTCCGACCGCGGCCCCGGCCACGATCGCCAGCGCCTCGCCCGCCGCGTACACGGAGAACGAGGACGCCAGCGCGCCCGGCATGGTGCCGCCGGAGATCAGCCGGCCCAGGCTGGACAGGGTGGTGGTCAGCGGCACGAACACGAAACTGGCGGAGTTCAGGCCGATGAGCTGCCAGGCCGCGACGCCGGCCACCAGGCCGGCCGCGTAGCCGAGGAAGGGCCGCCAGGACCGAAGCGCGGTCAGCGGCCGCCGGGCGGTCATGCCCGCGCCTCGTCCATCAGTGCCTCCAGGCCGGCCCGCGGCCGCAGCACGTACAGACCGCCGCTGATCCGGTCGGTCACCCAGACACTGCCGTCGGCGTCGACGAAGAGATCGTTGATCTGCGGCACGGGCTGCCCGGGCGGCGGCTCCGGAACCCAGTGCGCGACCTCGGCCGGATGCAGGGGGTCGGCCAGGTCGTAGACGCGCACGCCCGCGCTGAAGTAGGTGGCGAAGACGAGCCGGGCGCTGCGATACGCGCCGGGCTGGTTCTCGTGCAGGTTGTGCGCGCCGAACCGCAGCGGCAGCCCGCTGAATCCGTCCGGCTCCGGGCAGACGGCGATGACCTTCGGTTCCGCGGTCGAGACGTCGAGCACCCGGATCGCCCGTCGCGGCGCACGGGGCCCGTCGCGCACCTGCTCGTCGGTGGCGACCACGAGTCCGCGCCCGGGCAGGGGAAGGCAGGTGTGCGTCGAACCGCCGTCCCACTCCGCCCTCGCCACCAGGCGCGGCTGCCGCCAGTCGCCGACGTCCAGTACGACCATGCCGGCATCGTCGTACCCGAGATAGGCGCGGTCGCCGGAGACCAGGCCATGGTGCGCCGCGTAGCGGCGCCCGGCCGGCCAGTCCGGTGTCTCGTCCTCGCGCTGTCCCGGCCACCACCAGCGGGCGGCCTCGGCCGGGCGGGAGGGGTCGGCGAGATCGAGCACGATCCAGATCCGGTCGCGGAACCCGTCCGGGACGGCGGACATGTGCGCGTACCGGCCGCCCCGCCAGACGACGCGGTGGACGCCCCGGCCCCCGCTGGGCCAGAACCCGGTCGGCTCCGGACGCAACGGGTCGTCCAGGGTGTAGGCGGCCAGCCCGGCGGAGAAGCCGCTGGCGTACTCCGCCCGGTACGGGAATTTCTCATGGTTGACGAGCAGCAGGCCGTCCGCCACCTGGACCTTGTGGGTGTGCGACCGGTCTGGCGCGCGCCACTGCGTGACGAGCCGGGGCCGCAGGGGGTCGGCGGCGTCGAGGACCGACGTCCCCGCTCCGCTGATGCCGGTGTGTCCCACGTACACCGCGTCCCCGTGCCGTATTACCTGCATGCCGTCGCCCGCGCCGCCGAGATCGTGATGAGCGGCGAGGTCGAGCCCGGAAGCGCTGGCGGTAACTGCATGCACGTACGGTCTCCCGACGTCATTGTCGTACCTGGAATGCAATCGAATGCATTACAGCTATGAATAGCCCCGGGTTTACAAATAAGTCAATACTCAGTAATTGCGAGTGATGAAAGGACCGTAAGAGATAAACCGTTATTACTGGGACGCCAGGTCTTCGCGATGGGCCCAGACGGTGACGTCGCCGTCGTTGACCGCCGCCGCGAGAAGGTCGGGGAAGGCGTCCGGGGTACGGCGTCAGGTCCGCGACCGAGGTGTCGAACGCGACCAGCGGCGTCCGCAGCGAGCGGACCGACGCCA
>WRBL01000208.1 GCA_009784565.1 Streptosporangiales bacterium | reverse complement strand
GGGCCACGGTACGGCGTGCCGCAGATGGTGCTGAGCCGGCTCGGCTTCGGCTACTGGGGGAACGCGCTGCCCGCCGGGATCAACTCGGTGGTCGCCGGCATCGGCTGGTTCGCGGTCAACAGCATCTCGGGCGCTCTCGCGCTGAACACGCTGACCGGTCTCCCCCAGGTCCTCTGCCTGCTCATCGTGGTACTCCTGCAGATCGCGGTCGCCTTCGCGGGCCACAACCTGATCCACGTCTTCGAGCGGTACGCGTTCCCGGTCCTGGCCGTCATCTTCCTGATCGCCAGCGCGGTGATCCTGTCCAAGACCAACCCGTCGGCCCCGCACCACACGATCCCGGGCGCGTTCCTGATCACGCTGGGCGCGACGTTCGGCTACGCGGTCGGCTGGAACCCGTACGCCAGCGACTACACCCGCTACTTCAAGCCCGACACCAGCCGCCGGGCCGTCGGGCTGTGGGCGGGCCTCGGGCTGTTCCTTTCCTGCTCGCTGCTGGAGACCGTCGGCGCCGCCGCCGCGACCGCTCTCCCCGACAACAGCCCGTTTCTCGGCGCCAACCCGACCGGCGTCTTCACGGGCCTGATGCCGAACGTGCTGGGCGACTTCACGCTGCTGGCCATCTGCATCGGCGCGATCGCCGCCAACGCGCTGAACATCTACTCCGGGGCGATCTCGTTCAACGCGATCGGCTTCAAGCTGCCGATGCACATCCGGCGGGCGATCGTGGCCCTGGGATTCGGGGCCATCGGGTTCTTCCTGGGCTGGTCCCAGCTGTCCAACGCCGGCTCGGTATACAACGACTTCCTGCTGATCATCGCGTACTGGATCGCGCCGTGGCTGGCCGTCATGTTCTGCGACCAGTTCCTGCGCCGCCGTCAGGACGTGGAGACCAAGCAGCGGATGCTCTTCGACACCCGCCACACCAACTGGGCGGGACCGGTCGCGATGCTGATCGGCGGCGGGCTGTCGATCTGGCTGTTCTCCAACCAGACCAAGTACGTCGGAGTCGTTCCCTCCCGCTTCGGCGCCGCCGGCGACCTGACCTTCGAGGCCGGTTTCGTGCTGACCGCGATCATCTACCTGTCGTGGCGGTTGCTCGCCAGCCGGCGGGGAAGCACAAAGGAATGACCCGGCTCGTCACTGACGCTTACCGCCGTATCAGTCACCTCATCCCGGAACTCGCGAAATTCGGCGTGGTCGGGGCGACCGGCGCGGTCATCGACCTGGGCGGCACCGGCGCGCTGCACGGCGCGGGCGTCGGCCCGCTGCAGGCCAAGGCGATCGCGGTCTGCGTCGCGACGGTAGTCGCGTACCTGGGCAGCCGGTTCTGGACCTTCCGGCACCGGGAGAACCAGCCGCTGCTCCGCGAGGCTTCCCTGTTCGCCGTGCTGAACGTGATCGGCCTGCTGATCGCCGAGGCCGTCATCGGCCTGACCGTGTACGGCCTCGGCGCCCGCGGCCCGCTCGCCTACAACGCCGCGAGCGTGGTCGGCACCGGGCTGGGGACGATCTTCCGGTACCTCTCCTACAAACGCTGGGTCTTCCTCAGACCACCGGTACCGAACGGATCCGTGGTTACCGTCCCCGTCCCCAGGAGCTCCCCGGGAGCGGGGGCGGAAGCGCCGATCCGTTCGGTCGACAACTGACCTCGCTCAGGCCGGGCCGGCATGCCGGTCGCGGCCGCGGTGACGCGGGGCGTTCTTGGGGAGGAACACCGCGAACACCGGAGGGTGCCTGCGGGCGAGGACGATCCGGCCGCCGTCGGCCGCGGCCATCGTGCGGGCCAGGGACAGGCCCAGCCCGGTGCCCTCGGGGCGGTCGCTGACGCCGCGGTCGAAGATCCGGGAGACCAGTTCGGCCGGGATGCCGTCGCCCTCGTCCTCGACCTCGATGGAGACGCTGCGATCGGTGTGCGTCCGCCGGATCGTGACCGTGCCCTTGCCGTGCATGAGGGCGTTGTCGAGGAGCGTGGCGATGACCTGGGCCAGGCCGCCCGGGGTCGCGTAGGCCTGCAGCCGGGACTCGCCGACCAGCACCATCTTGCGGCCCTCCCGGCGGAAGGCCGGCTCCCATTCGGTCATCTGCTGAAGCACGATCCGGTCGATGCTGATCCGGCTGGCCGTCCCGTGGCCGACCCGGCGGGACGGGGACAGCAGCTGGGTGACGACCTCGGCGAGCCGCTCGGCCTGCGCGAGAGCCGCGGTCGCCTCCTCGCGGACCACGTCCGGATGCTGCCCGGCCGACGCGATGATCTCCTCCAGCCGCATGGACAGCGCGGTCAGCGGGGTGCGGAGCTGGTGGGAGGCGTCGACGGCCAGTTCGCGGTCGGCGGTCAGCAGGTTCCTCACCCGCCGCGCGGCGCTGTCGAGGCCGTCGGCGACCTGGTCCAGCTCGGTAATGCCGTACCGCCTGCCCACCGGCCTCGGGTCGCCGGTGCCGATGCGGGCCGCCGCCTCCGACAGTTCCTCCACCGGCCGGGTAACTCTCCGGGCCACGCCGCCCGCCATTAGTGTTGCTGTTATCAAGGCAGCGGCCAGCAGCGGGAGCCCGAGGGCCAGCAGCCAGGCGTCCCGGGCGGCCGCGATCGCCAGCACCGGCACGGCCGCGATCGCCGCCGACACCCCGCCGACGAACGTCACCGCCAGCCACAGCCGTCTCCGCAATTAATCTCCCCGTTCGAAGCGGAAGCCCACTCCGCGGACGGTGGTGATGTACCGGGGGTGGTGCGCGTCATCGCCCAGCTTGCGCCGGAGCCAGGAGATGTGCATGTCCAGCGTCTTCGTGGACGTCCACCATTTCGCGTCCCAGACCTCGCGCATGATCTGCTCGCGGGTGACGACCTTCCCGGCGTCGCGGAGCAGGATCCACAGCAGGTCGAATTCCTTGGTGGTCAGGTCGAGTTCGGCGTCTCCGTGCCACGCCCGGCGGGCCTCGGAGTCCACCCGGACCCCCCGGGCGACGCCAGCCGGCGCCTCGGCGGTGCCACGGCGGAGCAGGGCCCGGACCCGGGCCAGCAGTTCCGCCAGGCGGAAGGGCTTGGTCACGTAGTCGTCGGCGCCCGCGTCCAGGCCGACGACGGTGTCCACCTCGTCCGCGCGGGCGGTGAGGATCAGCACGGGGACGGCATGGCCTTCGGCCCGGACCCGGCGGCATACTTCCAGCCCGTCCAGTTCGGGCAGGCCGATATCCAGCAGGATGAGGTCGACCCCGTCCGACAGGGCACGGTCAAGAGTGGCCGGCCCGTCCTCCGTCACCTCCACCTGGTAGCCCTCCCGGCGCAGCGCGCGGGACAGCGGCTCGGAAATGGAGGTGTCGTCCTCGGCGAGCAGCACACGGGTCATACCTCGATAGTAAAGCCGCGGTAAAACCAGTGCAGCCTTCGACACGGCCCACCCCTCGCCATCACCCTCCGTTATGACATGAGACCCTGAACGGGTACGAGTGATCGTGCCAGCGGGGAGGCGGGTCCCATACTTCAGACGGCGGACGGTGTTCCTCACTCCCTGTCCCGCCGGGACGGGGACTTCGAGGCGGCGCTGCGCTGGTCCGTGTCGGCCCGCGCCCCCGACCTCACCGGCGCGATCCTGCTCCGCGCCGGGCTCCGGTCCGCCGGCGCCCACGCCATCGACGGCGCGGCCGCCCGCTACGTGAGCTCCCCGGACCCGCGGCTGCGCGCGGCCGTGCTGCTGGCCCTGGCCAGCACGCACTTCTGGCACGGCGCGCACGACGACGTGGACGACCGGCTGCTCGAGGCCCTGGCCTGCGCCCAGGACTGCGGCGATGTCCCGCTGCAGGCGGAGGTGCTCGGGATGGCCGCCTGCGCCGACAGCTACCGCGTCCGCCCGCGCCAGGCCGGCGACGCGGAACTGCGGGCGCACTGCCTGCTCCGCGGCCACCCGGGGCTTCGCATGCCCCCGGCCCTGCGACTGGCCGCCGCCATCGGGTCCGTGATGAGGGCCGACCTGGCGGGCGCGGAACGTGCCCTGCGAGCGGCGGGGCCGGCCGATCCGGGACTGGCCGTGTGGCGGTCCGCCGTGCACGCGCTCTCCGGCCGTCCCGGCGAGGCGCGGGCCCTGCTGGACTCCTCCGCCGACGGCCCGTGGCCCGGCCTGCTCCTGGTGCAGCGCGATGTCCTCCGGGCCGAAATCGAGATCGGCCGCGGGCGGCCGCACACGGCCCTGGAGATTCTCGGCCGGCACCGCGGCGGAACGCTCTCGGCGCCGGCCGACGTCTCCCGGGCCCGCGCCCGCCTGGCCCTGGACGACCTGTCCGGCGCCCGGCAGTGCGTCCACGGAGTGCTGAGCGGCACCCGGCCGCACCTGTCCCGGTACGTGCTCGTGGAGGCGATGCTGCTGGAGGCCGTGATCGCCGCCCGGACCCGGAACCAGGCCCGGGCGGCGGAACTCATCACGAACGCGCTCGACGTGGCCGGCGAGGACCTGGTGCTGCCGTTCGCCCGCGCCCGCCAGCCGCTCGGCGGCCTGCTGGCGCGCCATCCCGCGGTGGCCCGCCGCTGGCCCGCCGGGGCCTCTCCGGCCGCCGCTCCTGTCACGCCCGGGAATCCCGCGCCCGCCGCGGCCCGGTCCCGGGCCCTTCCGCTCCGGCTCACGCCACGGGAACAGTCCATCCTCGCCTACCTGACCACCAGCATGACCGCGGGCGAGATCGCCGGCGAGCTTTATCTCTCCGTCAACACGGTCAAGACTCACCTGGCGGCCATTTACCGCAAGCTCGGCGCGGGCGGGCGGCGCGCCGCGGTCCGCCGGGCCCGCGAACTCGAACTGCTCTAGGGGGCTTTCCATGATCGACCGGCTCACCATCTTCGGCGCGACCGGAGACCTCACCGCCCGGTTCCTGCTGCCCGGGCTGGCGTCGCTGCGGGCGTCGGGGCTTCTCAGCGAGCGGTTCCAGCTGACCGGCGCCGCCCGCGAAGACTGGGACGACGAGCGATTCCGGTCCTGGGCGGCGTCGCAGCTGGACCATTTCGCCGGGCACCTGCCGGTCCCCGTCCGGGACGCCGTCGTGTCGGCCGCCTCCTACCGGCAGGCCGACGCGCTCGACCCGCGCGGCATCGCGGACGCCGTCGCGGGCGAGGGGCCGGTAGCGGCCTACCTCGCGCTGCCGCCCGCCGTCTTCGGCGGCGCGATCACCGCGCTGGCCGGCAGCGGCCTGCCCGAGGGCAGCCGGATCGTCGTGGAGAAGCCGTTCGGCGAGGACCTGGCCAGCGCGGCGGCCCTCAACCGTCTGCTGGCGGGGACCATGTCGGAGCAGGAAGTGTTCCGGGTCGATCACTTCCTCGCCATGACGACCGTGCAGAACGTACTGGGCTTCCGCCTGGCCAACCGGATGATGGAGCCGGTCTGGAACAGTTCGCACATCGCCTCGGTCGACATCGTCTGGGACGAGTCCCTGGCCCTGGAAGGACGCGCGTCCTACTACGACGGCGTCGGCGCGCTGAAGGACATGGTCCAGAACCATCTCCTGCAGATCCTCTGCCTGGTCGCGATGGAGCCGCCGGTCAGCCTGGGCGAGCGGGATCTCCGCGACCGCAAGGTCGACGTGCTCCGCTCGGTGCGCCCGCTGTCGGTGAACGAGGCGGCCGAACGCACCCGCCGCGCCCGTTACACGGCGGGCCGGATCAACGGCCACGACATCCCCTCGTACGTGGACGAGGACGGCGTGGACCCGGGCCACGGCACCGAGACCTTCACCGAGATCCAGCTCGAGATCGATAACTGGCGCTGGCTCGGCACCAGGTTCCGGATCCGGAGCGGCAAGGCCCTCGGCCGGGATCACAAGGAGGTGACCGTCCGGTTCCGGGACGTGCCGCACATGGCGTCCGGGCTGGGCGTTCCCGCCTCCAACGTGCTCCGGTTCGGGCTGGAACCGGAGAGCCTGGCCCTGGAACTGACCGGCGTCGGCGCGCGGGTCGGCGAGATGAGCCCGCTGACGATGACCGCGCGGATGACGCCGCCCGGACTGCCGCCCTACGGGCATCTCCTCTACGACGTGCTGAACCACAACGCCGCGCTGTCAATCCGCGGCGACGAGGCCGAGGAGTGCTGGCGCGTCGTCACCCCCGTCCTGGAGGCCTGGTCGTCCGGCCTGGTCCCCATGGAGGAATACCCGGCCGGCTCCGACGGGCCGGCCGGGCGGAACCGGTCCGTGCCCGCGCCCCGGTCAGCCGAGGCTGGCGCGCGTGTCCTCGCCGATCAGGTGCATGACGGCGTTGATCAGCGCCAGGTGTGAGAACGCCTGCGGGAAGTTCCCCAGGTGCCGGCCGGTCCCGGGTTCAAGCTCCTCGGCGTAGAGCAGCAGGGGGCTGGCGTAGGACAGAAGCTTCTCGCACAGCCGCCGGGCCTTGTCCACTTCCCCGATCTCGGTCAGCGCCGAGACCAGCCAGAACGAGCAGATCGTGAACGTCCCCTCCTCGCCGCTGAAGCCGTCGTCGGTCTCTTCCACCCGGTAGCGCAGGACAAGATCGTCGACGGTCAGCTCATCGGCGATCGCCAGGACGGTGGCCCGTACCCGCTGATCGTCTGGCGGCAGGAAACCGGTCAGCGGGACCAGCAGCGCGGAGGCGTCCAGGGCATCGGACTCGTAGTGCTGGCGGAACACGCCCCGCCGGTCCACGCCGCGGGAGCAGACGTCGGCGTGGATCTCCTCGGCCGCCTGCCGCCACCCGGCTTCGCGCTCGGTGTCGCCGCGCAGCCGGGCCAGCTTGGCGCCCCGGTCGGCCGCGACCCAGCACAGGACCTTGGAAGAAGTGAAGTGCCGGGCCGGGCCGCGTACCTCCCACAGTCCCTGGTCGGGCTCGCGCCAGTGCTCGATGGCGGCCTCGACCTGGCGCTTGACCATGGGCCAGCGGCGTTCGTCAAGCCGGTCCCGGCTCCGGGTGTGCAGGTAGACCGAGTCCACCAGCACGCCCCAGACGTCATGCTGACGCTGGTCCCAGGCCCCGTTCCCGATCCGGACGGGGCGCGCGCCCTCGTAGCCGCCGAGATGGTCCAGGACTCGCTCGGTCAGTTCCCGCTCCCCGCCGATCCCGTACATGATCTGCAAGTCCGGCCGGGCGTCGGCCAGATCGGCCAGGAAGTAGTAGAAGTCGTTGGCGTCGGCGTCCAGGCCGAGCGTGTAGAGGGCCCAGAGCATGAAGGTGGAGTCCCGCACCCAGCTGAACCGGTAATCGTAGTTGCGCTCCCCGCCCGGGGTCTCGGGCAGCGAGGTCGTGGCGGCGGCCAGCAGCGCCCCCGTGGGCGCGTAGATCAGCCCCTTGAGGGTGAGGGCCGACCGTTCCAGGTGAGCGCGCCACGGGTGATCGGGGAAATCGCCCCGGCTGATCCACTCGTGCCAGTAGTCCCCGGTCCGGGCCAGGCGCCGGTGGGCCTCCCCGAAGCTTTCCGGCGGGCTCGCGTCGCCCCACGACAGCGCGCAGTACGCCTGGTCCCCGGCCCTCAGCCGCCGCCGCGCCACCGCCACCGGGCCCTCGATTCCCAGGTTCAGGTCGGTGGTGATCAGCGCCTGCGGCTGCTCGTCGAGCACCGATTCCGCCCGCTCGTAGCCGTCTCCGGTGTACCGCCAGGTACCGCGCCGTCGCCCGTAGTCGTAGGCGGGATCGCATTCCAGGACGATATCGACGGTCCCGTTCAGGCACCGGACCGTACGGAGCAGTACGTGCTCGGCCGCGTAGTCCGTCGGCGCCCGCGCATACAGGGGCGACCGGCTCGACTCATGCCGCCACGGCCCCATCAGCAGCACGTCCCGGACCACCGCCCAGCCCGTGGGCGTCCCCCAGGTGGTCTCCAGCACCATCGTCCCGGGCAGGTAGCGCCGCCCGGCGGGCACCCTGACGTCGGCGGGACCCAGCCGGAACGAGCCCGCGCCCCGGTCCAGGACGGACCCGAAAACGCTGGGGCTGTCCATCCGCGGCAGGCACATCCACTCCACGCTTCCGCTGGAGGCGATGAGCGCGGTGACCACGCAGTCGGACACGAATCCGTAGTCGGCGATCGGCGGGAACGGGCTTCCCTCCGGAGTGGGATGCGCCCCCGAGGCCGACTGGCCCGCGGGGGGCATGACCACAGGATCGCCGCCGCTGGTTCGCTCGTCATCGACCGCCATCGGTCCCCCTCCGCCGGGCTCTCCGCCGGGCTCTTCGCCGGGGCGTCTTCGCCGGGGCGTCTTCGCCGGGGCGTCTTCGCCGGCGTCCGGGAAGCTACCCGCACCGGGCACGCCGGCTTCACCCCTTTCGGATGAGGCGCGGCCCGGCTGACCGGGGAACCCTGGCGGCATGGAGCATTCGCGCGCGCCCCTCTCCGGGGACGACGTTCCCCGCTTCCAGCTGGGATGGCGGACGTCGTTCGTGCTCGGCCTGATCACCCTGGCCCTCGGCGTGGTCCTCATGACCCGGCCGACGCATTCCCTCACCGTGATCGCCGCCCTGCTCGGGGTGGTAATGATCGTCTCGGGCCTCTTCCACCTCGTGCGGGCCGTCGGCGGCGAGGCGTCCGAACGGGTCTGGCGGGGTATCGCCGGAGTCCTGTTCCTCATCAGCGGCCTGGCCCTGCTCCGCCACCTTCACCTGAGCCTGGCCCTGATCGGGCTGTTCATCGGCTTCACCTGGGTCATCCAGGGGATCTCCGCCCTGGCCGAATTCGCGTCCCGCCGCGGCGGCGGCGCGACACGCGCGGAAAACGCCTGGGCCGTGCTCTTCGGCGTGATCAGCCTGGTCGCGGGGATCGTGGTGATCGCGTCGCCGGTCGCCTCGATCGCGGCGCTGACGTTCTTCCTGGGCGCGTGGTTCATCGTCATGGGCCTCCTGGAGATGATCGGCTCGCTGGCGGCGCGGCGGTCCCTGGGGCGGGGCACAGACGGGCCGGCCAGCGTCCCCGGCCAGCGATCCGCCTCGGCCGGGCCGGGTGCCTCCGCCGACACCGACACCGGCGCCGACGCCGACGCCGACGCCGACGCCGACGCGAAGACAAGTCGCTCAACGCGTGAGTGACGCACGCTTCCGGCGGTGGCCCGCGGCGCTGGCGGGCGCCCTGGCCGCCGCCGGAGGGCTAATCGGCTGCGGCTCGCCCGCGGGCGGTGTCCCGCCCGCGAAGGAAGCGGCGTGCCCGGTTACCCGGGTGGCCAGCGAGGTGCTGCCGTCGGTGGTGACGATCGCCGCCTCCGGCCCCGGGTCGGGCGGGGTCGGGGCCGGGACGGGGTCGGGCGAGGTCATCCGGTCCGACGGCTACATCCTGACCAATGATCACGTGATCGCGGCGGCCGCGCACGACGGCACGGTCGGGATCCTGTTCGCCGACGGGACCACCGCGTCGGCCACGATCACCGGCCGGGACGCGCTGACCGACCTGGCCGTGCTCAAGGTCCGGCCCCGGCGCGGGCTGAGGCCCGTCGAGTTCGGCTCGTCGGAGTCGGTGCGCGTCGGCGAGCCGGTCGTCGCCCTGGGCGCGCCGCTCGGCCTGTCGGGAACGGTGACATCGGGCATCGTGAGCGCCCTGGACCGGACCGTGCAGGTCCCGTCGGAGGCCGACCGGTCAGCCCTGCTGGTGTCGGGGGTCCAGACCGACGCCGCGATCAACCCCGGCAACAGCGGCGGCGCCCTGGTGAACTGCGAGAATCAGCTCGTCGGCATCCCGACCGCGGGGGCGACGGTCCCCGGCCCGGCGGGCGGATCGGCGGGCGGGAGCATCGGGGTCGGCTTCGCGATCCCGGTCGACCTGGCCCGGACGATCTCGGACGAGATCATCTCCGGGGGACGGGCGACCCACGCGTACTTCGGCCTGCGGACGGTGCCCATTCCCCCTTCCGCGGCGGCCGCGGCCGGGACGGACGGAGGCCTGTACGTAGCCGGCGTCGTGTCCGGCGGCCCGGCCGAGCAAGCCGGCCTGCGCCAGAGCGACATCATCACCCGCCTCGACGGGACGGCCGCGACCAGCAATGTCCAGTTGCAGAAGCTGACGCTGACCCGCCAGGCCGGCGACCGCGTGCGCGTCGACTATCTTCGCGACGGCCGGTCCCGCACCGCCACCATCACCCTCGCCTCCCAGCCCTGACCCGCCTCCCCGCCCGCCCCCGTCTCCCCGCCCGCGTCTCCCCGGCGGCACCTCCCGCGCGGGACACGGCACCTCCCTCGCGAGAACTCGAAGTGACGTTGCACCCCATAGACAGGGGGCAACGTGACGTTCAGTCCCCTCTGGGAAAGGGGCGGGGCTGCGCTGAAGGGTCCAGTGGGACCAGTGCGATAGCAGGAACGCAAGTTTCTGGCGGGTATCGGCGGAAACTCTTGGCACCCGGGCGAAGGTGGCACATGATGAAACTGTTACCAACGCCCACGGTCGATGAGGATCGGGCGGAGAGGGGCGGGCCGGTGCCAGACGATCCGGGGTCAGAAAGATCCGGGCCCTTGCTCGAAGCCCGGGAGCTCAGCAAGCACTACGGCAGCGTGCTGGCACTCGACCGGGCGAACTTCTCGGCCGGCGAGGGCGAGGTGACCGCCCTGATCGGCGACAACGGCGCCGGAAAGAGCACTCTGGTGAAGGCCCTGTCCGGGGCGCTGCGGGCCGATAGCGGGCAGATCCTGGTCTCCGGGCGCCCGGTCAGCATGAACAGCCCGCTGGAGGCCCGCAAGCACGGCATCGAGACCGTGTACCAGGACCTGGCGCTGGCGCCGGACCTCGACGCCGCCGCGAACCTGCACCTGGGCCGGGAGATCTACTGGTTCAAGCCGCTGCGCATCCTCAACAAGCCGGCGATGCGGCGCAGCGCGGTACGGGCCTTCGCCGACCTGGGCGTCGAACTCAAGGATGTCGGAGCCCCGGTCATGACCCTGTCCGGCGGCCAGCGGCAGTCGGTCGCGGTCGCCCGGGCGGTCTCCTACGCCAGCAAGATCATCTTCATGGACGAGCCGACCGCCGCCCTCGGCGTCGTCCAGCGCGAGCGAGTGCTCGACAATATCCGCCGGGTGCGCGACCGCGGCATCGCGGTCGTGCTGATCAGCCACAACATGCCCGAAGTGCTGGCCGTGGCCGACCGCGTCGAGGTACTGCGCATGGGCCGGCGGGTCGCCCGGTTCCGGAGCTCCGACGCCACCGTCGAGCAACTGGTCGGCGCCATGACCGGCGCGCTCACCACCGAGTCCGACTCCGGGCCCGGCTCCGGCACCGCCGGAGCCGGCGAGGCTGAAGGGGACGGCCAGTGAGCCCCAGGCGCACGCTGGCCGCGGGCGAAACCTGGGTCTTCGCGGCACTGATCATCGTGCTGGCGATCTTCACCGGGCTCTCGCCCGGGAAGTTCCTCACCCTGAGCAACCTGTCGCTGACCGCGCAGACCACGGCGCCGTTCCTGGTCATGGCGGTCGGCCAGACCTTCGTCATCATCACCGCCGGGATCGACCTGTCGGTCGGCTTCGCGCTCGTGCTGTCCGGCGTCGTGGCCGGCGAATTCTACGTGAGCAACGGCGGGGCCAGCGCGTCCGCCGGCACGATCTGGCTGGGAGCGTTCATCGGGGTGGCCACGGGCGCCGCGTTCGGCGCGCTCCAGGGGCTCGCGATAGCCAAGCTGAAGATCCCGCCGCTCATCGCCACCCTGATGGG
>WRBL01000207.1 GCA_009784565.1 Streptosporangiales bacterium | reverse complement strand
GCCACCCACCCCGGGGACAAGATCTCGGTCGTCTACATCGACTCCAAGGGCGGCAAGCACACCACCACGTTCCCCCTCGCCGAGTGGGCTAAGTAACCGAACGGGCTAGCGCAGCCAGGCGCGGAGACGCTGCTCGCAGTGGCGGATCCGCGCCACCTCGACGAACTCGCCGGGGGTGTGGGCGATGGCCGGGTCCCCGGGCCCGTAGTTCACCGCCGGGATGCCCAGCTCCGAGAACCGGGCCACGTCGGTCCAGCCCAGCTTGGCCCGGGCCTCGCCGCCCACCGCTTCGCGGAACGACGCGGCCACGGGCGCGGTCAGGCCCGGCCGGGCGCCCGGCGCCAGGTCCACGACCTTGACCGGCCAGGCGCCGAAGAGTTCCCGGATGCAGGCCTCCGCCTCCGCCGCCGACTTGTCGGGCGCGAACCGGTAGTTGACGGTCACGACGCACTCGTCGGGAACCACGTTCCCGGCGACGCCTCCGGTGACGGCGACGGCGTTGAGGCCCTCGTGGTACTGGATGCCGTCCACCACGGGCTGGCGGGGCTCCCAGGCACGCAGGATGTCGAGGATCTCCCCGGCCGCGTGGATCGCGTTCCGCCCCATCCACGACCGGGCGGTGTGCGCCCGCGCGCCCTTGACCGTGATCTCGGCGCGGAGCGTGCCCTGGCAGCCGCCCTCGATGTCGGCGTTGCTTCCCTCGAGCAGGATCGCGAAGTCGCCCGCGAGCTGGTCCGGGTCGGACCGGGAGAGCTTGTACAGGCCGTTGCGCTCGGCCTGGATCTCCTCGCACTCGTAGAACACGTAGGTCAGGTCGCGGCCGGGCTCGGTGACGTCGTGAGCCAGCTTGAGCTGGATCGCCACCCCCGCCTTCATGTCGCCGGAGCCGACCCCGTGCAGGACGGTCCCGTCGGCGCTGAACTTCGACGGGAAGTTGTCCGCGTGGGGCACGGTGTCGAGATGGCCGGCCAGCACCACCCGCTCTTGCCTTCCCAGGTTCGTGCGGGCCACCAGCGTGTTGCCGGTCCGGCGGGTCGTCAGGTGCGGCAGCCGGGTCAGCGCCCGCTCCACGGCGTCGGCGAGAGGCTTCTCGTCGCCGCTGACGGAGGCGATGTCCACGAGAGCGGCGGTCAGCGTCACGACGTCGGAGGAGAGATCGAGATCCACGGGGGGCAACCTTACGCTTCCTGGTGCTCGTGCTGGCCGTGAGGCTGGTCCCCGTGGGGGTCCTGCCCGTCGCCGGCCTCCTGCGCCTCGCTGAACTCCTGCGCCTCGCTGAGCTCCTGGGCCTCGGCGAGGGCATGGGAGTCGGCGAGGTCGGCGTCGGGGCCGGGGTCGTGCGAGTCATGCGCGGCCGCGCGCTGGGACATCGAGCGGGCCCCGGCCCGCAGGGCGCTGACGACGACGGACACCGACGGGCGCATCAGGCTGGCCGTCCGGGCCACCGCGAACACGTCCCGGGCCAGGTCCAGCCCCGCGGGCAGCTCGCGAACCACGAGCCGCTTCTCGTACGCGCCGACCGCCAGCCGCGGCATGATCGCAATGCCCAGGCCCCGGGCCACCAGGTTGGCGATCGTGCCCAGGCCCTCGAACTCCGACGGGACCGGCGGCGTCACGCCGACCGCGGCCAGCAGCCGGTCCACCGCCTCCCGGGAGGGCTCTCCGGCCGGGGCCGCCAGCCACATCTCGTTCCGGAGCTCGCGCAGGTCCACCGGGCGGTCCGGGTCGGCCGCCGGGTGCGTCCGGGCGACTACCAGGACCAGCGGGTCGCGGACCAGATGGTAGTAGCTCAGGACGCCCTGCGCCGGGTCCAGCTCGTCGGTCGCCTTGGACAGGGTGGAGTTCAGCCCGCCCAGGTCGGCGGCGAGACGGCCGGTCCAGTCGTCGACGATCGCGACTTCCACCTCCCCCGAGCGGACCAGTTGCAGGCCCTCGTCGGGGGCGGACTGCCGCAGCAGGAGCGACAGCTGCGGGTGCGCCCGCAGGGACCGGGCCAGGGCCGGCGCGAACGCGACCGCGGCCGACGGGAAGCCGGTGACCACCACCCGGCCCGCCGGCTCGGAGGCTCTGGCCGACAGGTCGGACTCGGCCTCCTCCACCATCGCGAGGATGCGCTCGGCGTAGGAGGCCAGCCGACGGCCGGCGTCGGTCAGCCCGGCGCTTCTCGCCGTCCGGTCCAGCAAGGGCGTGCCCGCTTCTCGCTCCAGTACGGCCAGTTGCTGGGACACCGCCGACGGGGTGTAGCCCAGCGCCTCAGCCGTGCGCGCGATGCTGCCGCGGGCGGCGAACTCATGCAGCATCCGGAGCCGTCTGATATCTAGCATCAGTTGATCTTAACCTATGCCCCACTCATCAGCGCTTGTACTTATGCTCGTTGCGGGTAATCCTGTATCACGCTGAGTACTGATGTCACTCTAGGGAGAGCCTTCTTTTATGGCCATCACCGCGCCGCTGCCGATCGTAACCGAGCCGGACTCCCGGAAGTCCGGCCTCCGCACTGAAATCACGGCAGGCGCGAGGCACCTGACCCCCGTCCCGCCCGCCGACGAACCACTCCATCACCGCCCGGCGGGAGTGTCGGCGACCCTTGCCGCCGGACAGGAACTTGACGAACGACGCCAGCGCGGCGAGCGCGTGCTGCCGATGGCGTTCGGCGAGGCGGGAGTGCCCGCGGCACCGATCCTGCGGTACGCCCTCGCCTCCGCCAGCCATCAGAACGGCTACGGCCCGGTCGCCGGGACCGCGGCGCTGCGCGAAGCCGCCGCCGGATACTGGACCCGCCGCGGACTGCCGACCTCTCCCGGCGACGTGGTGTGCGGTCCGGGCAGCAAGGCCCTGCTGTACGGGCTGCTGCTCAGCCTGGGCGGTTCGGTCGATGTCGCCGTGGCCCGGCCCAGCTGGGTGAGCTACGCGGCCCAGGCCACGCTGACCGGAACCCGCCCGGTGCACGTGCCGGTGCCCGCCGGGGCGGCCGGGGTACCGGCCGCGGGCGGCGTGCCCGACCCCGACCTGCTGGAAGTCGCCGCGAAGGCGGCCGCCGCCGACGGCCGCCGGCTCGGCGCCGTGATCGTGACCCTGCCCGACAACCCGACCGGCACGCTGGCCTCCGCCGGCCTGGTCCAGGCCGTCACCGAGGTCGCCCGCCGCCACGACATGCTGATCATCTCCGACGAGATCTACCGCGATCTCGCGTTCGACGGCCCCGACGCGGTCACGAGCCCCGCTTCCCTGGCCCCCGAGCGGACCGTCATCACCTCGGGCCTGTCCAAGAACCTGGCGCTGGGCGGATGGCGGCTCGGCGTCGCCCGCGTCCCGTCCGGGGACGGCCCCCTGGACGGCCTGCGCGAGTCGCTGCTGGCGTCCGGCAGCGAGATCTGGTCCGCGCCCGCCGCCCCGGTGCAGCAGGCCGCCGCGCTGGCGTTCGAGGAACTGCCCGACATCACCGAGCGGGTGAAGGTCTCCCGCCGCCTGCACAGCCGGGTCGCCCGCGAGGTGGCGTCGGCGTTCAGCGCGGCCGGCGCGCTGGTGGCGCCGCCGTCGGGGGCGTTCTACCTGTACCCGGACTTCGGCCCGCACCGGGACCTGCTGGCCGGACGGTACGGGGTGAAGACCTCCGCCGACCTGGCCGGGCTGCTGCTGGAGAAGTACGGGATCGGGGTGCTGCCCGGCAGCGCGTTCGGGGACGCCGACGACGCCCTGCGGATGCGGGTGGCGACCTCGCGGCTGTACGGAGACACGCCGTCGCGGCAGGAGGCGGCGCTGGCCTCCCTCAACCCGGTCGCCCTGCCGTGGATCGCCGAGAGCCTGGACTGGATCTCCGGGTCCCTGGCCGACCTGGTCTCCTGAGGCCGGAGCGCTTACCCGGCGCGCAGGCGGGCGGTGTAGATGGAGTACCCGTCGATCTGGCGCGCCACGGCCGTCGCGAGGACCGTGGCGACGATCATGGGAATCAGCAGGGAATGCCCTCCGCTGGTCAGCTCCACGATCAGCGCCAGGGCGGCGAGCGGCGCCTGCATGGCCGCGCCCATCATGGCGGCCGCGCCCACCAGCGCGTAGGCGCCGACCGGCGAGCCCGGCCAGGCGGCCGACCACGCGATCCCGGCGGCGCCGCCGAGGACCGCGCCGGTCGACAGGGTGGGCGTGAACAGCCCGCCGGACGCGCCGGCGCCCAGGCACATGGCCGTCATCAGCGGCTTCAGCAGCGCCAGCGCGAGCAGCACGCCGAGGCCCCCGACTCCCGCGAACGCGTCGGAGGCCATGTCCCGCCCGTTCCCGAACAGCTGGGGAAACCCGAACCCGGCCACGCCGAGCAGTCCCATCGCCGCGACCTGGGCGGCGATGGACCGCACCCCGGTGAGCTGGAAATGAGTCACCCACCCGATGACCCGGATGTACCCGCTGGCGATGACCCCGGTCAGCGGCCCGGCGGCCAGGGCGAAGATCATGAGCGGGATGGTCACCTGGTAGTCCGGGACGTGGGGGTAGGTCACCTGCCGGGGCAGGTAGATCCACGCGGTCACGGTCGCGATCCCGGAGCAGGCGAGCGCGGGCAGGATGACCGGCAGCGAGATCGTGCCGAGCATCACCTCGGCCGACAGCAGCGCGCCGCCCAGCGGCACGTTGTATACGGCGGCGAACCCGGCGCCGGCGCCGCACGCCATCAGCAGTCGCTTCTGCCCCGGGGTCAGCCGTCCCCAGTCGGCGAGGACGCTGCCCGACGCGCCCCCCATCAGCTTCGGGGCGTTCTCGCGGCCGATCGAGGCGCCGAGTCCCACGACCACCTCGGAGATCACCCCGGACAGGAATGACCGCCGGAACGACAGCCGCTGGCCCGGCCGCCACACCACGTCGTCCAGGTCGGTCTTCTCCCCCGGCATGAACCGCCGCAGGAAGTACCAGGCGACCCCGCCGAACACCCCGGCGGCCAGCAGCGCGACCAGGCGGCGGATGTCCCCGGAGCGCTCGACCGCCGCCTGGTAGGTGCCGGTGCCGTACCCGAAGGCCAGGTGCTGGACCGGATTCAGCACCAGCATCATCAGGGCCGAGAAAAGCCCCGTCGCCACCCCGGTGAGCACCAGGAACACCCAGAACCGGAGCGTGAGCGGCGCGTCGCCGTCTCCGGTCGCGTTGGGCTGCTCGGTCGCCCCTCGCCCTGACGGCATCCGCCAGGGGATCAGAGGCGACGGCACCCGCACCCGTTCCGCCATCAGCGACCCGGCCACCTGAAATCCCCTTCGCCCTGGATTCCTGTCAATCAGGTCCGTAAACGACGTAAAGCATTGTCTGTGACGTTCACCATACAGGCCGTGATCCCATAGGCGGCGAGGGGCCCGCGGCGTTAGGCTATGGGAAAGCGAAGGGGAGTAGCTCCGCCGCCGGATGCCGACAATCGCGGCGCAGGGTTCCGGTCACGTCCGCCGCGCGGACGCCGCCCGGGGCGCCTGGCCCGGTACCCGGGGGGCGCGCGCAGGCGCGCCCGAGCGAGACCTTCGGCCGCAGGAAGCAACGCACGCGTCGCGTCGTCACCGACGACACCGCTCGTGTCCACGCTGCCGGGCCGAGGGTGCAGTAGTGAAACGGCGCACAGCCCCCCGGGTCCGGCCCGACCGACGGAGCCAGACCCCGGATGAGCCTCACTGCAGCCCTCACCACCTTCGCAACGATTCTCCCCTCAGAGCTACCGGATAAGACGATCCTGGCCTGTCTCATCCTGAGCAGCAGATACCGCGCCAGCTACGTATGGGTCGGCGCGGCCGCCGGATTCCTCGTCCAGGTGGTGCTCTCGACCGCCGTCGGCGGGGCGCTGAGCCTGCTCCCTCACCGCTGGATCTACGCCGCGACGGCCGTCGCCTTCTGCGTCGGCGCGGTCATGCTGTGGCGGCAGAAGACCGAGGACGACGAGGACGCCAGCCGCGACGTCCGGCAGTCGTTCTGGCCGGTGGCGGGAACCTCGTTCGCGGTCATCTTCCTGGCCGAATTCGGCGACCTGACCCAGATCGCCACGGCCAGCCTGGCCGCGGAGTTCCACGACCCCGTCGCGGTCGGGATCGGCGCCACCGCGGCGCTGTGGGTGGCGGCGGGCCTGGCCGTGCTCGTCGGCTGGAAGCTGCTGCGCCTGATCAACCTCAAGTGGCTGACCAGGATCGCCGCGGTGATCATGGCGATCCTGGCGGCCACCAGCGCCTACGCCGCCGCCACCGCGTAACGCCGGCTTCGCCGTGTGTTATCCCGGGGGCCCGGCCGCCGGGGTCACTTCGGGGGCGTGACCGCGATCTTCCGCAGGCGCGCCATGTCCCGCACGGTGATCTCCTTGTAGCCGGTCACGATGACGCCCTCTTCGCGGAGCCCGGCCAGGATGCGCTCGGTGGTCGAGACGGCGGTGCCCGCCAGCTCGCCCATCTCGCTCTGGGTCAGTTCCAGCGGGATAATCACCGAACCGTCGCGCTCCGCGTCCCCGTAGTCCGCCGCGAGGTCGTACAGCGCCCGGGCCAGTCGCTCGCGGGCGGAGCGGGCCCGCTGGGCGTACCAGTCGGTCGAGGCCCGCATCTTGGCCAGCAGGGACCGGGTCAGCGTCTCCCGCGCCGCGGGGTGGCGCCGGCCGAAGGCGTCGAAGTCCGGCCGCCCGATACGGATCGCGCCCACGGCGCCGACCGCCCGCGCCGTGGCCACCCGCGGCTTGTCGTCCATGACCGCGAACTCCCCGATCAGGTCCCCCCGGGAGCGGAGGGCGAGGATGGTCTCGGTCCCGTTCTCGGCGGACACCGTCACCTTCACCACGCCGCCGGTCAGCACGTACAGCGAGTCGCCCGCCTCGCCCTGGCGCACGATCACGTCGCGGTTCCGGAAACTGACGTTGACGCCTCGGGCCAGCAGCGACTCGCAGGCGTCGTCGGCCAGCGCCGCCATGAGGCTGGCCGCGGGCCATTTTCCCCGCCGGGGCCGGGGAACGGAATCGGGCCGGGAACCGGGAGTGGGTCGAAGCGGGCCGCTATGCACAGTCCATATTCTGCCAGCCACGCATTACTCTCATACCGGGAGGGACGAAATGGGTGAATTGACGGCTGCCCAGTCCCGGGGAGACGGGCAGGCGCCGCTGGCGCGCGCCGGCAGCGATTCCGGGCGGAAGCTCCGAATTGGCTTCGTACTGGACGTGGTGGGATACGGGGCCCGTACGGCGCCCCTGCAGGGAAGGGTGCAGCAGCGGCTCCCGGAACTCGTGCGCCTGGTCCTCGCCCGGTGCGGCCTGCGCCTGGCGGGCGACGCCGGCGGCGCGGGGCACGGGGGCGGCGGCACCGTCGAGCACGAGTGGACCGGGGACGGCATCAACGCGATGCTGCCCTCCGACATCGACCCGACGGTGGTCCTGCCGGTGCTGATCCGCTCGCTGGCGGCCGGCCTGGCCGCGGACAACACAAGCGCCGACGACCGCGTCCGGGTGCGGATGGCCGTGGGGATCGGCCTGGTCACCCGCAGCGGAGCCGGATTCGGCGGGCCGATGATCGTGGAAATCAACCGGCTGGTCAGCAGCGCGAAGCTGCGCGGCGCGCTGACGGACAATCCCGCCGCCGATCTCGCGGTCGCGGTTTCCGACCAGGTCCATTCGATGATCATCAAGCCGGAATATCCGGGAATTCCCTGTGCCCAGTTCCGGCCCGCGCCGGTCAAGGAGAAAGAATTCTCCGGGACGGCCTGGATATGGGTTTCGACATTGCAGTGGAGCGAGCCGGCCTACCGGTCCCTCGGCCCGGGCGATCCGCTGCGCGCGGGCCCGTACCGGATCGCCGCGCTGATCGGGGCCGGCCCCGCGGGCCGCGTCTACCTGGCCTACTCCCGCTGCGGTCCTTCCCCTTCACCGGAAGCCGGCGCGGTGGCGGTCAAGTTCTTCGATCCCGGGCTCGCCGCCCGCCGTCCCGCCTTCCGCCGCCGGCTGGAGGCTGGCCTGCTGACCGCGGAACTGGCCCGGGGCCCGCACCTGACCCGCGTCATCGCGGACGACCGGGGCGCCGCCCGCCCCTGGGCGGCCAGTCCCCTGGTGCGGGGTCCGTCGCTGGCGCGCGCCGTGGCCGAGACCGGCCCGCTGCCGGCCCTCTCCGCGCTGTGGCTGATGGTCAGCGTGGCCCACGCTCTGGAGGCGCTGCACGGCGACGATCTCATCCACGCCGGGCTTACCCCGGGCAACGTGCTGCTGGGCACCGACGGCCCGACCGTCACCGACACCGGCGTGAACCGGGCGTCCCTGGGCGCCACCTGGCCGGCGCCCCGCTCCGGGGACCTGCACGCGCTCGGCCGGCTCGCCGTCTTCGCGGCCACCGGCCGTGACCCGGGCGGCCCCGGGGAAGGCCCGGGCCAGGACCTGGCGCCCGCCCCGGACCTGAGCGACTGCCCGCCGGAACTCCTCCCGTTCGCGGCCGAATGCCTGGATCCCGACCCGGAACGCCGGCCGTCGGCGTCGTCACTGGCCCGCCGGCTGGCCCACGCGGCGGGCACCCCGCCCCGCTCGCTGCTGCCGCCCGCCGTCGCGGCGCGGCTGGCCGAATGCGAGGCGCTCCCCGGCCCTCCTCCCGCCACGCGTCCCCGCCGCTGGCTCCGTCGATAGACTTGACAGCATGACCAACGGCCCCGCGAGCCCGCTCAGCCGGGATCTCATCGACTCCCTGTTCCCCGCCGACCTCCCGGAGACGGAGCACTGGGAACAGCGTTACCCGCCGCGCGACCTGCCCGCGGGGGCCGAAGTCACCCGCTTCGCCCCCAGCCCGACCGGCTGGCTGCACATCGGCGGCATTTTCACCGCGAGCATCAACCTGGCCCTCGCCCGGCAGAGCGGCGGCGTCAACGTCCTGCGGGTCGAGGACACCGACCAGTCCCGGTTCTCCGAGGGCGCCCTGGCCCAGTTCCAGGCCGGGTTCGACTATTTCGGGATCCACCCCGACGAGTCGGAGCTCGAAGGCGTGATCCGGGGCTCGTATGACCCCTACGTCCAGTCCTCGCGGGCGCAGATCTACGCCAGCTACGTGCGCCAGCTGATGCGCGAGGGCAAGGCCTACCCGTGCTTCGCCACCAAGGACGAACTGGCTGAGATCTCCGCGAAGCAGAAGGCCACCGGTGCCCTCCCCGGCTACTACGGCGACTGGGCCGTGTGGCGGGACGCCCCGGAGGACCAGGTCCGCACGCGCCTTTCCAATGGCGATCCCTACGTCATCCGGTTCCGTTCCCCGGGCGTCGGCGGCCAGCGGGTGACCTACACCGACGCGGTCCGCGGCGAGCTCACCGCCGACGACAACCGCAACGACATCGTCATCCTCAAGTCGAGCGAGAACGCCCTCCGGCTGCCCACCTACCACCTGGCCCACGCGGTGGACGATCACCTGATGCGGGTCACCCTGGTGCTGCGCGGCGAGGAGTGGCTGTCGTCGGTGCAGCTGCACCACCAGCTGTTCGACGCGCTCGGTTTCGAGCGGGTGCGGTACGCGCACATCGCCCAGCTCATGAAGCAGGAGGGCGGCAGCCGCCGCAAGCTGTCCAAGCGGAAGGACCCCGAGGCCAGCGTCGCCTACTACGTCGAGCAGGGCTTCCCGCCGGAGGCGGTGCAGTACTACCTCCGCGGCCTGGCCAACGGCCGGCTGGCCGAGATGCCGCTGGCCGACGCGCTGGCCGCGCCGATCAAGCTGGAGGACTTCGGGAGCGCCGGGCCGCTGGTCGACCTGGTCAAGCTGGAGGACATCAGCGCCGACTTCGTATCCGGCCTGTCCGGCGAGGAGATCATCGAGCGGGTGTCGGCCTGGGCCCAGACCCACGACCAGAGCCTGGTCAAAACCCTTGATGCCGAACGGATCGTCGCCCTCGAGGCGCTCAAGGTCGAACGCGGCCCCGAGGTGGAGAACCCGCGCAAGGACCTGCGCAAGTGGTCGGACTTCCGCCCGGTCTACGGGTTCTTCTTCTCGTCCGTTTTCGAGCTGGTGACCGACGCCTCCGACGAGCGGTTCGGCGGGCTGTCGCCGGAGATCGTGCGCGAACTGGCGTCGCGGTTCGCTGACGGCTACGTCGCGCCGTCGGAGGACACCGTCTGGTTCGACCAGGTCCGCTCGCTGTCGCAGGAGATGGGCTTCGCGAAGAACCAGAAGATCTACAAGAAGGACCCGGACTCCTACCCGGGGTCGATCGCGGACGCCTCGGGCGTGATCCGCGTCCTTCTCACCGGCAGCCGCCGCAGCCCGGACATGCCGGAGATCTGCGGCGCCCTGGGCACCGAGGAAGTCCTCCGCCGCGTCCGCGCCGTCCTGTAGACGGACACATAAGACAAGGCGCCAAACCGTCAGTCAGCGGCGCCGTTGCCGCTGACTGACGGTCTAGCTAGCCCTGGTCAGTACTTCGACCGCGGCACGATCGTCCACCGCTGCCAGACGCCCCACCGGCAGGGGTTAGCCCACAGCTGAGTGCCGTCACGGTACTTGCCGACCGCGAGGCAGCGGCCTCCCTTCGAATGCAGTTCCCGGCCGGCGCCGGCGATGCTCCAGATCTGGTCGGCGGCGCCGGTGCAGGCCTGCTGGTCAACCGCCCCGGTGCCGGTGTAGCCGAGGCAGCGTCCCTCGTGGACGAGTTCGCCGTTCGGCGCGTGGATCCACCGCTGGGACAGGTCGCTGAGGCACTTCCAGGCCGCGACCTTGGTGCCGGGAACCCCGGCGTTGCCCATGGAGTCGGCACACCACGTGGTGGCGTTGCGCACCGCCCCGAGGGTCCCGGTGTCCGCCGTCACGCTGTCCGATACGCCCAGTGCCTGAATGCTGCCGATCAGGGTCTCGCTGAGTCCCAGGAGAGTCGACACGGTCGACTTGACCGAGCAGGAGCTCGGCGTCTGGCCGCGCAGCGGCAGCGTGGTCGAGGTCTTGGTCTGGCTCGACGTGACCTTGAACGTGCCCGACTCGTTGAGAATCCTCGTGGACCCCGCGTAGCAGGCCAGGCTCCAGCTGTCCTTGATGCCCTGGCCCACGCCGCCGGTGACCGGGTTGAGCAGGGCGCTGAGCTGGTCAGAGTTGACCGTCAGCTTGATCTGCGTCGGATACCGGACCGTGCCCGAGGACGAGCATTTCGGCTGCACTCCGGCCGTCAGCCCGGTCGCGCTGTCGCTGCACCCGCTCACGTGCGTGTTCGTGCTCGCGTTCGCGTGACCGGTACCGACCGCGCCCACGCCCCCCAGCGCGAGCAGACCGGTTCCCGCCGCCATGGCGGCGATATGCCTGATTTTCCGCATGACATTCCCCCTATTCACTCCGGTGTCATGCGCCGGGACAAGAATGCCCACGGCGAGATGCATATAGACAAGAATCGGCCCCGTGAAACCCATAATTAAACATCTGCAATCGACGCACACCAGCTACCGGGACATTTCGGTCAGAGATTTGTCCAATTTTGCTGGCAAAAATGACAGCGAGCGCATCAACCAGATGAATGCGAGCCGCTTCCGCCCGCCCCAAGCCCGACGCGAGCCGGCACACGATTGCGCCCGCCGCCCGGCCCGTCGCGCGCCGGCACCCCGCGGCCCAAGCAGTCTCCCCAGCAGGGCACCATAGAAGTGACATGTCGCTCACCGATCTTCTCCCCCCGCGCTCCCCCGAGACCGGCGAAGCCGATCCGGACGCCATCTTCGCCGCCTTCGCGGAATGGGCCGCCGGCCAGG
>WRBL01000206.1 GCA_009784565.1 Streptosporangiales bacterium | reverse complement strand
CGCACAGCTCGCAGGTGCAGCCGCCCCGCGGCAGCGTGATCGACCAGTCGCCGGGCTCGCGCCGCGGCCGGTCCAGCAGGCCCCGCAGGCGGGCGGCGCAGTCGACGGCCAGTTCGCGGAACTTCCCGGCAGGGGGCGACGATCCGCCCAGCGGGGCTGTCTCCGAGGCGGCCCGCAGGACGGCCATCTCCAGGACCGCGACCGGCTCGCCGTCCAGCTCTCGGAGGTAACCAGAGACCGCGGCCAGCGTGCCGACGGCCCCCGAGGCCGCGGCGGCGGTCAGCAGCGAGGTAAGCGGCTTGCCCAGCTCCCGGAGCTTCAAGTCCCGGAAACTGGGCGAGGGCGAGGCGACCCCCGAAGCAGTCGACTGCCGAACCTGTTCCCACGACAGCTCCACCAGCCGTCGCGCGATGGTGTCGCGGCCCGCGTCCAACAGGCCTCGGCAGAGTCCGGGAAGCGAACGGGCTACCCATTCGTCGGCCCGGGTCCCGTAGTCCCAGGCGGGCCGGTCCTCGCCGAACCAGCCGCTCAAGAGCTTCCCGGCCCAGTCCCGCCCGTAGCAGGAGGCGACCTGGGAGAGGGCCTTAGCGTGGTGCTCGGTGAGGTGCTGGATTCTGAACGGGGCCAGCAGCATGGCGGCGACCTTCGGGTCCGCCACGGCGCCCGCCGCCCGCAGCGCCTTGCCGAGCGGCGGCAGCGCGGCTCCCGTGCGAAAGGCGCTCCAGACCGGCTCCAACGTCGCCGCCAGGTCCCGGGCACCGGCCGCGCCGCCTGAGGACGCGACGGACGCGACCTGGTCCAGGGCCCAGGCAGGCGAGGTCTCGGCGCGGTTGGAGAACGCCTGCGCCCGGGGCCACACGACGATCGCGCCGCGGTGATACCAGCGGTCGAGGGTGTTGCCCCAGTTGCCCATGTAGCCCTCGTAGCCGGACTCGAACGGCTCCAGGTCGCCGGACGGCGTGGACGCGCAGACCTCGGTGTCGTCCACCTCCAGTGACGTCTCCTCCAGCAGGTCGCCGTCGGGGCCGGTCCAGTGCGTGAGCGTGACCTCCGAGTCGATCAGGTCGTTGATCTCGAACTCCGTGGGCTCCGCGGGCTCGCCGTCGTACTCCTCGTCCTCATCCTCGTCGTAATAACGCGGGTACTCGTACTCCTCGTCCGACGGCCAGGCGTCGTGCGTGGTCCTCACGTCGGCGAGTCCCAGGATCGCCTCGTACCCGGCGGCCTCGGCCGCCGCGCGCAGAAGGGGAACGCGACGGGCATCGGCGCCCTTCATCCGCGTCCAGTCCAGCCCCCGGGGCGTGTACTCGTGGTCGAGCAGGTAGACCAGCCGGGCTGGCCGGTCGGCCTTCAGGCTTCCCCAGGCGGTCCTCGCGGGCTCGCTGAAATGCTCGCGGAGCAGGGCCCCCAGTTCGCCGACGGCCCCGGCGTCACTATCAGCGCGCGAGGACGTGTCGCCCCGCAGCATCAGGTTGTAGGTGAGAGTGATCCGGTACCCGGACTTGAGCTTCAGGACCTCATGCTGGCAGTCGGCGTAGAACGCGACCACCGACAGCGCATTCTTCGAGCCCCGGTACGCCTTCCAGTCCTCGCCCCGTCCGATCATGAGATCGCCACCGGTGTAGGCGGACGGCAGGGTCACGACGAGCGTGCCGATCATGTCGTCGGTCTTCTCCGTGTCCTGGTGCTTCACGAAGAACTGGTCCGGCTCGTAGACCAGCAGTGAGTGCAGGTCCACGTCCAGTTCCACGTCAGCCGGGAGCCCGAGCCTGTCCTTCACGGCGGTAAGGACTCCCTCCATCACACCGGGATCCCAGGTCGCGCTGACCAGGCCGACCGGGATCTCCCAGGTGTCGCGGACCTTCGGGTCCGTGAGAGTTTCCTCCCCGCGGCCGAAGCGCGCGGGCTGGCCGAGCGCGATCAGCTTGCGGGCCTGCGCCGGCGTTACCGGGAACGCCGTCCGCCCGAACCCCTCGACGTCCAGCGCGAGCGCGTCCCTCCGCACCGTGAACTTGGTGCTGGACTCGGGCTCCTCGTCGCCCTGTAGCGTCTCCCCCAACCGGTCCCGCGCCGCCGATGACATGCTCTGTGTCTCCCGTGATTGCCTGATTCCCGCGTTGCCCGTGACTTTAGTCAGTCCGTGGCTATTCGGGCCGACGTTTCGGATACGGGCCAGTGGTACGGATTACGTGTGGCGGGATTGCTGACCGCTGCGCTGCAATCCGAAATTTCGGGTAGGTACAGGCATCGGAACATGACGTCAGCGAGGGAGGAAGCGTGGGCTCCAATCCGGTCGGATGGGTGCTGTCGAACGTGGGACCGTGGACGTGGTTCGTCGCGCAGAACCGCGTCTGGGTGATCGTGGCCGTGTCGGCCGTCGGTTTCCTGGGCGCGTTCCTGGGCGCGTTCCGGAAGTACCGGCCGGGGCCGACGCCGTCGATCGTGCTCCGGAGCACCGCCATGGGCCTGGCGTTCTCCTCGGCGGCCGTGACGGTCAGTTCGCTGCTGCACTTCAGCGACCTGCGCTGGCTGCCGCCCGCCCAGCGGACGCACACGCACCTGAACCCGCCCGGCGGCCTGTTCGGCTTCGCCAAGCCGATCGTGGGCGCCGTCAACCAGGTGGCGAGCGTCCCTGTCGAGTTCCGGGCGGTGGAGCAGTCCGTGCACGTGGCCTTCGTCTGCGCGCTCATCGCCCTGCTTGCCCTCGTCGTTGTCGCCCTGACCTCGCGCCGCGCCCGCCGCGCCGACATCAGGCTGATCGTCCGGGAAGAGATCCGGAAGTCGGCCGCAGCGCCCGAACCGGAACTGTCCCGGCGGTAGCGCGCGAACTGACCGCCGGGAAGCCAGGACCGGCCGCGGCCGTTGGCCTCCTATGACGGAATTTGCGCTCTCTGGGCGGGACTGGCTTGGTCGGCTGCCGGCGGAACTGGACGGGCAGCGGCGCGTGATGACCGGGCTACTGGAGTTCTCCGAGGCCACGCCGCCGGTGGTGACGCTGATCGTCGGCTGCTCGCTGGGCCGCGGGGCGGGAGACCGGCTGTCGGACATCGACGGGGCCATCGGGCTCGACGCCCCGCCGGGCGACGACGGCGCGACACTGGTCGATTCGGCAGAAGAGTCCCTGGTGGCGGCGCTGCCGGGCATGGGGGCGGTCGTCGACGCGCTGCGTCACCGGTACGGGCCCGCCGACCGGTACATCCGGCGGATCTTCGCGCAGTTCGCCGACGGGCCGCAGATCGACCTCACGGTCATGGCCGACTACGAGATCCAGCGAGGCATCGGCGCCCGGCCCGACTGGGTGTTCCTGTACGGCTCGCCTCGCCCTCCGGACGGCGGGCCCGGTCCGGAGACGGCCTACGCGATGACCGGGGAACAGGTGCGGGAACAGGCGTTCCTCGGCTGGGTCGCGCTCATCGACGCCGACAAGTACCTGCGGCGAGGGTCGCTGTGGGAGGCGCATTTCCGGCTGAACGACGCCCGGGACCGGATCTGGGCGCTGTGGGCCGCCGCCACCGGCGCGCTGTATCCGTGGCACGGGCTGACCCAGGTACTGGACCGCGACCCGGATGTCCTCCCGCCGGGGATCGAGGAGACCGTGTCCGGGCTCGACGCCGGCGGCCTGCGCCGCGCGGCGCGAGCCAGCGCCGCGATCCTGGCCGACGTCTCCGAAGCCGCGGCCCGGCGGTTCCCCGCCGACCTGCCCGGCGCGATGGCCGCCTACGTGACCGGGGTCCTGGACCAGCCGGACCGGTGACGGCCGGGGCAGGGGCCGAAAAGCCGGCCCGGGTGCCCTGACGCTAGTCGGCGGGCGGACGCGGATCGCTGGCCAGGTCCCGGAGCCTCTCGATGGCCCCGGCTATGCGGTCGAACCGCGGGGCGGAGAGCGTCCCCGGCCGGGCTTCGGCGAGCCCGTCGACGGCGGTCTTCCACTGGTCGCGCATCCGGGCCGTCCAGACCGGGTCGGAGAGCCGGGCGAGTTCCCGGATCGTCACGTCCGCTTCGCGCGTGATCGCGGTCAGGCCCGTCTCGGGCGCCAGGGCGGCCTCGCCGTCGCGGTACTCGTCGATGGTGTCGCAGAGGGCGTCGGCCAGGTCGGCGCGCCGGGAGCCGGCGTCGGAGGCGAGCGCGGTCCCGGCTGTGTCCCAGTGCCGCCGGACGTGCGGGGCGAAGGCGGCGGCGTTCTCGTGGGGGAAGTGGAGCCTCGCGCCGGGCAGCTCGATGACCTGGTATGCGGCCGCGATCTGTCCCTGGAGCCAGTAGGCCCACTTGAGGTCGAAGAACGGGTCGTCGGTGCCCCAGGCGATGAGCGTCGGCACGTCGAGCTGGCGCAGCGCGGGCTCGCTCGCCAGCAGCTCGGCCGGTCCCAGGCCGGCGATCAGTTCCTGGGTCCGTTCCGCGGATTCGGGGGTGCCGAGGAGCGGCTCAAGGTAGGCGCGGACCAGCTCGTCGGTGAGGAACCCGGGGTCCTGGTAGCCGGGTTCGAAGAAAGCCCGGGCCGCGACGGGGTCGCCGAGGATCGCGGGTGCGGCCGCGGCGAGCTGGCCGGTGCGCGCGAGTTCGACGGTGGAAGCCATCGTGGCCGGAGGGATGTTGTCCTGGGTTTCGCAGTCGGTGAGGGTGAGCGTCCGCAGCCGCCGCGGGCAGCGGGCGGCCAGGATCTGCGCGATCGCGCCCCCGGTGTCGTGCCCGACCAGGTCGATCTCCCACAGTCCGAGGACCTCGATGAACTCGGCCAGCACGTCGGCGAACGCGCCGAGGGTGAGCTTCTGCCCGGGGCGCACGGGACTCTGGCCGTGCAGGGGCAGGTCGACGGCGATGCAGCGGCGGCCGGCGCCGAGTTCGCCGATCAGGTTCTGCCACAGGTAGGCGCTGGTCGCGAGCCCGTGGACGAACAGCGCCGGGGGACCGGTACCGATGTCGACGTAGCTGATCTCCGCCGTCGGGGTAGTCACGCTGTGCCGGTGCTCGTCGAATCCGGTTCGGAACATGGCTTGCCTCCGTGCTCAAAGCGCCCGCAGCCGGTACGATCCGAAAACCGACTGATAGTCTAGTAGTTAGCAAACCGACTGTCGGTTTGTCAACGAGAGGATCGCATGGACGGACGGGCAGGCCGGGGACAGGCGACGCGGAAGCGCATCGTGGAAGTGGCGACGGACCTGTTCGCCGACCGCGGGTACGAGGCGACCTCGATCGAAGCGGTCCTGGAACGGGCCGGGGTGAGCCGCGGATCGCTGTACCACCACTTCGCCGGAAAGGACCGGCTGTTCGACGCGGTGGTCGAGGCCGTTCACGCCCGGGTCGGCGAGGCCACGCTGGCCGCCGTCACCGCCAGCTGCGAGACCGAGGCGCTCGGCCTGCTTAAGGCCGCGGAACTGGCGTGGATCCGGCTGGCCGGCGACCCGGTTGTGCGCCGCATCCTGCTCATCGACGCGCCGACCGTGCTCGGCTGGCGCCGCTGGCGCGACATCGAGGCCCAGGCCGGCCTGGGCATGCTCAAAGAGGTACTGGGCCAGGCCGCCGACGCCGGGCGCGTGCCGCCCGAGCACGTCGAGTCGTTCGCGCACATCCTCCTGGCCGCCGGCAACGAGATGGCACTCGTCATCGCCCTCGCCGACGACGTCCCCGCCGCCCAGGCGTCCGCCGAGGCGGCCGTCGAGGAGTTCCTCACCCGCCTCCTCCAGCCATAGAGATAGGCGTAGTAGTGGTAACTATAGTTATGACTAATGTACTTACGTCTGAAAGACTCGGTGGTCGCGATGCCGACGGCAGCCGTCGACAAGCCCTCATGGGTGTTCGACCGAGACTACGAATGGGACGTACTGGCCAATTTCGTGCGGTCAGGGAGCCCGCGGGCGCGCCTGGGGGTCGTGAGCGGACGGCGTCGCCAGGGGAAGACCTTTCTCCTCCGGGCCCTAGCCGAGGCCACGAATGCCTTCTACTACGCGGCGGCGGAGACGACGGCCACGGACTCGCTGCGGGACCTTGGCACTGCTATCGCGGCCCGCGCGGGAGGTGCGCTGCCCTATGCGATCGGGACCTGGGATGAGGCCATCCGGGCGCTGCGCGCCACGTTTCCCGATGGACTCGTGATTATCGATGAGTTCCCGTACCTGATCCGATCGGACCCGTCACTGCCGTCCCTGATGCAACGCGCACTTGATGACCAGGCATGGGGTCGTCAGGAACAGGGCACCCGGTTCCTGCTGTGCGGGTCCGCCATGTCGGTGATGGGGAGCCTCCTCGCCGGTAACGCCCCACTGCGCGGCCGGAGCGCGCTCGAACTGATGGTGGCCCCGTTCGACTACCGCACGGCCGCGCGGTTCTGGGGGATCGAGGATGACCCGGCCCTCGCGGTCCTTGTCCACTCGATCGTTGGCGGGACGCCCGCCTACCGGTCGGAGTTCGTCGCGGACGATGTTCCGGAATCACGCGCCGACTTCGACGCCTGGGTAACACGGACAGTGCTCAACCCGGCGGTCCCGCTGTTCCGCGAGGCCCGGTATCTGCTGGCAGAGGAGACCGATATCCGAGAGCCAGCGATCTACAACGCCGTCCTGGGCGCGATCGCCGAAGGGAACGCGACCCGGGGCGGCATCGCCAACTACGTGGGCCGCAAGTCCTCGGAACTCCTGCACCCGCTGACCGTCCTGGAGGACGCGGGGCTGATCACGCGAGCAGACGACCCGTTTCACGCCCGGAAGTCGCAGTTCGAAATCACCGAACCTCTCATCGCCTTCTACCAGACCGTGATGCGCCCAGCCTGGACGCAGCTGGAGCAGCGGCAGGCCGCAACCGTGTGGCAGCGACAGCACGCTACTTTCTCCGCCAAGGTTGTCGGCCCGCACTTCGAGGCGATCTGCCGGGACTGGGCGGCCCGAGAAGGCGCCTCCGTGTTCGGTGAGTTCCCCGCCCAGGTCGCGGCTGCCACTATCAACGACGGGACGGGGCAGACCCAGATCGAGGTCGACGTCGCGGTACGGATGGCAGGCACCCCGCAGGAGCCGGGACGGATCCTGTCCCTGGGCGAGGCCAAGTGGGGCGAGGTGATGGGCATCGGTCACCTCAACCGGCTCCGCCGCGCTCGCGACCTCCTGGCCGCCAAGAAGGAACCCGTGGCCGACGCGGTGCTCGCCTGTTACAGCGGAGCGGGCTTCACCGACGAACTCCGTGAACTCGCCGCGTCCGATCCGCGTGTCCTTCTTGTCAGCCTCCAGCAGCTGTATGCGTAGCTGCCTGGCTTAGCAGTCGGCGTCGGCTTTGGAGGTAGAGCTTCGGTTCGACGGCGCGGTCGCGGGGTTGCGAGGGCCGAGTCGTACGGTGGCCCGGCGACGAGGCCGCGCGTGACGACGGTGCCGTCACGCGCGACGCTCCGTTATCTAGGTCCTGCACACCTGCAAGGGATTCGTTTCGTTGTAGATCGAGGTGTCTTTTACCCAGCCGCTGCGGCCGTTGTCGGCCGTGGTCAGCTCCCACCGGTGCGGGTGGGGCCCGCCGACGTAGCCGCCCTTGTCGCTGCGGCACGCGAACCAGTTGGTTCGCGTGTACAGGTAGCCGACGACGGCGTAGTTGCTGTCGTAGACAGGGGTATTCGCGAGATTGTGGCAGTAGTAGGCCGGGTATCCGAGCCGGTTGAATCCGGCTTTCCAGCAGGCCGCCGCGGCGCTGGCGGGCGCAGCGGGGACGGCGACAGCCCCGGACGCCGCTGCGACCGCGGCGACTCCGCTGACTACGATGGTGGCGATTTTCCGTGACTTCTTCATGGTTCCTCCGTTGCGCACGGCCATGTGGCTCGTGCCCCCTCATGAGAGCGAACCTAATCCGAAAAACACCTGGTCAGACTCCTTCTTGTGCTCGAAGACTCGCCACTTTACGCACTTCTGTCACCCTGGCACCAGACCGGACGCGTGTAGTCTGCCGCTTGTGTCCGGAACGCCGGGTCGCGTGACCGATCAGCTGTCGGCGGTCGCCGCCGCCTTCGACGAACGGGCCCCGGCGTACGACGAGAGCGTGCTGCACCGCGATATCGCCCGTGCGGTTGCTGACTTCGCCCGGCTCGACGGGGTGCGGGTCGTGCTGGACGTCGGGACCGGGACGGGACTCGTCCTGCGGGCGATAGCGGCGCGGCACGGGCGGGCCCGCCTGATCGGGGTTGCGAACTGTTCGGTGTTTCGTTAGCAAATGTGATCAAACTTATGTTTCAATGAGTACGTGAAGCTGGCTGAGTGGGCGCGCGCGAACGGCGTGCACCCGCAGACCGCGTACCGGTGGTTCCGGGAAGACCGGTTGCCGGTTCCTGCCCGCCGCCTGGAGTCGGGCACGATCTGGGTGGACGCTGTCCCGGATGATGAGTCCGGCCGGGTAGTGGTGTACGCGCGGGTTTCTTCTCATGACCAGCGCCCTGACCTGGACCGGCAGGTAGCCAGGCTCACTAGCTGGGCCACGGCGAACGGGCACTCGGTCGGCGGGGTGGTCACCGAGGTCGGGTCCGGCCTGAACGGGAAACGGCCGAAGCTCCGGCGCATCCTGGCGGATCCGTCCGCGGGCGTGATCGTGGTGGAGCACCGGGACCGGCTGGCCAGGTTCGGGCTGGAGCACCTGGAAGCCGCCCTGGCAGCGCACGGGCGGAGGATCGTGGTCACGGATCCTGGGGAGACTGCCGATGACCTGGTGCGGGACATGATCGAGGTCCTCACCTCGATGTGCGCCCGCCTCTACGGCCGCCGCGGCGCACGGAACCGGGCGGTGCGCGCGGTGTCCGCTGCCGGGCGCGAGGCGGGCGAAGACGGTGGCTAGGTTCGAGATCCCGGAGGGGTGGACGGCGCAGGCGTACCGGTTCGCCCTGGACCTCACGCCCGCGCAGGCGAGGGCGTTCCGGTCCCACGCCGGGGCCGCCCGGGTGGCCTACAACACAATGCTCGCCCTGGTGAAAGCCGTCATCGGCCAGCGGGCGGCCGAGCGGACCTACGGGATCGCCGAGGAGGACCTCACTCCGGCGGTGAGCTGGTCCCTGGCGGGACTGCGTAGGAACTGGAACGGCCGCAAGGACACCGTGGCCCCGTGGTGGGCCGACAACAGCAAAGAGGCATACAACACGGGTCTGGACGCCCTGGCCCGCGGGCTTGAAGCATGGTCGAAGTCCCGGAAAGGCGAACGGGCCGGGGCCGCAACAGGGTTTCCGCGCTTTAAATCGGCCAGGTCGCGCCGGTCGGTGCGGTTCACCACCGGGACCATCCGCGTTGAGCCGGACCGGCATCATGTCGCCCTTCCCCGTCTCGGCACGCTCAAGACGCACGAGTCGACCCGCAAGCTCGCCCGCCGCATCGAGGCGGGCACCGCGCGGATCCTGTCCGCGACCCTCGCCGAGGATTCCTCCGGGCGCTGCCACGTGTCCTTCCAGGTTCTGGTGAAGCGTTCCGGGACTGCTCCGGCGCGGGCCGGCGCGGGAGAGCCCGTGGTCGGCGTGGACGTCGGGGTAAAGGAAGACTGCCTGATGGTGGCCGGCACCCCTGACGGCCGGGAGATCAGGAGGGTTCGCGCGCCGAAGTCCCTGACCGCCGCCCAAGGCCGGCTGCGGGCCTTGCAGCGCAAGGCCGCCCGCCAGCAGGGTCCCTGGAACCCGGGGACCCGGTCCAGGCAGCGGCCGTCCAAACGGTGGGAGAAGACGAACCGCCGCGTGGGTCGCACCCACGCGCGCGCCGCCGCCGTCCGCCGTGACGTGCTGCACAAGGAAACGACCGCGCTGGCCCGCCGCCATCAGGTCATCACGGTGGAGACCCTCAGCGCATCCGGGATGCGCTCAGCGGGCGGCGCGTACAAGAAGGGCCTGAACCTGGCCCTGTCCGACGCCGCGCTCGCCGAGATCCGGAGGATGCTGTCCTACAAGTGTGCCTGGTACGGCTCCGATCTCGTGGAGGCCGGCCGGTACTTTCCGTCCAGCAAGCTGTGCTCGGCGTGCGGCAGGCGAAAGCCAAGCCTGACGCTCGCCGACAGGATTTACCAGTGCGATTACTGCGGCCTGGTCATCGACCGTGACCTGAACGCCGCGGTCAACCTCGCCCGCCTCGGCGAGACCCCGCGCACGGGTGCAACGGGGACCGGTACCGGGAGTAGCCCGGCCGCCAGCCACCGGGCTGGAAAAGGACGCGGAGCCACGCAGGAGACCGCGGCCACGCAAGTGGTCAACGCAGCAGGCCGTGAAACGTCAACCCGGCACGACGATTCTGTGGATAAGACCGGGACTGCCCCGTCGCAAGGCGAGGCTGCCTAATGAAACTAGAGCATGCTCGCATTTGCTCATCAGAAGGCAACGGTCGACATCTCCGCCGGAATGCTCGAAGTCGCCCGACGCGAACTGCCCGCCGGCGAGTTCATCGAGGGGCGCGCCGAACAGTTGCCCGTCCGGGACGGCGCGATCGACCTGGTCACCTGCGCGACCGCGCTGCACTTGATGGCCGACCCGGGCCTGGTGTTCGGCGAAATTGCGCGGGTGCTCGCGCCGCGCGGACGACTGGTCCTCGCCACGTTCGGCCCTTCGCCGGCCGGCTCGGGTTCGAACCGGCCGTACCGCACGAACCACGCGGCTTTCCAGACCGCGGACCTCGTGGCCGCGGCATCCGCTCCGGCTGGCCTCGCTGTCATCCGCAGCGCGGCCGCACGCGACGAAGGTGAGACCTGCGTGCTCACCGAGCTGACCGGCTGAGGCTGGCCAGTTGATCAGAAGGTGGCGCCGACGACCATGTCCCAGTCCGCGGCGCGGGACTTGATCTTCTTCACCGGCTCGACCCAGTAGCTCGCCTCGTCGACGATCCCGGCGGCCAGCTGCATCGACGCGGGCAGGTCCCGGAACGTCTCGCGCTCGTTGTACTGGCAGAAGTAGGACGACTCCAGCGTCGCCACGTCAACGACGCCGTCGAGCTCACGCAGGACCGGAACCCAGGTCGCGTTCCGGATTACCGCTGAGATCGGGCGCCCGCGGTTGTTGCCGTTGCACAGGTGGAGGCCGCGGGTCACCCCGGTCACGCCGTCGAAGCAGGCGGCGATGACCGACGCCGCGTCGCCGGCCGACAGCTGGCCCTGGTTCACCAGGCTTCCGATGACCGGGGCGTCGAGCTGGACGTGTGCGGGCAGCCCGCCTCGGCCAGCCCGCGCAGCTCCCGGTTCACGATCGCCAGCAGCTCGGGCATCCGCTCCTGGACGGCCCCCGGATCCGCGGTCACCAGAATCTCGAACGGGCTCACCACCGCCGCCTTGCGGACGCCCCCGGGAAGCTTCGACTCCCGGAGGTACGCCTCCAGGTAGCCCAGCCCGTTCGGTGCCGTGATGTCCCCGTCAACGTGCAGGTGGCCAAGGTCGTCGTAGTCGAACTCGTCGTCCTCGGGCGGCACGTCGATCGTGACGCCGGTCAGCGTCTTGGCGAGATGCAGGACGAAACGGTCGGCGAAGTACTCGCCTCCCGTCCACTCGGCGAACCCGAAGTCCCGCTGCTCGGCGATCGCCCGGGCCGCGCACCGGTCCAGGAGGTCGCGGCCGTGCTCGTCACTGAGGCCGCCCGCGTGAAGGCGCGCGAGCGCCGTTTCTTCCTCCGGGTACGGCCACCAGGAACCGACCACGGTTGTCCGCAATGCCATCGCCCGTGCCTCCTTCTAGGAGCCGGCTCCGACCGATTCCAGGTAGGCCTCGCCCTTCACCGGGTCGAGGATCCACTCGTCGACATCGG
>WRBL01000205.1 GCA_009784565.1 Streptosporangiales bacterium | reverse complement strand
TCGTCGACCAGCAGAACCGGCGTAACCGGGCCCCGGGCCGCCCGGGTCTCGCGGTAGAACGCCGCCGGGTCGGCGGCGAATTCAGGACCGTACATGCGCACGGCCCCGGCGTGCGACTCGGGAATTTCCGCGGTCATTTTACGAACGTTCGCCGGACAGTGACGGTTCGGCCGCGCCGGCCCCGGCGGGCGAGCCGGCGACGTGTCGGCCCCGGGTCCAGGACGCGGCGGCGGCCAGCAGGGACGCGACGATCGCGAAGTTCAGTGCCTCGTGCAGGCCCGCCCGGAACGGGGCGCTGATCAGGGTGGGGAAGAACGAGCGCCCGGTCAGCGCCGCCTGCTGGGACGCCGGCAGGGTGGACAGCAGGTGCGCGCCCACCAGGTGCTGGACCGGGTTGTAGCCCAGGAACGCCGCGAACAGCGTGGTCACCGGCGGCAGGTGCGCGATGCGCGACGCGGCGGACAAGGGTACCCCGTGCGCCGTCAGGCCGGCCTGCAGCGACGATGGCAGAGACACCGCCAGCCCGGCGATCATGAGGCTGAAGAAGATGCCGATCGACAGCACCTGGGCCGAGTTCTGGAACGTCGTGTTCATACCGGACCCGGCGCCGCGGTCTCCGGCGGGCAGGGCGTTCATGATGCCGACCCGGTTCGGGCTCCCGAAGCAGGACATCGACAGGCCCGTGAGGAACAGCAGGATCGCGAACATCCAGTACGGGAAGTTGACCGGCAGCGACTCCAGCAGGAAGAAGCAGGCCGCCGTGGCGATCATCCCGCCGGTGGCGAACGGGCGGGCTCCGAACCGGTCGGTGAGCACGCCCGCCATCGGTCCCGCCACCAGGAACCCGATGGTCAGCGGCACCATGAAGATCCCGGCCCACAGCGGCGTGGACTCGAAGCTGTAGCCGTGCAGGGGCAGCCAGATTCCCTGCAGCCAGATGATGAGGATGAACATCAGCCCGCCGCGCGCCAGCGAGGCCAGCAGGGCGGCGAACAGGCCGGCGCTGACCGCCCGGATGCGGAACAGCGGCAGGCGGAACATCGGTTCCGGGGTCCGGGTCTCGACCACGCAGAACACGCCGAGGAGCACCACCCCGCCGGTCAGGCAGGTCAGTACCGTCGGGCTCCCCCAGCCCATCGCGGAGTGCCCGTGCGGCTCGATCCCGTAGGTGATCCCGATCATGACCAGAACCAGGCCCACGGCGAACGTGACGTTGCCCCACCAGTCGATCCGGGTCGGCTTCCGCTCCCCCAGCTCGACCAGCTTCAGGTACCCGTAGGCCGTCGCGAACAGGCCGATCGGCACGTTGACCAGGAAGATCAGGCGCCAGTTGACCGGGGCCAGGACGCCGCCCAGCACGAGGCCGATGAACGTGCCGCTGAAAGCGGCGGCCTGGTTGATGCCCATGGCCGTGCCGCGCTGCCCGGCGGGGAACGCGTCGGTGATGACGGCGGCGGAGGTGGCCATCAGCATCGCCGCGCCGATGCCCTGGAAGACCCGCAGGATGATCAGCCACAGCCCGCCCGCGTGCCCGGTCATCCAGTCGGCCGCCAGCAGCGCCGAGAACACGGTGAAGACGGCGAAGCCGAGGTTGTAGATCCGGACCCGGCCGTACATGTCGCCGAGACGCCCCACGCTGGTGACCAGGACGCTGGTCACGATGAGGAAGCCGAGGATCATCCACAGCAGGTAGAAGCTGTTGTCCGGCTGGAGCGGGTCCAGCCCGATCCCCCGGAACGTGTCCGGAAGAGCGATCAGCGTGATCGACCCGTCGATGGTGGCCATCAGCATCCCGAGCGTCGAGATGAACAGGGCCGTCCACTTGTAGCGGGGACCGGGAGGGGAAGCAGGCACGTCGGGAAATTTTACTCTGTGCCCTCTATGCGCCGATCAGGGAGTCGGAACTGGCCAGGTGGACAGGTGACGGGCCGTTTCCGCGCGCCTAGCGTCGGGGATGGGAACTAAGCACGAGGAGGTGCGTCATGGCAGGAAACCGCGCGGTCGCCTACGTGGCACCGGGCCAGGTCGAGGTCCAGACGATCGACTACCCGAAGCTGGAACTGCGGGACGGGCCGGGCGTCAACCCGGCGAACGTGGGCCGCAAGTGCGGCCACGGCGTGATCCTGAAGGTCGTCTCGACCAACATCTGCGGCAGCGACCAGCACATGGTCCGGGGCCGGACCACCGCTCCCGCCGGGCTCGTACTCGGTCACGAGATCACCGGCGAGGTCATCGAGACCGGGCCGGACGTCGAGTTCATCAAGACCGGCGACCTGGTCAGCGTGCCGTTCAACATCGCCTGCGGCCGCTGCCGCAACTGCAAGGAACGCCAGACCGGCATCTGCCTCAACGTCAACCCCGACCGTCCCGGGTCGGCCTACGGCTACGTGGACATGGGCGGCTGGGTCGGCGGCCAGGCCGAGTACGTGATGGTCCCATACGCGGACTTCAACCTGCTGAAGTTCCCGGACCGGGACCAGGCGATGGCCAAGATCCGGGACCTCACGATGCTGTCGGACATCTTCCCGACCGGTTACCACGGCGCCCGCACGGCCGGCGTCGACACCGGCTCCACCGTGTACGTCGCGGGCGCGGGACCGGTCGGCCTGGCGGCGGCCCACTCGGCGCAGCTGCTGGGCGCGGCGGTCGTCATCGTCGGTGACATGAACGCCGACCGCCTGGCTCAGGCCCGGAGCTTCGGGTGCGAGACGGTGGACCTGTCCCAGGACGCGTCGCTGGCCGACCAGATCGAGCAGATCCTGGGCGAGCCCGAGGTCGACGCGGCCGTGGACGCCGTCGGGTTCGAGGCGCGCGGGCACGGCGCGGGCGCGAGCGAGGCCCCGGCGACGGTGCTCAACGACATCATGACCGTGGCCCGGGCGGGCGCCGGGCTGGGCATCCCCGGCCTGTACGTGACCGGCGACCCGGGCGGCATCGACGAGGACGCCAAGGTCGGTTCGCTGAAGGTACGGCTGGGGCTCGGCTGGGCCAAGTCGCACCACTTCCACACCGGCCAGTGCCCGGTCATGAGCTACCACCGGGGCCTGATGATGTCGATCCTGCACGACAAGGCGCACATCGCCGACGCGGTGAACGCGACCGTGATCACCCTGGACCAGGCGCCGGAAGGCTACCGGAACTTCGACCAGGGCGTGGCCCAGAAGTTCATCATCGACCCCCACGGGCTGGTCGGAGCCAGCTGAGGGCCGTTGCCCGAGGGAACAGGCATCTTAGGTACCTAACGGACCGGGCTGCCTGTTCCCGCCCTCGGCGAGTGCCGCGGCCCTTATCTTCCCGGCCGGCCCGGGTCCGGGAGCTTCATGGTCAGCTGAATCCGGGAAGACACGCCGAGCTTGGCGTAGACGTGCTCCACGTGACTGTCCACGGTGCGCTTGGAGATGAACAGCTGCTCAGCGATCTCCCGGTTGGACATCCCGCTGGCGACCAGGTCCGCGATCTCCCGTTCCCGGCGGGTGAGCGCGACGGGCGCGGCGGCCTCCGCGCTCTCGCTGGCGGGGTCGCGGAGGGTGTCCGCGTCGCTCACGGCCCGCTCGACCACCGTCTCCAGGTCGCAGCCGGCGCCCTCGGCGAACAGCTCGTTGAACCGGGTCTCGCCCAGGCCCTGCCGGGCGGATTCCACGCGCTGGCGGTGGATGTCTTCCAGGATGGGATTGCTCCCGAGCCGGGCGCCCGCCTCTTTCCACCGCGCGTCGGCGGCGCCGAGCAGCCACGCGGCGCGGCTCTCACGCCCCTGGTTCACGGCGGCCCAGCTCAGACCCTCCAGCGCGTACCCGCAGCCAACGCTGTCGGCCCGCTCGTAGGACATGGGCAGCGCCTGGGAAACCGACCGCGCGCCCTCCTCATCCCGGCCCATGAAGTGCAGGGCGAGGGCGGCAACCAGCAGGCAGTAGCTCTGCAGCCAGCGTTCGCCGATTTCTCCGGTGGCACTGCCCTCCCGCAGCCGTTCCAGGCACCGGTCGGCGGCGACGAGAGCCGCGTCCAGGTCGAGTGCGAGCTCGTGCAGGTGCCCCATCTGGGCGTCGAGGAAAGCCAGGCCGATACGGTCGCCGAGCGCCTCCAGGCGGGGCCGCGCCGCGATCTCGGCGGCGAACGCCTCGTCCAGCTGCCCGTTGAATATCAGGGCCATGTTCTGGCAGAGGAAGGCACGGGCCAGCAAGAGGCCGTTATCGCCGAGGTCGAGGGCCATGTCCGTGCCCTCGCGGGTCTCGGTGACGGCTTTCGCGGGCTCGCCGCCGTAGGTGCCCAGGTACCCGCGCGAGATCAGCGCCCACGCCCGGTCGTGGGAGGGGCCGGGCGGCAGCCGGTCGAGGGCGATGGCGAGCCAGTGCCGGCCCTCCCCCGGCAGGCCGGTGATCATCCAGTACCCGTACAGGGCCGTGGCGATCCCGGCACCGCGGCGGACCATCGACTCGTCGTCGCTGGTCAGCCCGTACTGGATCGCCGCGCGAATGTTGGCGTGCTCCTCGCGCAGCGCCCGCAGCCGATCCATCTGGTCGTGGTCCAGGAAGTGCTCGGAAAACACGAGGGCCGTGCGCAGGTACCGGGTGATGAATTTCTCCCGGACGGCGTCCTCCTGCCCGGAGGCGGCCAGCCGGGTGGCGCCGAACTCCTGGATGGTGTCCAGCAGCCGGTACCGGTCGCCGTCCATGACCACGACGGATTTCTCCACCAGCCCGACCAGGGTGGGGAGGATGTCGGCGGACGGCAGGTCCGGGCAGGCGCAGACCTCCTCCGCGGCGGTGATGCCGAAACTGCCCGCGAAGACCGAGAGCCGGGCCCAGAGCATCTGCTCGGGTTCGGTGCACAGGTCGTGGCTCCACTCGATCGCGGTCCGCAGCGTCTGGTGGCGCGGTGTCCCGGCCCGGCGCGTGGCCAGGGTGTCGAATCTCCGCTCCAGCCGGTCGGCGAGTTCGCGCAGCGGCAGCGCCCGCAGCCGGACCGCCGCCAGTTCGATCGCCAGGGGAATTCCGTCCAGGCGGCGCACCACCCGCACGGTATCGGCCCAGTTGGCGGCCGTGATCGTGAACGCGGGGTCGGCGGCGGCCGCCCGCTGGGCGAACAGTTCCGCCGCGTCCCCGGCCCCGGACAGCGTGGCCGGCTGGGGTCCGGGCACAATGCCGGCCACCGGGTCCTGGGTGGTCTCCGGGAGCGGCAGCGGCTGCAGATAGTAGGTATGTTCGCCCACCGCGTCGAGGGCCTGCCGGCTGGTGGCCAGGATGGTCGTCCCCGGAGCCTCCCGCAGGACGGCCTCGGCGAACATCGCGCATTCCTCGACCAGGTGCTCGCAGGTATCGAGGACGAGCAGGAGGTGACGCGGGCGCAGGTAGTCGAGCACCGCGTCCAGCTGGTTCTTGGACTCCTGGGTCGCCAGCCCCAGCCCGGCGGCGACCGTGTCCGGCAGCAGTTCCGGGTTCAGGAGACCGGACAGCTCGATGAAGCGGACGCCTTCCGGGTAGAGTCCGGCCGACTGCCGGACGGCCCGCAGCGCCACCCGGGTCTTCCCGACCCCGCCGGGCCCGATGATGGTGACCAGGCGCGCGCTGCCCAGGGACCGGCAGACTTCGGCGATCTCCGTCTTCCGGCCCACGAGCTCGGTCACTTCCAGCGTGAGCGCGTCAATAGGCCGCGGCTGCACCACCACTCCAGGCGTTTCGTGCCGCTGTCCGCCCGGAGTACCCGGTGAGCCGGCAACTGTCTCCATTACCCCATCAGATCAATAAGCGCAATTGTTAACCAAGGTAACTTACCATCGCCTCGTCAGTTAGGGCACTATACCCCCGGCGGCTTTACGGGAATTACCGGTTTTCGGTTTTCATTAGTTTCACGGTGAGCTGGACCCGCGACGTGACGCCGAGCTTGGCGAAGATGTGCTCGACGTGACTGTCCACGGTGCGGCGGGAGATATAGAGCCGCTCCGCGATTTCCCGGTTGGACAGGCCGGTGCCGACCAGTTCGGCGATCTCCCGCTCGCGACTGGTCAGCGTTCCGCCCGCGGACAGGTCCGGCGCCGGGTTCCGGCCCGGCAGTTCACGGGCGCCGGCCAGCGCGGCCTGGATGACCGTTCCCGGTTCGGACACCGTGCCGCTGGAGAACAGCGAGCTGAAGCGCCGGGACCCGAGAGCGGTCCGGGCGGCTTCGGCGGCCTCGGTGTGAGCGTGCTCCATGATGGCGTTTCCGCCCAGCCGGCCGCCGGCCGCGTTCCAGAGTGGGTCGGCCCCGCCGAGCAGCCAGGCCGTCCGCTCGGCGCGGCCGTCACCCGCGGCGAGCCAGGCCAGGATCTCCAGCCCGTATCCCTGGCCGACGATGTCGCCGAGTTCGTGCTTGACCCGCAGCGCCCGGTAGATAATCTCCTCGCAGTCGGCCTCCCGGCCGCCCTGGAAGAACATGGAGCAGCCGGACACGAGCAGGTAATAACTCTGGATCCAGAGCTCGCGGCTCTCGCCGAGCCTCCGCTGACCGCGTTCGCACGCCTCGATGGCCGCCTCCAGGTTCCCGACCATCATGTGCAGGTACCCCATCTGCGCGTCGTGGCAGAGCAGGCCGATCCGGTCGTCCAGGGTCTCCAGCCGGCGGCCCGCCTCCTCGGCGGCCGCGAAGGCTTCCTCGTGCAGGCCCGCGAACATGAACGCCATGTGCTCGTACAGGCACGCCCGGGCCAGCAGGAGCCCGTCGTCGCCCAGGGCCCGGGCCATCTCCGTCCCCTCGCGCGTGTCCGTGACGGCCTGGGCCACCTCGGCGCCGAACGTGCCGAGGTACCCGCGCACGATCAGCGCCCAGGCCCTCGCCGGCGACGGTCCCGGTGACAGGGCCAGCAGCGCGCGCCGCAGCCAGTGCCGTCCCTCGCCCAGCTTCCCGGAGACCTGCCAGTACCCGTACAGTGCCGTGGCCAGGGCCGCGCCGTCGGCGACGGTTTCGGAATCGTCGCTGATGATTCCGTATTCGATCGCCGCGCGGAGGTTGTCGTGCTCGGCGCTGAGCTCGCGGTACCGGTCGATCTGGTCGTCATCGAGGAAATGGTCGCCGAAATACCGCCCCCGGGCGAGGTAGCGCGCCAGGTGCCGGCGACGGTACAGCGTCTCCTGCCCGGAGGCAGCCAGTTGCCCGGCGCCGAATTCGCGGAGCGTGTCGAGCATCCGGTACTGGCCGCCGTCGCGCAGGACCACGGACTTCTCCACCAGGCCCGCGAAGGCGCCGATGAGCCCGTCGTCGGTCAGGCCGGCCTCGTCGTCGCGGGCACAGACCTCCTCCACCGCGGCCAGGCCGAAGTTCCCCGCGAAGACCGACAGCCGCGCCCACAGCTCGCGCTCGGCGCCGGAGCACAGGTCGTAGCTCCATTCGATCGCGGTGGCCAGCGTCTGGTGCCGGGACACCCCGCCGCGGCGGCCCCCGGTAAGCCCGGTGAACCGGTCCTCCAGGCGGTCGGCGAGTTCGCGCAGGGTCAGGGCCCGCAGGCGAACCGCGGCCAGTTCGATGGCCAGCGGGATGCCGTCCAGCCGACGGCAGACCGTGGCGACCGCGTCCCAGTTGGCGTCGGTGACGGCGAATCCCGCGGCGGCCGCGGCGGCCCTCTGGGCGAACAGTTCGACCGCGTCGCCGTCCCGGCCCGGGGGCATGCTCCCGGCGCTGTCCGGGACCGGCAGCGGCGGCAGGCTGAACGTGTGCTCGCCGATCACGTCGAGTGGCTGCCTGCTGGTGGCCAGCACGGTCATCCGCGGCGCCTCGCCGAGGACGGCCCCGGCGAACGCCGCGCAGTCGTCGATCAGGTGCTCGCAGGTGTCGAGGATGAGCAGGCCCTCACGGTCCCGCAGGTAATCGAGAACGGCGCGCAGCTGGGTATGCCCGTCCTGGGCGGGCATACCCAGGGCGGCTCCGACCACGTCGGGCAGCAGTTCGCCGTCCCGCAGCCCGGACAGTTCGGCGAGGTACGCCCCGTCGGCGTACCCGGGCGCGGCCTGGGCGGCCGCGCGCAGCGCCACCCGGGTCTTGCCGACCCCGCCGGGACCGGTGACGGTCACCATGCGGGCGGCCGCCAGCAGCCGGGTAATCCGGGCAAGCTCCGCGGACCGGCCGACGAAGCCGGTTACCTCAGCCGGAAGCTGGCCCGCCCGAGCCCGCACGCCGGCCGACTCCGGCGCATCGGTACCCGCCATTGATGCACCTCACGTTATTCAGCCCCGTAAAGCTATCACCATAGCGGCGTGACGGCCCCGGCCTTTGCCCCGCCCCGACGGTTACGTACCGCTTACGCGCGAAAGGGAGGCGCGACCATTCCGCGCCTCCCATTTCGCCCTGTGCTGTCCGGAAACCCGTTACCCGGTCACCGGCACCTCCATCGACCTGACTTCCGCTCCGCCGTCCGGGCTGACGGCCTCGATGCCGTTCGTGCCCCCGTTGCCGTTGCCGTTGCCGGTGCCGTTCTCCTCCTCCCCGGCCGCGAAGGCCAGGTTGTGGACGTATCCGTTGTCCACGTCCTGCTGCGTGATCTCGTAGACGGCGTGGCAGAACGTGGACTCACCCGGCTCGAGGGTCCTCGAGTCACAGTGGGTGATGGTGCCGTGCACCTTGTCGTCGTGGATGACCAGGTCCTCCACTCCCACGTTCCCGTGGTTGGTCACCTTGTAGGTGTACTCGATGCGCTCCCCGACGTGGGTGAACGTGGCCGGCGACGCGTGTTTCTCGATGCTGAGGATCGCCTGCGGGGCCGGTGCCCGGTTGTAGACGTCGCACGTGATGGGCTCATCCGGATTGGGCGTGACCGTGACCCCGTCGTTGTTCTGCGTGTAGTGCACCGGCGTGCTACTGCCCGGGATATGGCAGTGCGTCTGGTCGTGCATGAACTCGTAGCCATCCCGTTCGTGCGCGGTGATGGTGGTCGGAGTGGTCTCGCCCCTGGTGTCGAAGTTGACCGAACTGGTGTCGTCGGTGTCCTTCGACTCGGCCGGATTCGAGGACGTGAAGTGCCAGCCCGAGCCGCCCGGCTGGGCTTCGCTGATGTCGCCGTCGTGCGGGACCACGTGCTTGACGACGCTGACCGTGCCCTCGCACTGCTCGCGGGCCAGGCTCCGCAGGACCCCTCCCAGGTCAGCGAAGTTGGTGGTGTAGTAGTCACCGGGCCCGGAGATCGCGCGCAGGTTGTCCTGCGACCCCGGGGACACCGGGGCGCCCGTGGTGACGCCCACGGCCTGCACCGACGGGTGCGTCACCGTGGAGCCCGGCAGGGCCTTCACCCCGTTGGCGGAGAAGATCCCGTTCTCCACGTCCAGGAACCGGGTCCGGACCGGCGAGCCGGTGCCCGGCTGGGCCGCCGCGGTCGGGCGGCCGTACCGGGTCGGGTCCCCGTCGGTCAGGACGACCACCACGTCGTAGCGCTCGCCGGAGGTGACGAAGCTGTCCAGGCCCGCGTCCCAGTTGGTCCACTGGGCCCCCACCACGTTGAGCTGCTGGATCTTGTTCTTCACGTCCTGGGCCTCGGTCGCGGTGGCGACCGGCTTGAGCCCGACGTTCGAGTTGTCGGCGAACGTGCCGCCGACGGTGCCGCTCGCGGCCGGCGAGTCGGTCCCGAAGGTGTGGACGGCGATGGAGGACGGGGTGCCCTGCAGCGCGGTCACGAAGGACTCGGCGGCGTTCCGGTACTCCTGCAGCACGCCGGCGGCGGTGATCGAACTGGACAGGTCGACCAGCAGGCCGACGTTCAGGCCGCAGTCCCTGGGGTCGGGCGTGTCGTGCCGCGTGAACGCGATCCGGTTGCCCCTGGACGTGATGGCCGTCGTATTCAAGGCGACCGGAACGGTCGCGCCCCCGGTCGGCGTGAGGGACGGGGTGGTGACCGAGTCGTACGTCGTCCCCGGGTTGGTCGCCGGCACCGACGAGCCGTCGAAGATGCCCAGCTCAGGGTTGGCGGCCCAGTTGGCCGGCAGCGCGTGCGCGGGATCGGGCTCCACGGTGTACGACTGAGTGACCTCGCTGGTGACGTTCATCGTGCAGGTGCCGGCGGCGTCGGTCACGCAGCTGGCCGTGTTCGCCGCGACGGTGTTGCCGACCGCCCGGAACCACACGCCCGCCACGCCGCCCGGCTCGTTCGCGCTTCCCGTCCGGGTCCCCCCGATGTTGACGGTGATCGCCGGGTCGGAGTCCCGGGCCCCTTTCCGGTAACGCACGCGCCCCACCGTCAGGCGGTGTTTCTTCGGCGATGCCGCGCGGGCGGCGTGCTTCGCGTGGCCTACCGCGGCCGGATGGCGGGAATGCTGCTGCGGGTGCGACGCCGCCGCCGCGGGCAGGGCCGTGACAACGCAGCCCAGGGCGGCGACAGCGGGCGTGGCGACGGCCGCGACCGTTTTCAGCCGACGGCGTCTCCCGGGTAGCGGATCTCTAATTCGCAAGGACATGAAGTCCCCCTTTCCGTCATTCGAATTACGGCACGGAAAGGTTTAGGGACCATCCCATACCGCGAAACCAGACACTAGCAACGTCTGTTCGCGATTCCCGGCGTAACAGGAACCGGGAGAGTCAGTTAGAAATGCCCGGGGATTAATAGAAATCCGGACTATTCGCTAATCGGTGATGTCGATGGGGGTTCCCGGGGGGACGTCGGCCAGTTGTTTCTGCGCCTGCAGGTGCAGGCGGACGCAGCCGTGGGAGATCCGGGCGCCGTGCGTGCCGATCTCGGTGTCGTCGCCGAGCGGGCCGTGGATGCCGATGATGGCGTCGCCGGAACCGGACCAGTCGGTGATCGACGGCGAGTGCGCGGAGGTCACCAGGACGAACGGCCCGTATCCCGGCCCGGGAGGCGCCTCCCGGAACGCGGCGAAGTACTCGCCGGGCGGGGTGGGGTCGTCGGCCGCGCCCACTCCGGCTGGGGCCGACAGGATCAGGTTCCCGTTCTTGTACAGCTTCAGGTGAGTCGTCGCGAGGTCGATCACGATCCGGTAGGGAGTGGTCCCGAGCCGGACGTCGCGGGCGGGCAGCCAGGCGGTGGAGCCGTCCGGCCGCTGCGCGACCCGGACCCGGACCCAGCCGGGCCGCGTGCCGATCACCGGGAGCACCGAGGGCCGCCCCCACCAGGACGAGGGGACCGCGCCCTGCCCTTCGGCCCCCGGGCGGACGTACTGGGCGGACGTCCTCAGCACCGTGGCCACCGTGGTCGCGGCCGGGACCCGGACCGCGCCAGCGCCGGCCGGGGCGGTCGCCGTGTTGGCGTCCCCGGTCGCGGGAGCGGGGCGGCCCGCCGGCTGGGGACTCCCGCCGAGCTGGCCGATCGCGAACAGCAGCAGTCCGCCGACGGCCAGCACGGCCCAGGCCGCGACAATCCAGCGCACCGGCCCGCGGAGCAGGAACTTCAGGCCCATGACACAACCCTTCGAAGCTACTTGAGTACGTTAAGTAACTTCGGAACCCTAGCACCGGGTCCCGGGCCGGCCCGGGACATCGGCCGTCAGGGCTTGGTCGAGGCGGTCGCTCCGGGGCTGGGAGCAGACGTGGGCGTGGGCGTGGGGCTGGGAATAGGCGGACTGTTCGGTCCCGCGAAGGCCTGGGAATCGGAACCGCAGCCCGCGTTGGCTCTGATGCCGCCGTTGGCCGCGGCGATCGAGCCCACGCCGGTGGCCGACGGGGACGGCGACGGCGACGCGGTGCCCGAGGCCGAGGCCGCCGGGGACCCGGTTCCCGTCACGGACGGCGACGGCGACGGCGGAACCGAGAGCGACTCCCCGGCCTGCGACTGGCCGGACGCGGGCGCGCTCGGCGACGCCGGCGCCGCGGCCGAGGCCGGGGACCCCGCGGCCG
>WRBL01000204.1 GCA_009784565.1 Streptosporangiales bacterium | reverse complement strand
GCTGCATGTCGCGGGCGTAGGCCTCCAGCCGGGGACGGGTGAACGCCTCCTGCATGATCCGCCGGTGCGCGTGATGGTCCTCGAAGTCCATGAGCATCAGGCCGCGCAGGAAGAACGGGCCGATGATCTTGGCCCAGCCGGGCTCGTTGGCGAACGCCTTGTCCCGGTTCTGGTACACCTCGGCGCACGCTTCGGGGCCGAGGATCATCACGCCGTCCTCGCCGACGACCTTGAACGGCGCGACCGGGCCGTAGGCCTCCCACTGACGGCGCATCAGGCCCAGCGGGTCCTTGTTGTACTGCAGGATGCGACCGAGCCAGGGCAGCCCGCGGTCCTCCCGCAGGACCTCGGGGACATCCCGGAGAGGCGGCAGTTCCTCTGACGGCAGAGCCGGCTGGGGGGCAGTCTGCCCGCGCGTGATGGTCATGGCTCACCTTCCGGATATGGCCCGTATCGTGCCCTACCCTGATTTAGGAAGCGCTGCCTGTCAACCGATTCTGACGGAATACCCTGTCAACCTCACCCGGGCCAGGTCAGGCCGGATCGCCTTGCTTCCCGGAGACCCGGAATTCCAGCTCCCGGCCGGGGCCGCTGCCGCCGGAGCCGGGCGCGTCCACCGTCACGTGCTGCCCGGCGGAGAGAGTCCCGCCGAGCAGGATCGACGACAGCCGGTTGTCGACCTCTCGCTGAATCGTCCGGCGCAGGGGCCGGGCCCCGAACTCCGGCTGGAACCCCTTCCGGGCCAGCCAGTCCACGGCCTCGTCCGTGAACGACACGGTGATCCCCTGCGCGTGCAGCCGCCGCTTGGTATCTTCCAGCAGCAGCCCGGTGATCCGGTCCAGCTGACTGGAGTCCAGCTGGCGGAACACGATGATCTCGTCGATCCGGTTGAGGAACTCGGGCCGGAACGACTCCCTCAGCCGGGGCATGATCCGCTCCTTCAGCTCCGCGGCCCCCACCCCGACGCCGTCACCGGGTCCGGAGCCCGTGCCGAAGCCGAGAATCCGCCGCCCGATCACGTCCGACCCGAGATTGGACGTCATGATCACGACGGTGTGCTTGAAGTCGACCGTGCGTCCCTTCCCGTCGGTGAGCCGGCCGTCGTCCAGCAACTGGAGCAGGATGTTGAACACGTCGGTGTGGGCCTTCTCGACCTCGTCCAGCAGCAGCACCGCGTACGGCGTCCGCCGGACCGCCTCGGTCAGCTGCCCGGCCTCCTCGTAACCGACGAACCCGGGAGGCGCGCCCACCAGCCGGGCCACGGTGTGCGGCTGCTGGAACTCGCTCATGTCGATCCGGATCATCCGGTCCTCGCTGCCGAACAGGGCCATAGCCAGGGCCCGGGCCAGCTCCGTCTTCCCGACGCCGGTCGGCCCGAGGAACAGGAAACTGCCAATCGGCCGGCTCGGATCGCCCAGGCCGGCCCGGGACCGCCGGACCGCCTCCGCCACGGCGGAGACCGCCTCTTCCTGCCCGACGACCCGCTCGTGCAGATGCTCCTCCAGCCGCAGCAGCCGGTCCTTCTCCTCCTCGGTGATCTGCGCGACCGGGATGCCGGTCGCCCGCGCCACCACCTCGGCGATGTCGGTCGACGACACCTCCGGCACCGTCTTGTCGGCACCCGAACCGGATACCGCGATCTCGTCCAGGCGCGCGGACAGATCGCCGATCTCGGACTTCAGCGTTCCCGCCCTCGCGTAGTCCTCGGCGGCCACGGCCTCTTCCTTCTCCCGGCGCAGCCGCTCGACGCTCTGCTCCAGCTCCCGCCGGTCCCGGGCGGGAGTCCGCTCCCGCAGCCGGACCCGCGCGCCGGCCTGGTCGATAAGGTCGATCGCCTTGTCCGGCAGGAACCGGTCGGCGATGTACCGGTCGGACAGCTCCGCCGCCGCGACCAGCGCCTCGTCGGTGAACCGCACCTGGTGGTGCGCCTCGTACCGGTCGCGCAGGCCGCGCATGATCTCGATCGTGTCGTCGACCGCCGGCTCGGGAACCAGGATCGGCTGGAAACGCCGCTCCAGCGCGGCGTCCTTCTCCACGTTCTTGCGGTACTCGTCGAACGTGGTGGCGCCGACGATGTGCAGTTCACCGCGGGCCAGCGCGGGCTTCAGCATGTTCCCGGCGCTCACCGCGCCCTCGGCCGCCCCGGCTCCGACCACCGTGTGCAGCTCGTCGATGAAGATGATCAGCGAGTCCCCGTGGGAGCGGATCTCCTCGATGACCTGCTTCAGCCGTTCCTCGAAGTCGCCCCGGTACCGGGTCCCCGCGAGCATCCCGGCCAGGTCGAGGGCCACGAGCCGCTGGTCGCGCAGCGTGTCGGGCACGTCCCCGTCGACAATGCGCTGGGCGATGCCCTCCACGATCGCGGTCTTGCCGACCCCGGGCTCGCCGATGAGCACCGGGTTGTTCTTCGTCCGGCGGGAGAGCACCTCGATCGTCTGCTCGATCTCCTCGTCCCGGCCGACGACCGGGTCGAGCCCGCCGTCCCGGGCCCGGGCGGTGAGGTCATCGCCGTACTCGTCGATCGTGGGCGTCGCCTCGCCGCGGCCGGGGCCCTCGCCGCCGCGCCGCCCCGGGCCACCGGAACCGCCGCCCGTGAGGGCGTCCTGCAGCCCCTCGGGGCTGATCCGCGTGTCCCGCAGCATCCGTCCCGCCGCCGAGTCGGGGTTCACGGCCAGCGCGAGCAGGATGTGCTCCGGCCCGATGTAGGAGGAACTGAGCGCCCGGGAGATGCGGCGCGCGTCCAGCAGGGCCCGCTTGGCCGACGGCGTGAGGTTCGGCATCTGCTCCCGGGCCCGGCCGTGCCGTTCCCCGGCCTCGATCCGGTGCGCGAGACCGTCCGGGTCGGCACCCGCCGCGGACAGCACCCGGCGCGTGGCTTCCTGCCGGGTACAGGCCCAGAGCAGGTGGTCGGTGTCCAGATCGTCCTCGCCCTGCCGCGAGGCCTGGGCACCGGCGTCTCGCAGCAGTTCCCGGGCCTGCTCGGTCATCAGCCGGCCGATGTCGACGCGCTGGGCCGGCCGACGCTGCATCGGGCTCCCGAAGAACTGGATCAGGAACTCTTCGAACGGATCGTACGCCATATGCATTACCCCCTGACCAGCGTAAACAATGCGTATTAGCCGAGCGGACCGAGCCTGTCGGCTACCCGCGTCCGCCGGGAGGTAAACCGCGCAGCGCGGCCCGCGCCGCCGCGCGAAGCTGGCCGGCGTACCCGCCGCCGAACAGGCAGACATGCACCAGCAGCGGGTAGACCTGGTGAAGCGGGACGCGCTCCCGCCACCCGTCGGCCAGCGGGAACTCCTCGTCGTAGGCGGCGAGGATCACCTCCAGGTGAGGGGCCCCGAACAGGTCCAGCATGGCCAGGTCCGACTCCCGGTGCCCGCCGTGCGCCGCCGGGTCGATCATCCAGCCGCGCCCGCCCGACCACAGCAGGTTCCCCGACCACAGGTCCCCGTGCAGGCGGGCGGGCGGCTCGGGCGGGCCTCCCAGCCCGGCGGCCCGGCCCGCGACCGTCTCGGCCAGGCTGATGTCCGCGGGCGGCAGCAGGCGGTCATCGGCCGCCCTCTTGATATACGGAACGATCCTTCGTTCCCCCCACCATTCGCCCCAGCCTGTCCCCGCGCTGGAAGGAGCGTTGTCAAGCGGCAGGCTGGCGATCCGCCCGGGCCACGGCGCCCCGAACCGTTCCGCGCCCGCCCGGTGCGTCCGCGCCAGTGCCCGGCCGAAATCCCCCGCCGCGTCCCTCGACGGCCTTCCGGGTTCCAGGTACTCGATCGCCAGCCGTTCCGGCGTCTGCTCGATCACCTCCGGCACCGCCGCTCCGCCGTCGGGTTCAGCGAGCCACCGCAGCCCGTTTCCCTCGGCGGCGAACGCTTCCGCGTCGGGTTCGTCCGCCGCCTTCACGAACGCCCGGCGCCCGCCGGGGAGCTCCGCGACCAGGTGCCGGTACCCGTGCTGCCCTCCGGCCGGGCGGAACCTTGCCCCTTCCAGCGGACTGGTTGTCACGCGCCCTCCTCGCTTCGCCGGTCACCGAGGCCGTGCTGCCCGGAATCAGCGTGCCTTAGTCGCCGGCACGATCGCCCGTTCGGCATAATGGGCCGGATGTGGAGTTTTCGCAGGGTACGGCGGGTGCTCGTGCTCGGCGGGGCGCGTTCGGGGAAATCGGTGGCCGCCGAGCGCATGCTGGCCGGGCGGGACCGGGTCGACTACGTGGCCGCCGGCATGGTCCCCGACGACTCCGACCCGGCCTGGGCCGCCCGGGTGAACAAGCACCGGGAACGGCGCCCCGCGCACTGGCGCACCCTGGAGACCCGGGACCTGGAGCCGGTTCTCGCCTCTTCGGCGCCCCCGGCCGTACTCATCGACTGCCTCTCCACGTGGCTGGCGGGCGTGATGGACGACCTCGGGGTCTGGGACGAGCGGGACGGCGCCGGCCCCGAGCTGGCGCACCGGATCGACGGCCTGGTCGGCGCGTGGAAGTCCACCCGCCGCCACGTCGTCGCGGTGTCGAACGAGGTGGGCTCCAGTGTCGTGCCCGCCACCGCGTCCGGTATCCGCTACCGGGACGAACTCGGCCTGCTGAACTCCCGGATCGCCGCGGAGTCCGACCAGGTCTGGTACTGCGTGGCCGGCATCCCGAAGCGACTCAAATGAGCCCCAGGTTCTCGGGCCCGCGGAACGCGCTGAGCCTGTTCACCGTGATCCCGGCCGGGACCAGCGGGACGCTGGAACCGCGGGACGCGGTCCGGGCCGTGGCGTGGATGCCTGGCGTCGGCGTGGCTCTCGGCGTACTCGGCGGCCTGGTGGTGGCCGGGACCGGCGGCGGTTCCGGCGCGCGGCGCCTGCTCGGCGCGGTGCTGGCGCTGGCCCTCGTCGCCCTCCTCACCGGCGCCCTGCACCTGGACGGCCTCGCCGATACCGCCGACGGGCTGGGCAGCAGGCGCCCGGCGGACGCCGCGCTCGACATCATGCGCAAGTCCGATATCGGCCCCATGGGGGTCGCCGCCCTGGTCCTGGTCCTGCTTATCCAGGTGACCGCCCTGGCGGCGGTCCCGTCACCGCTGACGGCCGCGCTCGCGTTCACGCTGGCTCAGGCGACGTCCCGCGTCGCGGTGGTGCTGGCGACGGGTTCCCCGGCGGCCCGGCCCGGAGGCTTCGGAGCACTGATCGCCGGGCGAACGTCAGCGTTCTCGCGCGGCCTGAGCGTAGCGCTGCTGGCGGGTGCGGTGCTCGCCGTCGGCTTCGGCCTCGGCGGTGCCGGCCTCGCGGTTCGCGGGCTGGCCGCCGCCACGGCGGGGCTGCTGGCCGGGACGGGCATGCGGCTGATCGCGGTCCGCAGACTCGGCGGCACCACCGGCGACGTCTTCGGCTCAGTAGTCGAGGTCACCGCCACCGCCGTGCTGCTGGCCTGTGCCCTGGCCGGATAGACCGCCCGTCCCTACGCGGGCCCGGAGGCCGGCGGATGACGGTCCGGGGCGGGGAGGGGGTGTTCGTGCTTGACCGGGCGGACGCTGATCACCATGTCCTCCGTGATGCCGAAGTTTCCTTCGGCCCGGTGGCGGATGGCCATGGCGCGGGCGTCCCGGGCGATCTCGGCCCAGCGGGACGGCGGCCAGTTCCTGACCTCCTCGTCGGGGACCGGCAGGCCCGTGGTGAGACGGGCCCGGGCCGTGTGGCCGGCACCGGTCTGGAGGACGACCCGCCAGTCCGGCATCCCCTCCTCGGGCAGCGACGAAAGCTGCTTGCGCAGCGCCAGGTTCAGCGCGTCCAGGACCACCTGCAGGGTCCCCGGAGTATCCCTGGTCTTCACGTCCACCCGGAGCAGCGGGCCCGGCCCGGCGAACCCGAGTTCCTCCGCGGTCCGCCACTCGTCCAGGACGACGTTCAGGGTTGTGGCCGCCACCCTCTCGGTCAGGGCCCGCTCCAGATCCGCGGTTTCCTGCCCGGGTCCCAGGCAGCCGTCGAGCGCGCGTCCGAGGATCAGGAACATGTCCATGCCGTGCAGTTCGGCGTGGCTGATCGCGGCCAGCCTCAGGTCCGGGGCCTCCTCGGCCAGCGCGTCGATCAGGTCATGTTCCATCCCGAATGACGTGTTCACGCAGATCGCCATCATCCGCCAGGTGCGCGACCGGGTATCCGCTCCGTGCCGCGCCGCCACCGAGACCACGTCGAAGTCCTGGGCCGACATCAGCTCCCGCCGGGTGCCGTAGGGCGCGGTGAACTCGGATTCCCCGACGGTCCGCAGCGACCGCGGGATGTGCTCGGGCCACGAGCGTATCCAGACGGGGAAGGGAGTCCGCGCCGCGATCTCCCGGAGGAAGTACGAGACCCGCTGGTATTCCAGGTCCCGGAACCCGATGCGGACCCGGGCCCACAGGGTGTCCTCGGGCGCCGACATGGTCGGCGGGGCCACCGGAAGCTGGATCTCCATGACCTGGAGCCAGTGGTTCTTCGTCGCCCGCAGTACCTCGAACAGCGGGTGGTCGCGGAGCGGGAGGAACTCCCCGGAACCGGTCACGCCCACCAGGACGTCGATGTACTCGCTCGCCGATTCCGCCGGGGTGAGCCGGTCGGGGTCGATCCGCAGCGGAATCTTGACCGCGTCCGCCGGGAACCCGGCGGGAGGCTCGCGGAGCACGACGAACGTGACCGCTTCCCGGGTCGTGCCGGACCGCATCATCGACAGGATGTTGGCGACGGGAGTGTCCAGGCCGGCGTCGGCGGTGCGGGGCTCCGTCACGCCGTTGATCCCCGTGGCCCGGTGACGGGCCGACCGGGCCACCGAGAGCGCCTTCTCGATGCCCGGCTGCAGCCGGCCGAGTACCGGGCTGAGGGACTGGGGCCCGCCGGTACCCCCGTTCTCGGGCCGGTGTTCCCACACCAGGTAGCCGTGGGCCTGGCGGCCCAGAACCAGCGCGTTCGCGGTCGCCGTCTGCCACCAGACGGCCCGCAGGACTCCTGTCTTCTCGTAGGCCGGGGTCGGGCTGGTACGCAGCACCCGGTAGGGCTGCTGTATGTGGCCCCCGGCCGCCGACACCGGGCCGCGCCACATCGCCAGCAGGAACAGTGACTGGACGGCGGCCGTGCCGAGCGCCCACCAGATGGGAGCCCAGCCGCTGAGATCGAAGGCCAGCGCGATCGCCAGCACCACGGTCGGGAGGATCGAGGCGACGATCAGCCAGTTCCCCGCGCCGGTCATCCGGCCGCGCAGGGTGGACCGGTCGGGCGCCTCCACCCGCCCGGCCTGGATGACCGAGAACAGGGTCAGCGTGCTGGCCAGCACCTCGGGGCTGGGCCCGTCCCCGTTCTTGAAGTTGCGTACCAGCGCGAACAGGTAGAAGGCCAGCACGACCAGCGTGAGCACGATGCTCACCGCGCCCGAGAACCGGGCGATCGAGTAGAACCGCGCGTCCGCCACCTCCAACGGCACCGTCACCTTCGCGGTACTGGGCGCGACTCGCTGCCGGGTGTTCTCGATCAGGCCGGCCCGCCCGGTCAGCGTGTCCGGGCCGGGCACGCTGACCGAGGCCCGGCGCAGCAGCACGTGCTGGAGCCAGTCGCCGTCGCCCCAGATATCGCGCAGTTCCGCTAGCTCCGCCTCCGGGTCGGGCGGAGACGCCGCGATCCGGCGAAGCTGGCTGCGGACCTCGCTCAGCCGGTGACGGAGTTCGTCGGTGCGCCGGTAGATGTCGTCATACGATTCGCCGGGCGCCGGCAGCGGCGAGTCGTCGGTCGGCTTGGCCGCCAGCACCAGATGCTGGTGCAGCACCTGCGCCAGCGTGTCAGCCTGCGTGAAGGCTATTCCGGCCAGGCATTCCCGCACGGCCGGGACCTTCTCGGCGATCACGCTGCGCATCAGCGTGGTCAGCCGGTGGGAGGCGGGCGGAGGGTCCACGGTCACCACGACATCCGTGTCCAGGCCGGGCGTGGTGGTCTTCGACCGGCGGGCGGACAGGTCGATGGAGACGCCGTCGGGGATGGCCACCTCCACCTGCCGGTCCGCGTCCCCCGACGGCAGCAGGAGATCGACCTCCAGCCGGGCCCGCGGCTGGAACTGCCGGAGAAGCCGGTGCATGGACCGCCGCTCCTCGGCCAGCTTCCGGACCGGCGCGGTCGCCGTCAGCACGGCCGGGGCGTCGGAACGGTCGACCCCCACGACCACGATCACGGCCCGGGTGAACGCGTACAGAAGCTCAGCCGCCCGGCTGATCAGCAGCATCGCCTCGCTGTCGGCGGCCACGTGCGGTCCGGCCTGCGACGGGTGCGCGAATGCCTTGAAGTAGCGGCGCATGAGGATATTGAGCTTGCGCTTCGCCTCGCCCAGCGGGCTGTCGGACTCCTCGTACCGGGCGCCGCGCCCGGCCGCGTTACCACCCAGGTCGACGACGAGGGAGTCGACGTGACGGCCGGTCCCGCTCAGCAGCCGGAACACCGCGGCCGACAGCAGGACCCGCTGATCCCGGTCGGCGCCGGGCCGCCGCTCGTCTCCCCATGGCCAGCGGGTGTCGGCGATCGTGATGAAGATTTCCGCCAGCGCCGCGGAGATGGCGTGCCAGACGTCTCCCTCGCGCATCGGCGCGAGCACCGCCCCGTTCTGGTTGACGACGGTGAGCTGTCCCGGGGACGCCGAGGGCACCGGGCCGGTCTGGTCCGGCATGGTCAGCACCATCAGCGGCAGCCAGAGCGGCCCCTCATCGTCGCCGAAGGCCTCGTGCGTGATCCGGCTGGTATCAACGTTGACCTTGACCATGGAATCGAGGGAGTCGCCCCGGTCCAGGTTAATGATCTCGGTGGTGGAACGGATCCATTCGTCGTTCGCGATGAGGTACAGCAATTCGCGCCCCAACCGTGAGTCACGGTTGTAATGCGTGTCATGCCGGTAGAACTCGTCCGCCGACACATGGCCGATGAAATCGAGCAGCCGCCCGGCCATCTCGGGCACGCCGACATTGTCCATCGTGATGATTGGTCCTTCGCAGTAGCCGACAATCCGTTCGGGCATTCACCAGGTTTGATCTTGACCAGATCTTGACCGGGTCTAACCGTAACAGCCCAGAGACGGAGGAACCTTTCAGTTTGGACTTGCTGAGTGAAGTGCATTTTCAGGCGCCGCTCAGGGCTCGCGGATGTTCGGTCGGCATGCTTTTTCATGCCGGGCCGTATCCGTCCGGCTATTCCACCATGCCCGACCTGGAGGTTCTGCTGTGTCCACGGCTGTCGCGGACCCGCTCCTGTACCCGGCCGACCTGTCGTCTCAAGCGCCGTCGCGGAGACGACGGCGCTGGGAGGTGTGGAGATCACCGGACGACCAGCCCGCGTGGGCGCGTCCGCTGCTCCTGGTCACCGGGGCCATCGCGGCGGCGCTGTTCGCGTGGAACATCGCGGACGCGGGCCTGGCGCCGTTCTACTCGGTCGCGGTCAAGAGCATGTCGGAGAGCTGGAAGGCGTTCTTCTACGGCGCCTTCGACCCCAAGGCCACGATCACGATCGACAAGCTGGCGGGATCGTTCGCCCCGCAGGCCCTGTCGGCGCGGATCTTCGGCTTCCACGCCTGGTCGCTGGCGCTGCCGCAGGTCATCGAGGGCGTGCTGTCGGTACTGCTCATGTACCGGATGGTGCGCCGCTGGGCGGGCGCCGTGCCCGGCTTGCTGGCCGCCCTCCTCTTCGCCCTGACGCCGATCGTCGCGTCGACGATGGGCCACAGCATGGAGGACGGAGCGCTCACCTTCTGCCTCGTCCTGGCCGCCGACCAGTGGACCCGGGCCGTGACCGACGGCCGCCTCCGGTCGCTGCTGTGGGCCGGCTTCTGGGTCGGCGTCGGCTTCCAGTGCAAGATGCTGGAGGCCTGGATGGCGCTGCCCGCGCTCGGGCTCGCCTACCTCTTCTGCGCCTCCGGGTCCTGGGGACGCCGCGTCCGGGACCTGGCCCTGTTCGGCGTGGTCACGCTGGCGACGTCGCTGTCGTGGATCCTGCTCTACACCTTTACTCCGGCCGCGGACCGGCCGTACGTGGACGGGTCGACGAACAACAGCGCCTGGTCCATGGTGTTCGGCTACAACGGGCTCGAGCGGTTCGGCATCACGGTTCCCGGAGCGGTCGACTCCGGTCCCGGCATGGGCGGCGGCATGGGCGGCCGTGCCGGCGGGGCCTCGCACCAGTTCCCGGGAGCCGGCATGGGCGGCCGGGCCTTCGGCGGCGGTGGCATGGGCCACGGCGGCTTCGGCGGGCAGAGCGGCTTCGGGTCGGGCTGGACCAAACTGTTCGGCAGCGAGTTCGGTCCCCAGATCGGGTGGCTGCTCCCGCTGGTGATCCTCACGCTGATCTGCGGCGTCGCCTGGACCTGGCGGTCCCAGCGGACCGACAAGGTGAAGACCGGGTTCGTCTTCTGGGGCCTGTGGTTCCTGACCTTCTTCGCGATCTACAGCGACATGAGCAGCATCCCCCACACCGCCTACGTCGCCACGCTAGCCCCGGCCATCGCGGCCCTGTCCGCCGTGGGCATCGTCGTGTTCTGGCGCGCCTACCGGGCCGGGGGACGTCGCGGCTGGCTGCTTCCGGCGGCCGTGGTCCTCTCCCTGGCCTGGGCGGTGTTCCTGTGGAACTCCTACAGCGGTTTCCTTCCCTGGGCGCTGTGGACGGCCGTGGGGGTCGGCGCGGTCGCGGTGGGAATCATGATCTGGGCCCGGATGTCCCGCAAGACGGCGCTCCGGATCGCGACGGCCGGCCTGATCGCGGGGACCGTGGCGATGCTGACCCCGTCCGCCACTTGGGCGGCGTCGGTGCTCGACACCAGCTACGCGGGCAGTTCCTTCAACGCCGGCGCCGGTCCTGACTCCGGCATGGGCGGCGGCATGATGCGCGGCTCCGGCAAGGGCGGCAACATGGGCGAGATGGCCGAACGATTCCGGATGGGCGGCGGCTTCGGCGGCGGCATGGGCGGCGGCATGATGGGCGCCGCCCAGTCGCTCACCAGCTCGGAGAAGGACCTCGACAACTACGTCAACGCGCACCGCGGCAACGCCAGCTACCTGATGGCCGTGTCGTCCTGGTCCGAGGCATCGCCGTACATCCTGTCCACCGGCCAGGAAGTCCTGGCGATGGGCGGCTTCAGCGGATCGGTACCCGAGCCGACCCTGGCCAAGGTGCGGCAGCTAGTGAAGAGCGGACAGCTCAAGTTCTTCCTGCTGAACAGCACCAGCAGTAGCGGCAGCAGCACCTCGGCGGGCAAGAGCGGCTCGGCGATGGGCGGCGGCGGCGCCCAGGCTTCAATGCCGGGCGGGGCCGGAGGCGGCGGGTTCATGGGCCGCGGCAACTCCGCCGCTGACAAGGCCATCGACTCCTGGGTCGAGAAGAGCTGCACCGCGGTCCCGGCCAAGGACTACGGCGGCACGGCTTCGTCCGCGTCGTCGGCCTCCGGCTCCGCGATGTCCGGCCCCGGCCCCTCCGGTACCAGTTCCTCCGGCCCCAGTTCCTCGGGTACCAGTTCCTCCTCGGCCGGAGCTCAGACTGGTCCCGGCGGCATGGGGACGGGCATGGGAAGCACCAGCAGCGAGAAGCTCTACGAGTGCAAGAGCTAACCGCCTGACCCCGGCAACCGCGCCCGTAGTGACGCCATCGCTGTCGCTAACGCCAGCGGATGGGAGGCGATGTGCCACCGGCTGCCAACGGAAGGAGGCCGATGTCTCGTCGGATGCCAAAGAGGGGATCCTACGACGCGTCCATTCCGGGTGAAGCGGGAGAAGCGGCTAAAGAACGCGAAAAGGCCAGCCCCGGAGGGGCTGGCCTTTTCATCACGTAAGTACCGGCGGTGTCCTGCTCTCCCGCGAGGCTTCCCTCGCAGTACCATCGGCGCTGTGGGGCTTAACTTCCGGGTTCGGGATGGGACCGGGTGTTTCCCCCACGC